>JBCCRH010000055.1:0-19698 GCA_039208045.1 Bacteroidota bacterium
GGCACATAAGGGTTATGGCTGTGCTTTCGTGCGCGTTTGGGCATGGCTTTTATTGAACCACTTGAGGCACTTGAGGGGCACATAAGGGTTATGGCTGTGCTTTCGTGCGCGTTTGGGCTTGGCTTTTTTTGAACCACCTAAGGCACTTAAGGGACACCTAAGGGCTATGGCTGTGCTACCCCTCAACTCCCCAACCCTGAAACCCCAAAACCAAACAGCAATAAGTTCGTGCAAAATTCGTCCTCCATCCCTCCTCCCCCCTCACCCCCAAAACCCAATAACCAAGTATAGCAAGGCTGACAACACACCCACTGTAAACGCATAGGGAAACTGTGTCTTTACATGGTCGATATGATCGGTGGCGGAAGCCATGGAAGAGAGGATAGTAGTGTCTGAAATAGGGGAGCAGTGGTCGCCAAAGACGCCTCCGCCGAGGGCAGCAGCTATGGTGATGTAGATATCCGCCTCCATTTGTCGGGCCATGGGGACAGCGATGGCGATCATGATGGCGAAGGTGCCCCAGGAAGTGCCCGTTGAAAAGGCGATGAAGCAGCTGACGATGAAGACGATGAAGGGAACAAAGCCAGGAGAAAGCCAGGCACTAGCTACATTGGCTACGTATTGGCCAGTTTTCATTTCTTTACAGACGGCGCCGATGGCGAAAGCCATAAGCATGAGTAGGGCTAGTGGAATCATGCCGGAGATGCCTTTTAGGGTAAGGTCGACCATTTCTTTGAGGCTCATGATGCGCTGGATACCGTAGAAGACCATGGCAAAAAGGATGGAAGTGATGACGGCGATGAGGACGGCAGTGGAGCCAGAGCCTTGGCCAATGGCGTAGAAGAGTTGTTCGCTGGTACTGGCATTGGGGAGCTTTTGGAGGGCGGTTTCCCAGCCGGTGGAGGCGAGCATAATAGGCATCATAAGTACCATAACAAGGATGGGGATCACCATATTGAATGCTTTGGGGGGGACGCCTGCTTTGGTTTGCACGTCGGTTAGTTCGTCAGAGATCATGGGCTGGGCATTATCTTCGTGGAGTTTGCCGGTGGTTTGTACGCGTTGTTCTGCCTTGGCCATGGGGCCGAAATCTTTGTTGCGGAATATGATGACTAATACAAAGATAAGGGCTAGGATAGGGTAGAAGTTGTAGCCCGCTGATTGGAGTAGGGTAGCGAAAGGATCGTCAAAGCCTTCGGCGACTAGGAGCGACATGATGAAAGCGCCCCAACCATTGAAGGGGATTAGGATGCTAGAAGGGGCAGAGCTAGAATCGGCGATATAAGCTAGTTTTTCGCGGGAGATTTTTAGTTTATCAAATACGGGGCGGTATAGGGCGCCAACGGTGAGTACAGAGATGCTGGATTCAACAAAGATGAGCAAGCCCGTCAGCCATGCTAGTAGTTGTACTACGATTTTATTGCTGCCTGATTTCTTCTTTTCATAGCGTTGTAGCAGGCGATTGACATGGCGAATAAATCCTTCTACACCACCCGAACGCTGGATGAAAATGATAAGCGCACCCACCAGGGCGCAGAACATGATCGTTCGAGTATTGCCTGGATCTTGAAAGACATCCACTAAGGCTTGGATGGTATCAAAGCTACCTTTTAGGGGATTCCAATCATCAATGATGACCCAACCTAGCCAAATGCCGAACAGTAGGGAGACGAATACTTGCTTGGTCAAGATGGCTAATAGGATAGCTACAACGGGAGGAATCAGTGAGAGGATACCATAGTCTTCCATAGGAGGTAGGATTTCATTGTTTTTTGTCTGTTACTAAGTAACAGACAAAGAATAAGTTCCGCATTTTGGCAAGGAGATTTTGCTCTAAGACAAGGCGAAAAACGTAGACGATGCCCAGCATCGGCGAGGCTTTTCAACGCAGTATTAGAGCAAAAGAGCCAGCCATAAATCGAGAAGTTATTCTTTGACTGTTACTGAAATCCAAAGTAGGCAATCTCACGGATAATGCAGGAAATTTGTGAAGAATTATTTCTTTTGGAACATGAGCATTCGGTACTCGAAAACGCCGGTGCGCAGGCCCTGCCAGCGCGCATCGCCTCCCCGCAGCGATTTGAAATAGAGATCATGGCGCTGAAAGCGATCCAGCATATTGATGTACAGTCGAATAAAATGGTCGCGCCAGCGCTTTAGTGGGAGCCAGTGGGTGAGTTGTGTGTTTGAACTGAGTTCTAAGCCTACGCTGTCTGCTAAAGCTTCTACGTCTTCTACCGAGAGTAAACTACCCAACAGCCAGCCTTGCTCAAAGCGCTGGACAAGCGGTTTTTGCTGTAAAGCATGAGGACCCAGAAAATCATCAATCAATACTAATGTACCATTTGCCGAAAGGCAGCTACTGACTTGCTCAAAGAAGGTGCCTGCGTCAGGACTATGCACAAAGGATTCGATGGCGTAGGCTAGATCGATGGACGAGATCGATGAAGGAAGTGCTTGGAAGCTGCCCTGTGTGATGGTGCAGCGGTTGCTCAACTGGTACTTTTGTAGCTGGCTAGTACCTAGGGTGGCTTGCTCCTGGCTGATGGTGATGCCCTGGAGGTAGGAGTGGGGGAGGGCTTTCGCCAAATAGTGGATAGAGCTGCCTATGCCACAGCCCAAGTCGAGCAATTGCTTGGCATTTATCTGCTGGGCTTGTTGTGCAATGAGATGATTAGAATATTGGATGGCTTCGAGCTTGGTGCGTACTTCAGGGGCCCAAAGCATTTGGTGGATATTAAAAGTTTGGGCATGAGCACCGCGCTTCAGAAAAAAACGGGTATTATTGTCGTAGTACTGGCTGACGGCTTCTTCGTGGGTAGTTTTCATCCCAATTCGTGCTTTTGAAGGAGAAGATAGGTAAAAATCGAGTCCTAGATGGAATATTTGAGTCCCCACTTTTTTATCATTGGTGAACGCAAGTGTGGTACCTCCTCGCTCTACCGCTACTTGCTGGCACATCCGCAGGTGCTGCCCTGTGCTGTGAAGGAGCCGCAGTATTTTACGAAACCTTGGTGGAAGCGGCAACTGGAGTGGAAAAAATACCAAGCGCTTTTTCCAGTGAAAGGACAACAATCACCATTAGTTATGCATTGGCCGGAGCTAGATAAGTCGGGGAATTTATACCATGAAGAAGTACATTTTGATCGTGCTGCTGGAATCGACTACGTTACGGGGGAGGCGAGTGCGAATACATTTTATGAGGCCCATCCGAGAGCTGTGAAACAAAGATTGCCAGATATTCGATTGATTGTGCTTTTGCGAGAACCTGTCGCACGCACCTACTCTCACTACCGCATGATAAGCCGATTTAAGGCCGAAGGCCGGCCCACGCAGGCACTAACGAACTTTGACTGGGATATGCGCCAAGCGATGGAGCAGGTAATGAAAGGGAAGCAATCGCCAATTTTAAGCCCCAGCTTATATATTCAGCAACTAGAAAAGTGGTGGCGGGTATTTCCAAAGGAGCAGCTATTGGTGATCCCCACTGAAGCACTGGAAGGGGTGGAGCAAGGAATGGCAATAATGAATCGGGTGACCACGTTTTTGGGCCTAACCCCTTTTGACTTTGCGTCCGAACTCGAAAAGCGCTACAACCAAGCACCACCCAAGAGGCTGCCCGAACCCATTAGTAGCGAGCTACGCCACTTTTTTGCACCTTACAACCAAATTTTAGAAGACCGGCTTGGTCAACACTTCAATTGGAATCGATATGGAACCAACTAATAGCTCACCTGAAATACTTCCTGAAAAGGATAGTCTACTCAAGTCTATCGGATGGAGTGCCATAAAACTCATTGCTTATGGAGTAGCCGTGATCCTTATTTCGTTGGGCTTAATTGCTCCGCTAGGGATGGTTTTCCAGGGGCAGAATGAATCTATTTCGAAAGGAGATTTGAGCGAGGGGAATATTTGGGTACTTATCATCACTTGGGGGATGGCACTTATAGCCAGTATATTAGTTACGTTCTTTTTTTGTCGATATATAGAGAAAAAGCCACTTAGCTGGGCTGGATTTACGATGCGGCAATCGGGGAGGAGCTCTTTAGTGGGTTTTATATGGGGGGCAGGCATGGTGACGCTTGGTTTTTTGGTGTTGTTTTTGTTTGGTTGGGTAAAGATTGCAGCTGTAGACTTTTTAGCGGGTTCGCTTTTGACTTGGGCCTTGTTTTTATTTTTGGCGGCAGCCTTTGAAGAGGTACTACTGAGGGGGTACATTATGAATATGTTTGAGCGACACTTCAATACTAAGATTGCGCTGATTGTCTCTTCCTTGATTTTCGGCTTTCTGCATGTTCCCAATGCGAATGTCTCTTTTATTGGTATTCTCAATATCATTCTAGCAGGGGTGATACTGGGGATTGCTTATTTGGAAAGCCGCAATCTGTGGTTCCCTACCATGCTACACTTTGCGTGGAACTACTTTCAGGGTATTATTTATGGCTTTGAAGTAAGCGGGAATAAAACGTATTCATTGATTCAGCAAGAATTAGCAGGGCCAGCATGGCTGACTGGGGGAGATTTTGGTTTTGAAGGGTCGATACTGAGCGTATTGGTGTTGCTATGGTTTCTATGGTATTACAGGAAACAGCTCATCGTTGCATAGCTTATTGGTTTGCACATTTTTGGTACATTTACGGCGATATAAAACACTTTGACATGCCTGCTGTTCTACTGGGGCAACAATCATATCCATAGTTGAAGTAAAACGACGACAGACACTTTATGGAAGAATTTCAACAACGGTTTTTAGAAGAATGGTGGCCAAAGGCCAAAGAACTGGCTGCATCTTTGAGCATGGAGCACTGGATCGTGATTGGCGTTACGTTTCTGCTGCTACTCATTGTGCCCCGCCTGTTTCGTCGTCGTAAAGGTAAGCCCGCTCGTGCTAAGGGTAAAAAGGCATTGCCAGAAGCGCCTACCTTTGAGCTTCGAGCTTTTCAGGTAGCGCCGCTCGGTAAAGACGCCAATTTTGTGATTCGGAATACGGGTAAAAAGGGGACGCTGAGTACGCTAGTGGTGAAAGGGCGCAGTGATATTCTGGTGCGTAATGTGGTTGCAGGACACGAGATGGAGCAGCATAAAGAATATGGGGTGCTGCTAGAAGTGAATTCCTTGGATCAGATTCGCCCCGATTTTTGGTTGGAGTTGACCTATCTAGATGAGCATAAGAATGTATATGTGCAGCAGTTTGATCTGGCTAGGAGCGAAGCACAGAAACCGCGTTTAGTGCGCAAAGCCTAAAAATTAAGCATTTCATGAAGGTAGATATTTTGGCAATTGGGGTGCATCCCGATGATGTGGAGTTGAGTTGTAGTGGTACGCTATTGCGGCATATTGCTCAGGGCAAAATAGTTGGATTAGTTGATTTGACCAGGGGAGAGCTGGGGACGCGAGGGACAGCGGAGATACGTGACCAGGAAGCGCAGGCAGCAGCTAAGCTCATGGGGGCTGCCTTTCGGGTGAACTTGGGTATGGCAGATGGTTTTTTTCAACACAATCCGGACAATATCAAGAAGATTATTCAAGTCATACGGACGTATCAGCCGGATATTATTTTAGCCAATGCACTGGGTGATCGCCATCCCGACCATGGCCGCGCTGCTAAACTCACTGCCGATGCTTGCTTTTACGCAGGTTTGGTGAAAATTCCTACCTACGGTAGCAACGGGCAACTCCAAGAACGTTGGCGGCCCAAAGCATTGTATCACTACATCCAGGATCGCAACTTGGAACCTGACTTTGTAGTAGATATTACGCCGTATATTGATCAGAAGATGGAGCTGGTGAAGGCCTTTCGCTCCCAGTTTTATGTGCCAGATGCAGAGGAATATAAAGAAGAATTATCGTCACCGATTTCCAGTAAAAGCTTTATGGATTTTTTGAAAGCAAAGGGCGCGGCTTATGGTCGTGCTGCCAATTTTGATTACGCCGAAGCATTTAATGTCGATCGTACCATTGGAGTAACTGACCTATTCGATTTGGTTTAAAGGCCTAATTTTTCCTTCGAGCTTATCCACATACTGCACTTCTCCCAGCCTAAATTTGATGGGGAATCGAGCTTTCTTCTCCATTTGCACTTCCAGCTTACAGAAAAAAGCTAAGTCTTGATAGCTGTAAGCATTGGGCGTATGGTTGGGGCGGAGTATTTGACTGGACAAGAAAGGCGAGGCTTCCACAGAAGTAGAGGTAGCTGCCCATGTAGTGGGGCCAAACAGCGGGCGACTCCAATTGAGATCAGCAAGTTCGATGGTGGTTCTGCGCAGCTCGATTAGTGATTTTCCACTTAGTTGAATAGCCGATTGCCCATATAGCAATACGCTACCGCAACTCATTAAGAAAATGAATACCAATAATCGATTAAGTTGCACGCCTTGTACCTGCATAGAGTTCGTATTTATGAAATTTACATTCTAACTTCCCATTAAACAAGGTTCGCTTGCTAGAAGGTCGCAGCCCAACATGTTTTAGTGCTTCTTTGTTGGAAGAAATGATCCAAGCTTCGTAGCCATTAAATTCTTGTTTGAGCCGATCACCGATCATTTTATACAAGTCTTCAATAACACTCAAGGTCAGTCGCTCGTCATAGGGCGGGTTCATGATAATAAAACCGCGCTCCGCTGGCCGCTCTAGCTTTTCAAATTTTTTCTTCCGCACGCTCACCTTTCCTTCTAATTCAGCATTAATCACATTCTGAGAAGCTACTTTCATGGCTTTGAAATCTTTGTCAAATGCCAATAGTGGATGCTCAAAGTCGGTTATTTTGCTGTTAGCTTCTTCTACCACTTGTTCCCAAAGGTTTTTATCAAAATTTGCCCATTGCATAAAGCCAAAGCGAGTGCGATGCCGCTGGGGCGGAATATTGTAGGCAATCATAGCGGCTTCGATAATAATAGTACCAGAGCCACACATGGGGTCGATCAGTGCACAATCTTTGTTCCAGCCAGAAAGTAAAATCATCCCCGCTGCTAGGGTCTCACTTATAGGCGCTGCCAAAGTCTCGGTACGATAGCCTCGCTTATGCAGTGAATCGCCACTGCTGTCTAATGATACGGTACATTGAGTTTGCGAAATATGCACATGAATGCGCACATCGGGCGTCCGTGGATTGACACTAGGGCGTTTTCCTTGGCGCTCGCGGAACTGATCGGCAATGGCGTCTTTCGTTTTTAGGGCCACATATTTAGAGTGGGTAAATTGTTTGGAGTGTACTACGGCATCAATGGCAAAGGTCTGTTCGAGACTGAGGTAGTCGGACCAGTTGATTTTTTTGATCTCGCGGTAGAGCACATTTTCATCGAAGGCCTTGAAGCGCGTCAGCTCTGCTAAAATTCGGATGGATGTTCTAAGCTCATAGTTAGCTCGATATAAGATCTTTAAATCACCTTCGAAATAGACTACTCGCGTACCTTTCTGGATGTCAGTAGCTCCGATAGCCTCCAATTCTTGCATCAGCACCTCTTCGAGGCCAGCTAGTGTTTTTGCGATGTATTTCATATCGCAAAAGTAGGCTTATTCCAGCACTTTTACCCATGCTTCGGCCCCACTATCTTGCCAGAGCCAGGCCTCCTGCTCTACACCAGTCTGCTGTCGCACAATAGTCAGTTGTTCCAAGCTGAGGCCAAGTGATTGAAGAGCATTGAGTAATACGGCTTTGCGTTTTTCATACCCAACATCGCTGTAGGCAGCCAAGGCAAACTTTAGCTTGACATCAGGCAGTCCCAAGGCCGCCTTAGCAATTTTGTACACCCCAGGATTTTGACCTACCAAATCACCCTCCGAGTTTTCGAAGAAGGTCGTGTACAACTCATTATTGAACTCAAATCGGATAGCTCCTGCATTTTCAAGAATGATCTCTTCTAACTGGTCAGAGGACGAGCTCGCTTCAATTATCATTTTTTCGAAAGAAATATTGGTAGAGTCTGTCGGCGGTACATCAGCTAAGATCGTAGCGATTGAATCGCATGGAACGGCTTTCAGATCAGAAAAATGATCAATCAATACATTACCATTATAAGCTTCGGGATACTCTCGCTGATAGTAGGCCTCAATCGTGATAAAACGAAAGGTATCCGACGGAAACAGCACAAATTCATATTGTTCCCACTCGGTACTCTCAATGGGGAAAGACTCACCAAGCAGTTCCCGCTGCTCGCACTCGTCGTGCCCACCCCAGATTTGAACGACTGCAGGTACATTGTAATTAACCAGTTCGTCTGTCATACGGCTCAAACTCTCCATCGTTTCGGAGCGAGCAGCATAAAAAGAAAGCGTATAACATTGGTTTTCGATGAGGGGCGTCAGGAGCTCTTGGCCCAAGCCCTCCCAAGTCCCATTATCGCGGATCACCATTCCTACAAAGGTATTGCCATGGTGAGCACTCATCCCAATATCATATACCGCAGTGGGGTGCAAGTCGGGTGGTGTTTCTGCTTCAAAGCCACAGTTGAACCAGCCCTTGGGGACGATGCCGGTTCCTGGTGTGTCTTCAAAAGAATTATTAGTAAGGATAACGTCTGGGTTTTGGGCCCATAGCCCACAGCAGGCAAGGAAGAACAGGAATGTCGGGAGAATAGTCTTCATAGCTTTCATAAAACGGATAAAAAATGGTTAACCAGTAAATTATCGAGAATTCTCCATTTGCGCAAGCATAAAAACTACTAATAAGTCTCTATTCTCATACTAATTCCTTCTTCTTTTATGGGCCACAGCCAGTTTTGTTTGCGGTATTTCTTCTTCCATTTTTTTATGATGAAATCCTTCTCAGGGTATAAGCCAATATCAACGAGTTGCTGGGTGAGTTGTTGTTTTAAGGATTCAAAGATGAAGGTTTCACGATCAATTGCAATAATTAATTGCTGGGTGGGATGCTGTAGGAGTTGTTGGCCAATTTCCCAGACGAACTGATTGCTTACCCATTGTCGTTCCTGGGGGTCTAAAAAGGTATGTTGCTCTAAGAAAAGCTGAGAATTATTGATTTTAATACGTTGTCCTTGCTCTTTTATAAAGCTCGATAGCCTTGTTTGGTCATATGTCTTTGGAGTCATTACAGCCAGCGGCATGGGATCAGCTTTATTTTCTTGGAGTGGATAGATGGGGGAAAGTTGATCCATTAGAAGGTGTCCATTCTGCTTTCGTGCGAGCTCCTCATCCACGTAGTAAGCCTCAAAAGTAATGTGTGTATAAGGTAAATCTGCGATAAATTTGAATTGATAGGAGCGCCAGTCGAAATGGTTAATAGGCGGAGAGAGTGCTAGCAGAGCCGCACAATTGCAATTTTTATACCCACCCCAAACACGCAGTACAACTGGCGCTACAAAATTGGTGCGCAACTGCGTACGCATGCTGGTAGAAAGATAAAATCTAGATTGCCCCAAGGCTACATCAAACGTATAGGCTTGCCCTGCAACTAGTGCTTGGGGTAGCTGCTGCCCAAAGCGCTCCCAGGTATAGTTGTCGCGGATCACCATTCCCACATAAGAATTTCCGTCAGCAGGTAGTTTCTCTACTCCAAAAGCACCAGAAGGATGGGTATCGATAGGCGACATCTTAGTGGCACTACAATCGAACCAGCCAAGCGGAGGGCGGCTGTGCTGCGGCTCATCTTCGAAAGAGGGATTATTAAAAACGATAGGGACGGCAGGCTGTGCTACGGCTACCCAACAGGAGGCAACAACGAGCAAGAGAATTACAACTAAACGCATAAATTTTTGGATTTTGCCAGCAAAATTTACGCATAGCCTTTCAGACTGACAAATTTTAGGCTCCTCCAAAGAAATATTTACCCAGCCCAAAGAATACCGCTAGCCACAACAATCCTTTTAAGAGAAAGAAAAAGAAGGCAGCCCAGCCCATTTGTTTCAACCGCTTAAGCCATTTTCCTTGGGTATTCTTGCTTTCTTCCATGAGTTCGTATTGGTTTAAGTTTGCAAAACGCCAGCATTGAAAGGGGCCACCTTCGCATTATTAGCAGCCTCAATCCCCATGGAAATCACTTCTCTGGTTTTGATTGGATCAATAATGGCATCTACCCACAAACGCGCAGCAGCATAATAAGGAGTCGTTTGCTCATCGTAGCGCGATTGGATGTCGTCTAATAATGCTTTTTCTTCTGCTTCAGATGGTGCTTCACCTTTAGCCTTCAAAGAAGCTTTCTGAATCTGAAGCAATACCTTTGCCGCCTGTGCTCCCCCCATCACTGCAATCTTAGCCGTTGGCCAGGCCACAATTAAACGTGGGTCATAAGCCTTCCCACACATCGCGTAATTGCCAGCGCCATAAGAGTTTCCCATGATAATGCTGAACTTAGGAACAGTAGAGTTCGATACTGCGTTCACCATCTTTGCTCCATCCTTGATAATTCCACCGTGCTCTGAGCGTGTTCCTACCATAAACCCAGTCACATCATGTAAGAATACTAAGGGAATACGTTTCTGATTGCAGTTCATGATGAAGCGCGTAGCTTTATCTGCGGAATCAGAGTAGATAACCCCTCCAAATTGCATTTCTCCCTTTGCATTTTTAACTACTTCTCTGTTATTGGCCACAATACCTACCGCCCATCCGTCAATGCGTGCATAAGCGCAAGAAATCGTCTTTCCATAGCCTTTTTTGTAATAGGTAAGCTTGGAGTCATCCACTAATGCCTTCAGTAACTCGTCTGTTTTATAAGGCTTGGTGCGGAGTTCTGGTAGGAGGCTATACAGTTCGGTAGGATCCGTCTTAGGTGGCACCGCTTCCACGCGATCAAAACCCGCCTTTTCAAAATGGCCAAATTTATCCACCAGCTCTTTGATGGTATCGAGGCAAGTCGGATCATCAGGCATTTTATAATCGGTCACCCCAGAAAGTTCCGATTGCGTGGTAGCGCCACCCAGGGTTTCTTTATCCACATCTTCTCCAATAGCTGCCTTCACCAAGTAGGGCCCTGCTAAAAAAATAGAGCCAGTCCCTTCTACAATCAGCGCTTCATCTGACATAATTGGTAGGTACGCCCCTCCCGCCACACAGCTACCCATGATAGCCGCTATCTGCGGAATACCCATACTCGACAGCCGGGCATTATTCCTAAAAATACGTCCAAAGTGCTCCTTATCGGGAAAGATCTCATCTTGCATCGGCAAAAATACCCCCGCGCTATCTACCAAATAGATAATCGGTAGTCGGTTCTCCATGGCGATCTCCTGCGCTCGTAGGTTTTTCTTCCCCGTTATCGGAAACCATGCCCCCGCCTTTACAGTCGCATCGTTCGCTACAATCATACACTGCCGACCACTCACATAGCCAATCCCTATTACTACTCCGCCTGCTGGGCAGCCGCCATACTCTTCATACATCCCATAGCCTGCAAAGGCCCCGATCTCAAAAAAAGGTTGATCCTCATCAATCAAGTATTGGATGCGCTCCCGAGCAGTCATCTTCCCTTTCTTATGGAGTTTATCGATTTTTTTCTCTCCACCTCCCAGTTTTATTTTTTCCAAGCGGTGGCGGAGCCGGGCTAAGAGTAGCTTCATGCTATCTTCGTTCTTACTTTTTTCAAGGTCTATTTTGCTCATGGTTGTGTTGTTAGTTTGAGGGTTTAGGGGTTTAGGGGTTTGGGAGGAAGGGGGATGGAGGAAAGGGGGACGGAGGATGGAGTAAGGGGGGACGGGGGACGAAGGATGGGGGAAGGATGGAGGAAAGGAGGTTGGAGGGTGTGTCTTGGGTGGTTGGCTTTGGAACTGTTGGTTGTTTGTATGTCCGATATATTTCTCATAAGTAGTATTTATTAAACGGTGTAATGTTTTATCAATATGATTAAAAAAGCCAAGGCCCAAACGCGCACGTCCCCCATCCTCCTTTCCTCCGTCCTCCCTTCCTCCCTCTACTCCAACGAAAACGCATAGTAATACTCGCCGGGATAATTTTCATAAATACCCTCTAGCATAATTTTGCCGCTGGCACCTTTTAGTTTTTGGATGAACTGGTCGACGTCGTCAATGCGGTCGCTATCGACGTGGGTGATGATGTAGCCAGGGTCCATGTTGGTGCGTTCGATCTTGCTGCCTCGATAGATGCTGATGACTTTTACGCCTTCGGTATCTAGGCGGATGCGCTCTTCTTTGGTAAGGTTGCGCAGCTCGAAGCCGAGGTCGCGCAATACATCTTCTTCTTTGGCGGTGACGATAGAGGTGCTATTGGAGCGATTTTTAAGGGTTACTTTTGCTTTTTTGCGCTTGCCTCTTCGGATGTACTGGATAGTGATGGTATTGCCGGGGCGGAACTGCCCGAGCTGCTCTTGCATCTGTGGCATAGTCTTGATATTCAGGGTATTGATACCTACTATGACATCTCCTTTTTTTAAGCCTGCTTCATCGGCACCACTGCCTGGGGTAACGCGCTTGATGTAGACGCCCTCCACGGCATTGAGGCCGAGATCGGCAGCCAATTCGCTATTCATTTCATCAATAAAAACGCCTAGAATGCCTCGCTGTACTATGCCAAAATCGCGCAGATCGCGGATGACCTTGCGTACTAAATTGGCGGGCACAGCAAAGGAGTAGCCCTCGTAGCGGCCAGAGCGGGTGATGATAGCCGTGTTGATGCCGATAAGCTCCCCGTTGGTATTCACTAAGGCGCCACCACTGTTGCCCGGATTCACTGCTGCATCGGTCTGAATGAAGGATTCGATGCGGTCTTGGCCTTCCAAAATGTCAATACTCCGCCCCTTGGCACTCACAATGCCTGCTGTGACCGTCGATTCTAAGTTGAAGGGATTGCCGACAGCTAATACCCATTCTCCTACCAGTAGCGAGTCGCTATTGCCAAATTGGATATGCGGAAGCCTTCTAGCATCCACCTTGAGCAGCGCCAAATCAGTGGATGGATCAACTCCAATAATTTCAGCTTCAAGCTCTCGTTTGTCATTGAGGGTAACGGAAACTTCTTCGCCATCTTCAATAACATGGTTGTTCGTAACGATATAGCCGTCCGGCGAAATAATGACACCAGAACCCGTTGAAGTACCCATTGATGCACTACTGAAAAAATCAAAACTACCTCCTCCCTGCGAGGTTTTGATATTCACTACCGCAGGGGTTACACTTTGTGCAGCGGAGGTGAAATTAGTGGGAGAAGAGGAGAGGAACGTACGAGTGGGAAGCTCGCTAAGCTGGTCTTCCGAAAAGTTTGTGTAGCGCGCGGGTATGGTCTCTCGAACAATCACTTCTTGAGGAGGTTCCACTAAACGATACACAAAAACTGCTAATAAGGCGCTTAGAATTGAACATCCAATAAGTAGACCGTATTTCTTCATTGCTCCTGATATTTAAACGAAAACCAAATTAAAAATAAAAACGCTTCTAAAGAGCAGACATTATATTTAATATTCATAAATCACGACTTTTGTTGTGACCTTACGCTACTATCCATTAAAAAATACGTTTGCACATGGCACATTTCTGGAAAGAACAGCAAAAACGCTCTGAAAACTGGGAAGAGCATTATCCTGGCAATATATGGGGCTGGAAATTTTCGCTTTTTGGCTTGGTCGTCATTGTATTGCTTTTAGGTCTGATGATTTATCGGCATATCACGCTGGATGTTCCTTTTGGTGAACCCAAAACACCGACTGAGCAGGTCGAAGATTAAGGTACTATTAAATGCAGGCAAGTATACGAATGCGGTCGCTGCTTACTGCAAATGGTATTGCTGCCGGGGAATCGTAAAATTTTAACGTTTGAGGTTATGGAATTTGCAAATTTCTGCGTCTTAAATCCTGACGAGCTTAAACCTTGGAGGTTGACAGGTGTGCGCTTGGAAAAACCTCCAAGGTTTTGGGCAAGCCGGAGGATTTAAATCATGGAGTACAATCGCTGGTCGCCTGAATTGGGGAAGGTAGTGCAGGTTTCGAAATAGGATAGGCGTGCCTGGTGCGTGACGGATCGAAGGCGTTGTTTGAATCCGCTTCAGGCGGAAGAGTGCCGGAGAGCCGGACCCCTTTTGCTGAAAGCGCTTAGGCGAAGTGAGCAAAAGGGGGCACGCCCCAATAAAAATTATTTTTTTGAAACTTTCTTCTTGCCTTTACGTATTAGAAAATACTTGTCTGTATAGTGAGAAAAAGCATAGGTGACACTACCACCTCTTGCTGGGTAATGAACAACATATACCTCCCCACATTTATCCATTATTTTAATATGTAATGGAAAGTTCATTCATTCACAGCAAAATGTGTGATGATCTGTACGTTTTAGCATTTTTGGTAGTATATTTGTCCAACTGAGAAAACTATCACATCACACCTGCTATCAATACCTGGCACACTAAGGGTATTGGCAAAAAGGTAAGAAAATGAAACACATGAACAGGTGGAGTCTTAGAGCGACTGCCTACTTATCTCGCTATTTCATGCTATCTACAGTCGCCTGTCTATTTACTATTTTCCTTCATGCACAAGGAGCATCTTCTATTTATGGTTCCGAACAAGGGATGTTTAATCCCGCTTACTACAGTGATCTCGAATGGCGCAATGTTGGGCCGTTTAGGGGTGGGCGCAGTGTAGCGGTTTCGGGCCATCCGACTGATCCCATGACCTATTATATGGGGACTACCGGAGGGGGCGTTTGGAAAACAACAGACGCCGGTATTTGCTGGGAAAATATTTCTGACGGATTTTTGAATACTGGATCGGTGGGAGCCATTGCAGTGGCTGAAGCCAATCCGAATATCATCTATGTGGGCATGGGGGAGCATGCCGTACGTGGGGTGATGACTTCGCATGGCGACGGCATCTACCGCTCAGATGATGGTGGTAAGACCTGGAGCCATTTGGGCTTGCCTGCTTCAAGGCATATTGCAGCGATACAAATACACCCCCAAAATCCTGATGTCGTCTATGCAGCAGTGCAGGGCGCTGTGCATGGGCCAAGTGAAGAGCGGGGCATATACAAGTCTACCGACGGTGGAAAAACGTGGAGACGTACGCTATTTATCAATTCCTTAACGGGGGCTTCTGATCTATCTATGGATATGCATAATCCAAGAATTCTCTATGCCGGTATGTGGGATCACATTCGTAAGCCATGGCAGGTGCGCAGTGGGGGAGAGGGTTCTGGTATTTATAAGTCAGTAGATGGAGGCGAAAATTGGACCTTGTTGCAAGGGGGACTGCCTGAGGAAATGGGTAAAACGGCGGTTAGTGTTTCGAGAGCGAATCCTGATCTAGTGTACGCCAATGTAGAGGCAGAGAACGGCGGTGTATTCAAATCAACAGACGGCGGCGATACTTGGGTACAAACCACTAAAGATCGCGTAACGGTAGCCCGTGCCTGGTACTATATCGAAATATTTGCAGATCCAGTAGATGAAGAGACGGTATATGTGCTCAATGCGCCTATGCTGCGCTCAGGCGATGGAGGAAAAACCTTCAAACGCATCGCGAATCCCCATGGCGATCAGCACGATATGTGGATTAATCCTAAGAACCCCGATAATATCATCTTAGCAAATGATGGAGGAGCATGCATCACTTTCAATGGAGGAAAAAGCTGGTCGTCTCAAGGCAATCAGCCTACCGCGCAGTTCTATCGCGTGATTACCGACAATCAATTCCCCTACCACATATATGGTGGGCAGCAAGATAATTCCACCATCGCCATTGCCAGCCGCACTTTTGATGCAGGTATTAGTGGGCAAGATTGGTACCCTGTGGCAGGTGGCGAAAGTGCTTTCTTAGCTTTTGATCCCGACGATCCAGCAAAAATCTATGGGGGCAGCTATCAAGGGAACATTTCGGTATACGACCGTGCTACGGAGATGAAAAAAGACATCATGGCCTATCCGGTAGTGGGCTTAGCTACACTGCCCAAGACCATGAAATATCGCTTCAATTGGAATGCCCCGCTCGTCGCTTCCCCACACGATCCCAGCGTAATTTACCATGCCGCCAATGCCGTTCTCCGCACTACCGACGAAGGCCTCAGCTGGACTCCTATTAGTGGCGACCTTACGCGCAATGAGGAAGAAAAGCAAGGACTTGGAGGCACCCCCTACACCAATGAAGGCGCTGGCGGCGAAAACTACAACACCATCAGCTACCTAGCCTGCTCTCCACATCGTAAAGGGGAGCTGTGGGTAGGCAGTGACGATGGCTTGGTACACTACACTACCGATGAGGGTGAAAATTGGATCAATGTAACCCCTAAAGACTTGGGCGAAGTGCTGATCAATGCCATTGAGGTATCCCCACACAACCCGCAGGAAGTATTTGTGGTGGCGACCAATTATCGCTTTAATGACTTTACGCCACTGATTTATCGCACTACCGATAGTGGGAAAAGCTGGAGCTTAATGACCGAAGGTATTGCCCCAGAAGACTTTGTGCGCGTGGTGCGCGAGGATCGCCAGAAGCCTGGCTTGCTATATGCTGGAACTGAAACGGGCCTCTATGTCTCCTTTGATTCGGGCAAGCTTTGGCATCGTTTTCAAAATGATCTACCCGTCTGTCCTATTACCGATATAGCTTTGCAAGACAACGACTTGATTGTTGCCACCTCTGGTCGCGGCTTCTGGATATTGGATGATATTGGGGTGCTACAGCAGAGCCAAGGCTGGATTGCTAATGGCAAAATGCGCCTCTTCCAGCCCAAAGCCACTGTGCGTGTACCAGCACCTGTACAAAAGGAAATCAATGGACTTGGCAAAAATCCACTCCCCGGCTTAATCGTCGATTATTACTTGCCCAGAGCCCTCGACTCCTTAGCACTTACGCTAGAAATATTGGATAGCAAGGGACGGGTGGTGCGCGAATATTCGAACCTTAAAGACCCTTCCTACAAAAAGTTTGAAGGTGGCCCTAAGGCAGAAGCCCTGCTCCCCTCTAAGCGCGGCGTCAACCGCTTTAGCTGGGATCTACGCCGCGAAAGCCTGCCTGCTATTCCCAACGTCTTTGTGCTGGGCGATTACCAAGGCAGCCTAGTGGCACCAGGGAATTATACCTTACGGTTAAAAGGCCCCGATGGCTCCCTCGAAACGACAGCTACCCTTATCGCTGACCCAAGGCTCAAGGTGACTACCGCTGATTTTGAAGCGCAGCAAAAAGTACTCGTACAAATTGAAGCCACCGTCCAATCGATACACCAATCGGTTAACGAAATGCGCCAGGTAAAAAGCCAAATTGGCCAGCTCAATCTCGTCCTACAAAAAGTAGAAGATGCTGGCGACCTAGTCGACACCGGCAAGCTCGTCCTCGATCGCATCAACACCTGGGAAGCCAACCTCATCCAAACCCAACAAAAAACCTTCCAGGATGTCATCAACTTCCCCAACCAACTCAATGCCGAATTGATGAACCTCAAAACGCGCATGGACACCCACGACCCGCGCCCCACCGCCGGTGCCCAGCAGCGCCTGCAAGACCTACTCGACCAGTGGCAAGCCTACAAGAACGAGATGCACCAGATCATCAATGTTGATGTCGCTGCGTTTAATCGCTTGTATGCGGAGCGGAATATTCCAGCTTTGGTCGTGCCGGGGCAGGAGGGGGATCGGCCGTGATTTTTTGGTTTAGGGGTTGAGGGGTTTGGGAGTTTAGGGGTTTGGGAGTTTTGGTGTTTGGGAGTTTAAGGGTTTGAGGGTTTCAGCGTTTTAGGGTGGTGTTTTTTCGGGCTTTGGATAAGACATTGCGGACTTTGGTTGCTCGGTGCTTTAGTTCTTCCAAGTGTTTTGTAGGTCTTGTTATTTTGGTATCTTCTAGTAGCTCCAGCCAAAATAGGGTTTCATCGGCTTCTTCGATCGTGATCGAAAGCTTAGCAAAAAACTCTCCTTTGGAACGAGCTCTACAGACCGCCCTATAATTAGCCGCAGTCGAGGTCGCCGACCTTACCAGCTGCCGTACTAATATTTTAGATACATAATCTTCTGGTACTGCCTTTATGAAGAGAATAATATCTTTAGCTAACGTTTTAGTAGTAACTTTCATCTGTTCTCCAAAATCAAAATTGTTCATAGTAACTTTTTACTATTAATTCCACTTCTAAAGAAAAGGTAACCCACCATTCCCAACTTTTTTCAAAAAAAAATCCCCAACAAACACCAGCACAACCCCTCAACCCTCCAAACTCTCAAACTCCTCAACCCCCAAACCCCTCAACCCCCAAACCCCTCAACCCCCAAACTATTCCACGCTCCTCGTCCACAACTCCTTCCCCGACACATCATAGATGCTCAGCTTCAACCGGCGCGCCTTGCGCGGCCCCGATACTTCCAGCAATCCAAAATTACGCTGCGTCACCAAGGTGCCCTCCACGCGATGAGCATTGACCTCCGTGACATTGCGAGCAGCACCAGAGGTGAGCGGTGAAACGGTGAAATCGTACACCACATTGCCAGCTGCATTCGTGTATTGGCTGAGTTCGGTGTGGTGGCGGTCGCCTGTGATGAAGATCACGCCTTTGAGGTCTTCTTCTTCGATGCGCTTTAGGAGGTACTCACGCTCGGCACCGTGGTGGTGGGCATAGGTTTCATAGACTTCGGCCGTGTTGAGCACTTGGCCACCGATAGCTACAAATTTAAAGGGCGCTCGGCTCGCTACTAGGGCATCGATCAGCCATTCAAGCTGCGGTTTTCCTAAGAGGGTGGGCTCACCCGTTTTGCGGTTGTTGGGGCTGCGGTTATAGCGGTCATCGAGGAGGAAAAAGTCCATATCGTTGTACTTAAAGAAGGTCGTGATGCCCTCTACGCCAGGCACGCCATAGGTGGGATTGGCCCAAAAGAGGTTGAAAGCTTCCAGCGTCAGGTCTTTTAGGTGGAAACTACGGTCGGAATCGTTGGGGCCAAAGTCGTGGTCGTCCCAGATGGCGTAGTGGTGCGTAGAAGCCAGCAGCGGCTGCAACTCTTTGATGGAGCGCTGGTCGGTATAGCGGTGCATGATGCCCGTGCGCGTATACCAGTCCGCCTCGCGCAGGTACACATTATCGCCGAGCCACAGCATCGCATCGGGGCGTTTTTGGTGAATGGATTCAAAAATCTCATAATTGCCCCCATAGCCCTGGCCTGGGCGGTCATACTCCGGTTCATTTACATACATGCAGCTTCCCATAGCCACGGTAAAAGGCGGCGGATCGGTACGGTATTGCCAGAGCGCTTGCGCCTGGAAGGTCGTTGGATAATCCAATTCCACGGCCTGATCGTTGATGTAAAGCCTGTAGTTATACCGCTGCCCCGGCTCCACCTGGTTGGCCAGCAATTTTGCCGTAAAGGCCGTCTTCGCCTCCGTCTGCACCGTATTGGTAAACATCAGCTGCGATGGAATCGTATCGATCCAATAGCCAACTTTGACGGCAGCCGGTGTGGTAGTCTGCGCCCAAATCATCACTTCGCGCATTTCATTATAACCCAGCATGGGCCCCGACTGAAGCAGCGCCTTTTGGGCGAAAGCCCCATAAACAGTAAGGAACAAGCAAAGGAGGGTAGTTCGAATTTTCATGTGTGTGGATAGCTTTGATTTAATGGTGAGTATACAGTTTCTTGATCTACTTCACCATATAAATGGTATTAATTTTGGATTAAGTAACAGCCAAAGAATAAGTTCCGCATTTTGGCAAGGGGATTTTGCTCCAAGACAAGGCGAAAAACGCAGGCGATGCCTTAGCATCGGCGAGGCTTTTCAACGAAGTATTGGAGCAAAAGAGCCAGCCATAAATCGAGAAGTTATTTTTTGAC
>JBCCRH010000056.1:0-19664 GCA_039208045.1 Bacteroidota bacterium
ATGCGCTACTGAGAACTCATACTGAGGCGCAGTGATCGTATGCTCTTGCCAGACTTCTTTTCCCGAAAGGGTATACAACTGTACCGCAGTAATAAGCCCTCTCTGAGAGGCTATGGTGAGCCTTTTATGGGTAGGATTAGGGTAGGCATGGACTGTAGCCTGCGTAGGTTCTGTAGGCGCGCTAGTTTGCACTAAGCTGTCCCGAAATATTACTCTAGTAGTTCTTCCTTCTAGCTCAACGGAAGTGCCATCCTCCAAGAACCCTTTCACATTTTTAAATCGAATAAATGTGGTGTCCAATGGGGGCAACTCAGGTAAGGGGTCTCGTCTTCTGAGAAAACCTGCTTCTATGACATATGGAAATATGGGTATTTCTTGATCAAAAAAGACGTACGCAAAATCTGTAGTGCTTCTTTCAGGGAGAGAACGCGTAAATTCTAATAAGGCAGTGTCTGGAAAAAAGCCGTTGCTGAGCGGAAGAATTTCTTCAAAGTATCGGGAATCGTATTCTAGGGAAAAGGCCAACCCATACAAGTCAGGTATCTCATTAAGATAGATTTGCCATATACCGCCACCGGCTAATATGTCTTCAAAATCTCCATTTAATAGCTCAAGGTATAAGTCGTCCCCCTCATTATAGTTGTCGATGGGGGTGTAGCCGGGTATCGTATAATTATAATGATCCAAAACCACCTCGATATCAGCTATTTCAATTTCCCCATTCCCATTGGCATCAATGTGCTTAAAATTTGTCCCATCGTACTGCTGCTGTGGCCAATCGGTTGCCGTAATGGGCGACCAAAAGTAGGGATCAGCTCGACTGGGCCCTGATTGGCCCAATGCCAGTGCGATGGGTAATAAGTCGCAATGATTGGCAATTCCATCTGCATTTGTATCTCCAACGTATAAGCAGTCTGTTTCACAGTAATCTGGCAGAAAACAGCTATTTGCAAACTTTATATCATACGACATTTGCAACTGCTCAATACCATTATACATTGCTTCAATATTATTCGAAACCTCACCAGATGGCTCTCGGTAGTAGGTATATCCTACATCTATCGTCTCACTCTCACCAGCGGCTAGTGCTCCCAAATACATACTACTTACCGATAAATAATCCTGCTCCATCGCCTCTACTGCCGACATCGACCAGCCGGTCGTATCATTGGGGTTATCTGGAAAGGCAAAAGAGACGGGCATAGCAGTACTTTCCGTATCATACCCTAGCTCTCCAAACTGTAAGGTGCTTCCATCACGCCATCGACCTGTCAAATAGTAATGATACTCAATAGGTGCGAACGGCTCCACAAAGCCAGGAAAAGGGACGACCCATCCTGGATATGGGCGATAGTAGGTATGATAAGTCAGCTCTTTATTGAGGATGGTCAATGCTTGCACCGGTGGATTACTCCCATGACCAGGAAAATCGGTAAAGCTACAGTTCAGTGGCTCCACATTAGAATTATTATAGGCAAAGGTGGTGTTCAGTGCAGGGGCACATCCTATGTAGTCATCCAGAAAACACCCAATGCTAAAGTCGGTAAACAGTCCAAAATGGACAGAATCGATAGGGGTACTAGTGCGATTAATGAGTTTGAAAGAACTAAATAATCCATTATTGAGCAATCTATTTCCTTCGCAGCGCATAGCCCATGCGGTCAATTGTATTTCTACCCCTAAAGGCGTCCCACCTGAATATTGATCGCCCAGATCGTTGAAAACCGTCCATACGATTTGAGCAGGGTAAATGATCGACTGGCTAATCATCGGATAATCGCCATCTGTGGGATTATAAATACCATCTTCATTCGCATCAAAAAATGGAGCATAGGAGGTTCCCATAGCTGGCAATGGAAAGCCATTGTACCATTCAAAGTGAGGATTTCCTTTGCCTGGCCATGAAAAAATACTATTTATAGGGGTGTCAATGTTATTATTATCTTCAAAATCCACCAAATGCTGATCTACTTCGTGGCGATATACGGACCAGGTTTTATTCCAATCATTGCAATTTGGCAGGAGCTCGCCAGATAAGTCCAATGGGCCCGGTAAGTAATCGGATTCCCCAGATGCAATAGCATAATCTTGTGCAGAAAGCAGCAATGCGCCTGTTGAACTCCGCCCGGATAGCCAAGGGCCATGCGCATAGATGGTAGTTGGCGTACCACTCCCAGTATATGGTACCTGATAGGCACTCTGAGTATCCTCAGATAGGAATAACGTTCCGGCATTGCTAATGTAGGTACGCACGTTATTGGCGTGGAGCACCGCATTAGCCGTTCCTACAGCGCAATCTTGGTTTTGGCCCTTTACACACAAAAAGCAATAGAAGCATGTGAAAAGGCAGCATATAGAGCGTCGCATAATCTATGTTTACTCAACCTCCTTCACCGTCTCGTCCAACCACTTAAAAAACTCTCGTTGCCACACTAGGCTATTCTGAGCCGAAAGCACCCAGTGGTTTTCTTCTGGGAAGTATAGCAGTTTGGACTTTATCCCTTGCAGTTGCGCCGCCTGAAAAGCTTCTAGTCCTTGCCCAATAGGCACTCTAAAATCTTTTCCTCCTTGGATAATCAAGATGGGCGTATCCCATTGATCCACAAAGTTGATCGGATTAAATTCGGCATACGACTTTTGTGCAGCGGCGTTTGATTTGTCCCAGTATGGGCCGCCAATATCCCAGTTCACAAAAAACAATTCTTCCGTAGTGCCATACATCGATCGCCAATTAAAAATACCATCGTGGGAAATAAAGGACTTAAAGCGCCCCTCATGCCGAGAAGCCAAGTAGAACACCGAGTAGCCACCATAACTTGCTCCCACACAACCCAATCGATCCTGATCTACATAAGGCTCTTTAGCCACTGCATCAATGGCAGATAGGTAATCCTTCATATTTTGGCCACCATAATCTTTTGATATTTGTTCATTCCACTCCACCCCATAACCGGGCATCCCTCTTCTATTGGGCGCAACAATGATATAGCCATTGGCCGCCATCAACTGGAAGTTCCAACGGAACGAATAGAATTGCGACAGGGCCCCTTGAGGGCCACCTTGGCAGTACAAAAGCGTAGGATATTTTTTAGCAGGGTCGAAATCGGGTGGGTAAATTACCCACGTCACCATATCTTTTCCATCGGTCGTTTTGACCATTCGCTTTTCTACCTTAGATAGTTTGATGTTCTTATAGATGGCATCATTCGCATTTGACAATTGCTTCATGGCGCCTGTGGCGATATGTAGGTTATAAATCTCTGTGGCGTGGTTCATGTCTCTTCTGTACACGATCAGGTGCTCTCCACTTTGACCGATAATACCATTGACATCAAATTGGCCTTCAGAAATTTGTTTGGGCATGGACGTACTTGTCGCATTGACTGGCACTTCGATTTGAAAGGCATGGATGGTTCCACCCACCGGCGCATTAAAATAGATTTTTGAGCCATCAGCACTCCAGATAAACCCATTAACAGTACCATCCCAGCCTTTGGTGAGGTTTAAATCTCCACTGGGCAATCGGACGATAATGTCATTTTTATCTGATTCGTAGCCGTCTCTTTTCATTTGTAGCCAAGCGAGCGTGCCTTTGGATGAAAAGACAGGATGGGTATCATAACCTTTATTATTGGCGGTAAGGTTAGTGGTTTGTTTCGTTGCTAAATCGTACGCATAGATGTCGGTATTCGTGCTCACTGCATATTCCGTACCCGCTAATTTTTTAGTGACGTACAACACTTTTTTGGAATCAGGGCTCCAGATATAGTCTTCGTCTCCACCAAAGGGTTTTTGCGGACAATCAAAAGGTTTTCCTTCCATCAAATCGATGCCACCATCTTCCGTACTACTCGTCGATTGTAGAAATAAATGACTATAGGCGCCATCTTCCCAGGTATCCCAATGCCTATAGTTGAGTTGATCATAGATGTACACATTCGATTTAGGCACATCCTTGTAGTGATCGCTACCGCTCACTTTTTGGATTTTCACATCCTTACTCACCAACTTCCACTTGCCATCTGGAGATATATTTTTATCGCTCACCAGCTCCCCTACTGCCTCCAGCGTTTTCACCTTGCCACCATCTACCCCGACTGCAAATAGTTTGCTGGTGCGCTCATTGGTTGTCAAATCAAAAGTGGAGGTGCTGTAAATGACTTGTTGGCCATCTTTACTTAAGCCGACAGCAGAGACTCTGTTTAATTCCAGGAGCTGCTTGGGGGTCATCACTTTCGATTGGCTGATGCCAAAGGTTGCCATAGTGATAAGGCAGAGTATGAATAGTAGTATCTTTTTCATGATTCATTTTTGAGTAAGGTAACTAAAACAAATCCCGAACTCTCGACAAAATCGAAAATTCGGGATTATTATTACTTCCTAATGGAAGGCTTGGAAAAGAATTTATTCTTCTTTCTTTTCTTCTGTATCGCCATCTATAGCCTCCTCAATCGCATCCTGAGCCTCTTCAATCACTTCTTCCGCTTGCTCTACTGCATCTTCTACTTCTTCGACCACTTCAGCTACTTCCTCCTCTACAACTGCCGTTTCAGCAGCAGCTACTGCAGCAGTCTCATTGCCACCACCGCCACCACGACGTCTACGACGACGCTTCTTACCAGTAGACTTGCTCTCGCCAGTACCACTTGTATATACATCATTAAAGTCAACAAATTCAATCATGGCCATTTCTGCACCATCACCTTTACGCCATCCGATCTTCAAGACACGTACATAGCCACCTGGACGCTCGCCTACTTTGGGGCCGATCGTTTCGAATAGCTCCGTTACAGCATGTTTGTTTTGCAAATAGCTGAATACCACTCTTCGAGAGTGCATGGTATTGGCTTTTGACTTCGTTACCAATGGCTCGATGAACTTACGTAATGCTCTTGCTTTCGCCAATGTAGTGTTAATACGTTTGTGTTCCACTAGAGCGATAGCCAAATTGCGCAACAGTGCTTTACGGTGCGCCGACTTTCTACCGAGATGGTTGAATTTTTTACCGTGTCTCATGATTAATGTTGTTTACTTCGCAACACCTCATTCCAATAAGGAAACCGGTTATTGCATTATTGTTATTAGAAGCCTCAAAGGAGGCCCATTAAATTACTCTTCGTCGAGTTTGTACTTAGAGAGATCCATCCCAAAGGTGAGACCCTTATCCTGTAATAGCTCTTCGATTTCCACTAATGACTTCTTTCCGAAGTTTCTAAACTTCAGTAATTCGTGCGTATCGTAGCGTACCAATTCTGCCAGCGTGTTAATTTTTGCTGCCTTCAGGCAATTGTATGCACGTACAGATAAGTCGAGGTCTTCCAGAGAAGTCTTCAACAACTTACGCATGTGTAAGATATGCTCATCTACGATATTATCTTCACGGCTTGATGCATCATCGAAGGTGATGTTTTCATCAGTAATTAGCATCAAGTGTTGAATCAAAATACGTGAAGCTTCCTTAATGGCATCTTCCGGGTGGATAGTACCATCCGTCTTCACCTCAATAGAAAGCTTTTCATAATCCGTACGCTGCCCTACACGTGTATTTTCCACGCGGTATGCTACGTTTTTGATCGGAGTGTAGATGGCATCTACTGGGATAACACCAATGGGTGCATCTTTCGGCAAGTTTTCATCTGCTGGTAGGTAACCACGGCCTTTAGTGATGGTCAACTCCATCTCCAAGTTTACGAATGGCTCCATGTGACAAATCAATAAATCAGGATTCATCACTTTAAATACATTAGTATGCTCTTCTATATCTCCTGCCTTAAACTCTTCCTTACCAGTAATCGTTAGGTAGACTTTTTCGCTTGATATTTCTTCATCAGCAATTAATTGCTTGAGTCGAACCTGCTTTAGGTTTAGGATGATTTCTACCACATCTTCTACTACACCACGAATAGTGGCAAACTCATGCTCTACTCCTGCGATACGTATCGCAGAAATAGCAAATCCTTCTAAAGAAGAAAGCAAAACGCGTCTTAAAGAATTACCTACTGTTTGTCCGAAGCCAGGCTCAAGTGGTTTAAATTCAAAAAGTCCTTCAAAATCGTCGGACTTCTGCATTACAATTTTATCTGGCTTCTGGAAATTTAAAATGCTCATAAGCTATATTAAGAGAATTAACTTAGCGGTTGATAATAACGCCAACAAAGATTGCTGCAAGCAACAATCTTTGTTTTTTTAGTTTTTACTTCGAGTACAATTCCACAATCAACTGCTCGTTGATTTTCTCTGGTATTTGTTCTCTACTTGGATATTCTAGGAAAACGCCCTGCATCTTATCAGGGTTGAACTCTAACCACTGGAACTTGCGCACATCAGACTTTGCACCCACACTATCACGCACTACACTTAGCGACTGCGACTTTCCACGAACGGAAATCACATCTCCTTCGCGCAACTGGCAAGAAGGAATATTGGTAACCACACCATTTACAGTAACGTGCTTATGCGTTACCAACTGACGTGCAGCGCGACGGGTCGGAGCAAGACCAAGACGAAAGACTGTATTATCCAATCTTGCCTCTAACAACTGCAACAAATTCTCACCAGTTACCCCTTTTCTTCTACTTGCAGTTTCAAAAAGATTACGGAACTGACGCTCTAGTACACCATAGGTATACTTTGCCTTCTGCTTTTCCATTAACTGCAAAGCATAATCTGACTTCTGCTTTCTTCTTCTGTTGTTACCATGTTGTCCCGGAGGATATTTTCTACGCTCGAATGCTTTATCGTAGCCGTATATTGATTCTCCGAAAGCCCTAGATTTTTTTGTCTTGGGTCCTGTATATCTAGCCATGTTGACTTAAATTTTCGTCGCTTATTGATTTATACTCTTCTCTTCTTGGGCGGGCGGCATCCATTGTGAGGTACTGGCGTAACATCACGAATGATAGACACCTTGATACCAGCACCGTCAATAGCACGTATTGCAGCCTCTCTTCCTGATCCAGGGCCCTTTACATATACCTGCACCGTACGAAGACCTGCCTCATAAGCCGTTCTAGAGGCATCAGAAGCAGCTACCTGTGCAGCATAAGGTGTATTTTTCTTAGACCCTCTGAAGCCAGCCTTACCAGCTGAGGCCCAAGAAATTACTTGCCCTTTCTTATTAGTCAAAGAAATGATGATATTATTGAAAGAAGCTTTTATGTAAGCAAACCCTTCTGGATCAACTTTAACCTTTCTCTTCTTTGCTTTTTTAGACTTTGCCATCACTTAAAATTGTGGATTGCTTAATTCCCTAAGCAAGGATTTATAAAAATTACTTAGTAACCTTTTTCTTGTTAGCTACCGTCTTACGCTTACCCTTACGCGTACGTGCATTGGTTTGCGTGCGTTGACCACGTAAAGGCAATCCTTTACGATGGCGTAGACCACGATAGCAGCCAATATCCATCAAGCGCTTGATATTCATTTGGATTTCAGAACGCAATTCTCCCTCTACCGTATATTCGTTCGTGATCAATTGTGAAATAGAGCGAATATTTTCGTCGGTCCAGTCTATCACCTTGGTGCTGTGATCGATGTCACATCTGTCCAAAATCTCCTTAGCACGTGATACACCTATTCCATAGATATAAGTGAGTGCAATTACTCCACGTTTGTTTCTTGGCAAATCATTACCTGCTATACGAGCCATATATCCTTCAGTTTATAAATTCGCTATAGAATTATCCTTGACGTTGCTTGAACTTAGTATTTTTCTTGTTGATAACATAAAGCTTCCCTTTGCGTCTTACAATCTTGCAATCAGCAGAGCGTTTCTTGATTGAAGCTTTTACTTTCATGATAACTATTATTTATATCTATAAATTATTCTTCCTCTTGAAAGATCATAGGGCGACATCTCTACCGCTACTTTATCCCCCGGCAGAATACGAATGTAATTCATGCGCATCTTTCCAGAAATAGTAGCTACGATTTGGTGGTCATTTTCTAGCCGTACTCGGAACATAGCGTTTGATAACGACTCTTCAATAATGCCATCCTGTTTTATTAGATTCTTTTTCGCCATATTTTAATTTTGGAGTGCAAAGATAACGAAAAAAAATAACAATAGCACTCCCTTTTTCGTTTAAACCGCCGCTGCCTCCAATTCGATTGATTTCAGATTGGGATTTGCCAAGATTGCCTGCTCGATAGATCTATGATCTGATAAAATGTCAGCCTTTCCTTTCCGAACAGCAACCGTATGTTCATAATGTGCAGACGGCTTTAAATCTTTAGCTATCACTGTCCATCCATCTTTAGCTGTGCGAACCGCACGCTTCCCAAGATTCACCATCGGCTCAATAGCAATTACTAGGCCTTCTTTCAATTTACTCCCACGCCCTCTTCTCCCATAATTCGCCACTTCTGGCTTCTCGTGCAGCTCTCTTCCGATCCCATGCCCTACCAATTCTTTCACCACGGAGTAATTATGCTGCTTTTCTACATAATCCTGAACCGCAAAACCAATATCACCTAGTCGTTTTCCTGCAACCGCTACCTCTATCGCTTTATATAGAGAAGCATTAGTTACTCGGAGCATTTTCATAACATGCTCTTCTACATCACCTATTGCGAAAGTGTATGCTGCATCTCCAAAAAATCCGTTCATGAACACCCCACAATCTACAGACACGACATCGCCGTCCTTAAAAACTTGCTTCTCTGTAGGTATACCATGTACTACTCCCTCATTAACTGAAACGCACAAAGTAGCAGGAAAACCTCTGTAGCCTTTGAATCCGGGCTCCGCTCTATGATCTCTGATCAAAGCTTCAGCCGCCACATCTATCGTTGAGCCTTTTACACCTGGGCGAAGCATCTCTCCTACTAGAGTGAGTGTTTTGCATACTAGCAAACAACTCTCGCGGATCAACTCAATTTCTTCGTCAGTTTTATAAAAGATCATTTACTCTAGATTGATTTTAAGTACGACGTAAATTTATCTACTACATGTTGGCGCCGATGCCCTGCATACGGCTTCTTCCTTGAATACGACCCGACTTCACCAAACCATCATACTTGCGCATTAGCAAGTGGCTTTCAATTTGCTGCAAGGTATCAAGTACTACTGCCACTAAGATCAATAGAGAAGTACCTCCAAAGAACATGGCAAAAGCGATATTCACCCCAAATGCGGCTGCGAAAGCAGGCATGATAGAGATCAATCCCAAAAAGATCGAGCCGGGTAGCGTAATTCTAGTCGTTACTGCATCGATGAAATCAGCAGTAGGCTTACCAGGCTTAATACCAGGAATAAATGCATTTTGGCGCTTCAAATACTCTGCATATTGCTGAGGATTTACCAAAAGTGCAGTGTACACATAGGTAAATAGCACTACTAATAGAAAATAAATGATATTATAGGGAACCGACGTAAAGTCGTTTAGTGCACGTAATATTGGGTTAGCTCCCACTGCACCATCCGCTGAAACGAACTGAGCAATAGTTGCTGGCAAGAACATCAGTGCTTGCGCAAAAATGATCGGCATTACCCCAGCTGCATTTACCTTGAGTGGAATATAGTCTCTGGCACCAGCAGCTGGCATAGCATTGGAACCACGTCCAACCATACGCTTCGCAAACTGAATGGGTATTTTACGAACACCCTGTACGATGAGTACCGTAGCCATTACAATGAGGAACAATGCTGCAATCTCCAGTACGAAGATGAATAATCCTCCACCTTCCAACTGCAATTGGAATTCAGAGATAATAGCTCCAGGAAGTGTTGCAATGATACCTACTGTAATCAATAGAGAAACACCATTTCCAATACCTCGATCTGTAATACGCTCACCTAGCCACATAGCAAAAATAGTACCCGTTGAAAGGATGATAATATTACTTAACCAAAAGATCCCTGGAGGAATAGATGGATCAACAGCACCAAGGCTATTGATATATGTCAAATATCCTCCTCCCTGTATGAGTGTAATCGCTACAGTAAGTAGCCTAGTGATCTGATTCAACTTCTTACGGCCAGATTCTCCTTCCTTCTGCTGCAAGCGCTGAAAGTAAGGAACAGCAAAACCCAACAGCTGAATGATAATGGAAGCTGTAATGTAGGGCATAATACCCAGGGCGAATACAGCGGCATTATTGAAGGCTCCACCAGTAAATACATTGATCAAGCCCAACAAATCATTTGGAGAACCACTATTCTGCGAAGCATTTTCAAGAACAGAAGGAATTACTCCTGGAAGAACAACAAAAGAACCAAACCGAAAAACCAAAAGCATCCCTAAAGTAAAAAGGATGCGATTGCGGAGTTCTTTAATTTTCCAAATATTCTGTAAAGTGGAAATAAATTTTTTCATCTCTGTTAGTTGACAAGGTTAACACTTCCGCCTTTTGCTTCGATTGCTTCCTTTGCTGAAGTAGATACAGCGTGAACAGTTACATTCAAAGTAGCAGACAATTCTCCACGACCAAGTACCTTCACTTTATCTTTCTTGCGAATGATACCATTCTCAACAAGATTTTCAAGCGTAATTTCTGTCACGTTGTACTTGTCAGAAATGGCTTGTAATCTATTGATATTCAATGGTACATAAGCTACTCTATTCGGATTTTTAAATCCACGCTTTGGAAGACGCATTTGAAGAGGCATCTGGCCACCTTCGAAGTTACGCTTTTTACTGAAACCAGAGCGAGATTTCTGCCCTTTGTGCCCACGAGTTGCTGTCCCACCATGACCAGAACCTTGCCCACGAGCGATACGCTTCGTTTTTTTGGTAGATCCACTAGCAGGTTTAAGATTATGCAGTTCCATTATCGTTAATTTAAAAATATTATCAGATTAAACAATCAGCGCTATGCTTCTTCCACACTAATCAAGTGTGCAACCTTTGCCACCATACCTAAGATTTGTGGCGTTGCTTCATGCTCCACAGTATGATTCATCTTTCTAAGACCTAAAGCCTTAATAGTATCTTTTTGCCTCTTTGAACGGTCAATAATACTTTTGACCTGAGTAATTCTGATCTTAGCCATTACTACTTAGATTTTTTTTAACCGTTAAAAAATTTCTCCATAGAGATACGGCGCTGCTTAGCAATCATCATTGGGCTGCGAAGCTTTGACAAAGCATCTACAGTAGCCTTCACTACATTGTGAGGATTTGATGTCCCCATAGACTTAGCCAATACGTTCTGCACGCCTGCAATTTCCAATACGGCACGCATCGCACCACCTGCAATTACCCCAGTACCATCGGCAGCTGGCTTAATAAACACCTTTCCTGCACCATATCGTCCCTTCTGCTCATGAGGAATCGTACCCTTATATAAAGGAACTTTAATCAAGTTCTTCTTTGCATCATCGACAGCCTTAGAAATTGCCTCTGAAACATCACGAGCTTTACCCAAACCATGACCAACAGTGCCATTACCATCTCCAACTACCACAATAGCAGCGAAGCTAAATGTACGTCCACCCTTGGTTACTTTCGCAACACGATTGAGATTTACTAACTTCTCTTTTAGCTCTGTCTCAGCAGGTTTAACTCTATCGTTATTTTTCTTAGCCATTATACTTCCGATTAAGAATTTTACAATTTAAGGCCTCCTTCACGTGCACCATCCGCCAAGGCTTTCACTCTGCCATGATAAAGATAGCCAGCACGATCAAATACAGCTACATCTACTGAAGCTGCTTTAGCTCGCTCTGCAATTAATTTTCCAACCTGACTCGCCTGATCTACCTTGTTTCCTTCTCTACCGATACTACCTTCCCGAGAAGAAGCAGCAGCTAAAGTAAGGCCATTGACATCGTCAACGAGCTGGCAGTAAATCTCTTTGTTGCTACGGAATACAGACAGTCTAGGACGTGCGGCTGTACCCTTGATGTTTTTGCGGATTCTTCTGCGAATCTTAAGTCTTCTATTACTCTTAGAAAATTTCATTTCACTCTTAATTTTTATTCTTAGTGAGAGAACCTACTTGCTCTATCCCAAGAATCTCTAATGAAATTTATAATTGTCAACCAATTATTATTTACCAGCCGCTTTACCAGCTTTTCTTCTAATCTCTTCACCAACAAAACGGATACCCTTCCCTTTGTAAGGCTCTGGCTTTCTGAAGGAACGAATCTTAGCAGCCACCTGGCCAATCAATTGCTTGTCATTACTTTCCAAACGTACAACTGGATTCTTACCCTTTTCAGACTTCGTCTCTAGCTTCACTTCGTCTGGAACATAAAACATGATCGGGTGAGAGTACCCGACAGTAAGTTCCAACAATTGTCCGGTATTATTAGCACGATAACCAACACCTACCAACTCCAATTCTTTGACGTAACCAGTGGTTACCCCTACTACCATATTGTTGATTAGCGAACGATACAAACCATGCATCGCCTTGTGTCTCTTTTGCTCCGTAGGACGCTTAACAGTTAATACCCCATCCTCTAGTTCTACAGACAAATCCGGATTGATTTGTTCTTGTAGCTCTCCTTTGGGTCCTTTTACTTTGACAACATTGCCTTTGCTGACCGTGATTTCAACTCCCTTTGGGAGTTCAATTGGCGCTTTTCCTATCCTTGACATAGCAATTTGATTTTCCGGTTTCTATTAATATACATAGCAAAGTAACTCCCCTCCTACGTTCATCGCTCTCGCCTCCTTATCTGTGAACACCCCTCTTGAAGTGGATACAATCGCAATCCCCAGACCATTAATAATACGAGGGATATCAGTTGACTTAGAGTACTTCCGCAAACCTGGCTTACTAATACGCTGTAGCTTTTGAATGACCGGCTTCTTTGATACCGGATCATACTTTAGCGCAATCTTGATTACACCTTGGACGCGTCCTTCATCTTCAAACTTATACTTCAAGATGTATCCCTGATCATATAGAATTTCTGTAATGCGCTTCTTTAACTTAGAAGCTGGAATTTCTACCACTCGGTGTCCTGCCTGCTGAGCATTACGGATTCTAGTTAAGTAATCTGCTATTGGATCAGTTACTGCCATTTTATAATAATTTGAATACGATCAAAATGATAGAACTTCAACAAAAGTGAAGTTCGCTTATATATTTTACCAGCTCGACTTCGTTACACCTGGAATCTTTCCATCCAGAGCCATCTCACGAAACTTTACCCGGCATATTCCAAATTGGCGCATATACCCCTTTGGACGGCCCGTCAACTGGCAACGGTTGTGCAAACGAATAGGATTAGAATTACGTGGCAACTTGTCTAATTCATCCCAACGTCCTTCTTCTTTCAATTGCTTACGCAATGCCGCATATTTTTTTACTAAACGCTCGCGCTTTCTTTCTCTAGCTATAAGTGATTTTCTAGCCATTGTATTTCAAATTTCTTGGTCAGAAATATTAATTGCGTTGATTTTTAAAGGGAAGGCCCATTGCTTTCAGCAATGCTGGTGCCTCTGCATCTGTATTAGCAGAAGTGACAATAGTAATGTCCATTCCCGTAATATTGCTCACTTTATCCAAATCAATTTCAGGGAAAATGATTTGCTCAGTGATACCCATTGAGTAGTTTCCTCTACCATCAAAACTCTTATCACTAATACCACGGAAGTCACGCACACGAGGCAAAGCTACAGAGATCAGGCGATCTAGAAACTCATACATTCTATTCTGGCGCAGGGTCACTCTAGCCCCGATGGTCATACCTTCACGAAGCTTAAAGTTAGAAACTGATTTCTTCGCTCTTGTAGGTACAGCTTTTTGGCCAGCAATGATAGTCATTTCTTGTAGTGCATTTTCTACAAGCTTCTTGTCCTGAGTGGCTTTTCCAACCCCCTGGTTAATGCAAATCTTCTCGATGCGAGGTACTTGCATAACAGAGCTATACTGAAATTGCTCAAAAAGTGCAGGTGCTACTTCCTCCTTATATTTTGTCCGAAGTCTAGGTATATAACTCATTATTATAAAGTTTCACCGGATTTTTTCGAATAACGTTCCAATTTCCCATCTGCATTACGCTGACGACCAATACGAGTTGGCTCTTTAGTTCTCGGGTCTACCAACATCAAATTAGAGATATGAATTGGCGCAGGAACTTCATTGATACCACCAGGATTATCTTGGGTAGGCTTCGTATGCTTCTTTACAATATTGACCTGATCAACGATCGCTCTGTTTTTCTCTGGGAACACCTCCAATACCTCACGCACCGTAGAACGATCTTTGTAAGCCCCAGCAATCACCACTACCTTATCGCCTTTCTTGATCTTCAGCTTAGGGGCAAATCGCTTTTGCTGCTGTTTATTATTTTTCATTTCAATTTGTATTTGACTACCGCTTGGCGGAACTTATTTTTCGTTGTGTAAATGACTGATCTATAGTACTTCAGGAGCAAGAGAAACAATACGCATATAGTCACGCTCTCTCAGCTCACGCGCTACTGGCCCGAAAATACGAGTACCTCTAGGCTCATCAGCATTGTTCAATAATACCACTGCGTTATCATCAAAACGAATGTAAGAGCCATCTCTTCTGCGAATCTCTTTCTTCGTACGAACTACTACTGCTTTTGATACGGTACCTTTTTTGATACCTCCAGGAGAAGCATCTTTTACAGTAACCACAATCTGATCTCCAATTGAAGCGTAACGACGCTTAGACCCACCTAATACCCGGATACACAATACTTCTTTAGCACCGGAATTATCTGCTACTCGTAGCCTGGATTCTTGTTGGATCATTTCTCTTAAATTTTTAAAGTACTAATCAAAAAATACTACTTAGCTCGCTCTACGATTTCAACTAATTTCCAACGCTTGCGCTTGCTTAATGGACGAGTCTCTTCAATCTTCACCAAATCCCCAATATTACAATCGTTGTTTTCGTCATGCGCAATAAACTTCTTCGTCTTCTTTACGAACTTCCCGTAAATCGGGTGACGCAAACGACGCTCTACTGTAACTGAGATAGTCTTTTGCATTTTATTGCTAGATACCACTCCAACACGCGTTTTCTTGTGCGTAGTTGCTGTTGCTTCTGGAGTAGTTGCTTCTTCGTTAGTTGTTAGTTCTTCTGCCATTTTACCAGTCATTTACAACTTTAAAATCTACTTCTTATTTCTTCTTCTCTTTCTCATCTTGGAGCGATCTGCTAGTTGCTCCTCCGTCATATTTGCTACTTCTCTTTTTCTGATCTCTGTCTTCAGACGAGCAATATCACGACGCACCTCTCTTAATGCAATTGGATTATCTAGACCCTTAATTGCATGATCAAACTTTAATTTCTGATATTGAGACTCTGTATTTTCGAGCTCGCCTACTAGGTCGGCATCAGAATATTCTTGTAGCTCAATATATTTCTTGGTTGCCATCTGTATAATAGATTAAAACTTTAGCAAATTTTCTTACTCCACATGATCAGGGCGAACAACGACCTTAGTCAAAATTGGAAGCTTCTGAGCTGCTAAGCGCAAAGCCTCATAAGCTACTTCAGCAGGTACACCGTCCAGCTCAAACAAAACGCGACCCGGCTTGATCATTGCAACATAGTGATCCAAGGCTCCTTTACCTTTACCCATCCGTACCTCTTGAGGCTTAGACGTGATAGGCTTATCTGGGAAAATACGGATCCAAACCTTACCCTCTCTCTTCATGTAGCGCGTCATCGCAATACGAGCAGATTCTATCTGACGGTTGGTGATGCGACCTTCATGTAGTGCTTTCAACCCATAGGAACCAAATGATACCTTGCTTCCTCTGTAAGCCAAGCCTCTATTGCGGCCTTTCTGTTGCTTCCGATATTTCGTTCTTTTTGGCTGTAACATCGTGTTAAAATTTATCTAAATCAGATAATGATTGTACCGATAAAATGCCCTCTTAAAATAGCCGGGCAAAGGTACAGCTTTTTGATAACAATTTCTAGCGTCTGCGCTGATTTCTTCCTCCTCTATCGCCTCTGTCTCTACGGTCTCCTCTGCGGTTTCCTCTTCCTCCTTTTCCATCTTTCTTACCACCTACGCCGATGTTCGGTGACAAGTCACGCTTGCCTAATACCTCTCCACGACAAATCCACACTTTGATACCAATCTTACCATAAACCGTTAGAGCTTCCTGCAACGCATAATCGATATCAGCACGGAAGGTATGCAGTGGCGTACGCCCATCCTTGTATTCTTCCGAACGTGCCATTTCCGCTCCATTCAATCGACCAGAAATACGAATCTTTATCCCTTCCGCTCCAGCACGCATAGTTGACTGAATAGCCATCTTGATCGCTCTTCTATAGTTGATACGAGCTTCTAATTGCTTAGCGATAGATTCACCAACAATATTTGCGTCCAATTCAGGCTTACGGATTTCGATAATATTGATCTGCACATCTTTACCCGTCAACTTCTTCAGCTCCTCACGGATACGATCTACTTCCTGTCCCCCTTTACCGATAATGATACCCGGACGAGAGGTATGAATAGTTACCGTAATACGCTTAAGTGTGCGCTCAATGATAATTCTAGCGATCCCCCCCTTCTGTACACGTGCCTGCAAGTAGGTACGAATACGATCATCTTCTACGACTTTTGCTGAATAGTCCTTAGCTTTTCCTCCAAACCAGTTCGAGTCCCATCCTCTAATGATGCCAAGGCGATTACCAATTGGATTTGTCTTCTGACCCATGTTAAATGGTATAAATTAGATTAAAATTTGCTTATTCTTCTAGCTGCATTTCTACCTCTTCACTGTCCACCTCTTCTATCTCTGCTTCCTCATTGGGTAGTGGCTGTGCGTTTTCTACAATAATCGTTACATGGCAAGTGTGCTTGCGGATGCGATGCGCACGGCCATGTGGAGCCGGACGAAAACGCTTCAACATCGTTCCTGCATCTGCAAATGCGATCTTAACGAATAGTTCGTAATCATCTGCATCTTCTGCACCACCTGTCTTGTACTCCCAGTTAGCAATAGCTGATAGTACTACTTTCTTCAACCATTCAGATGCTTCTTTCTTCGTAAACTGAAGGATGTCCAATGCAGTTTCCACATCCTTTCCACGAATGTTATCTACCACAAGACGCATCTTACGGACAGACATCGGAATATTCTTGAGTTTTGCAACTGCTTCCATGTTATTAAATTTGGAGCGCCTGCTAGCAAGTGGCTAGTGCAGCGCCTAATTACTTTATTTTCTATTTCCTGAGTGCCCTTTGAAACTACGAGTAGGAGCAAATTCGCCCAGCTTATGGCCTACCATATTCTCAGTTACGAAAACTGGTACGAACGTTTTGCCATTGTGCACCGCAATCGTCTCACCTACCATATCTGGAATAATCATTGAAGAACGTGACCAAGTTTTAATTACCACTTTCTTCTTTGATTCTTTTGCCCGGAATACTTTCTCCAGCAATTTGTGATAAACGTAGGGTCCTTTTTTTAGTGATCTTGCCATGACTTACTTCTTCTTACGTTTTGTAATAATCAGCTTGTTAGAATACTTCTTCGGCTTACGTGTCTTCTGACCCTTCGCCATGATACCTGTACGTGATCTTGGGTGCCCACCAGAAGCTCTACCTTCACCACCACCCATGGGGTGATCCACTGGGTTCATCGCTACACCACGTACCCTTGGTCGGCGACCCAACCAGCGAGAACGACCTGCTTTACCACTCACCTGTAAACCATGATCTGGATTAGAAGTGGTACCAATGGTACACTTACACACTGCCAGCACACGACGTACCTCACCTGAAGGCAATTTGATGATCGCGTACTTTCCTTCACGCCCCATTAGCGTTGCATAGGTACCCGCACTACGTGCCAATACTGCCCCTTGACCAGGACGCATCTCAATAGCATGAATAGTAGAACCTAAAGGAATATCGCTCAGAAACATAGCATGACCGATCTCTGGCGATGCGTCTTTTCCTGATAAAATGGTAGTACCTACCTTCAGACCATCTGGGGCAATAATATAGCGCTTCTCTCCATCTTCATACTGCACCAAAGCAATGAATGCGCTACGGTTCGGATCGTATTCAATCGTCTTAACCACTGCTGGAATCCCATCCTTGTCACGACGAAAATCAATCACTCTATACCGACGCTTGTGCCCACCACCACGCTGGCGAACCGTCATACGACCACTGTTGTTACGCCCACCTGAACGCTTCAAAGGTGCCAACAAACTCTTCTCAGGCTTGTCAGTTGTTAGCTCTGTGAATGCGTTACCCACTTTGGTACGCATACCAGGCGTTATCGGATTAAACTTCTTTACAGGCATCTTTCAAAAATTTCAGATTGCTCTAAATTCAAGTTTCAAATTCTGTCTAACCTTCTCCAACTAAAACGTAGAGGGCTAGATATCGCCGAAGAAATCGATTTCTTCACCTTCTGGTAAAGTCACGACTGCCTTTTTATAAGGCGAAATACTACCGCGAATCATTCCTGCTCTCGTCGTACGATTTTTAGCCTTCCCTGGCATCACCATCGTATTAATCGACTCTACAGGCACATTATACATGTCTTCAATAGCCTTCTTAATCTCAATCTTGTTGGCTTTCTTATGCACAACAAACGTATACTGGTTACGACGATTCGTCAACAGTTCCGTCTTTTCTGTAATTAAGGGCTTTATTAAAATTGTCTTTGCCATTTTAAGTTCTCTTTTTAAGAGCTAGGCTCCGCAATTAATTACCAAATGTTTCTACGATCTTCTGAACTGAACTCTCAGACAAGACCAAAGTATTGGCATTCAAAATATCGTAAGTGCTTAAATCTACCGCACGAAACACATTTGCTTTTGGCAAATTGCGGCTTGACAACATCACTTCCTTTTCATAATCTGGCGTCACCAAGATGGTTTTCTGTTCGGCCACCTTCAAGTTCTGAAGAATATTCAAGTATTCTTTTGTCTTAGGCGCTTCGAAAGAAAAATCTTCTACAATCAAGATTCCTCCGGCAGAAGCCTTTGAACTCAACGCAGACTTTCTAGCCAAGCGCTTTACTTTCTTATTCAACTTGAACCCGTAATTACGAGGCTTTGGCCCAAAAATACGACCACCACCACGGAATACCGGACTCTTTATGCTACCAGCACGAGCCGTACCCGTACCCTTCTGCCGCTTCAATTTCCTTGTAGAACCTACAATTTCGTTACGCTCCTTCGACTTATGTGTTCCCTGGCGTTGGTTAGCCAAATACTGCTTTACAGAAAGGTAAACCACATGTTCATTTGGCTCAATGCCAAACACATCTTCCGGCAATTCTACTTCGCGGCCGGTCTTTTCACCCTGGATATTTAAAACTTCAAGTTTCATCACATTAGGATTTAAAAATTAGCTAAAAGCACCTGGCTGTACTCCCCGAAAATTACTTTTCGAGAATTACAAAAGCGCCTTTATGTCCAGGCACAGCCCCTTTCACTAGGATAAGGTTTTGCTCAGGGAATATTTTTAATACAGTTAAGTTCTTGATCTTCACCCGAGTTCCCCCCATACGGCCGGCCATGCGCATTCCCTTGAATACTTTCGCAGGATACGAAGCTGCACCAATAGATCCTGGGGCACGCTGACGGTTGTGCTGACCGTGCGTTGCATCATTTACACCTCGGAAATTGTGGCGTTTCACAACACCTTGAAATCCTTTTCCTTTTGAGGTACCGACTGCACTGATATTGTCGCCCACCGCGAAAATCTCCTCCACCTTAAGGACATCCCCCATCGATAGTTCTTGTTCA
>JBCCRH010000057.1:0-19638 GCA_039208045.1 Bacteroidota bacterium
GGCTGTTGTGTGGGTTATTGGTGCTAATAGGTTGGGGAGTACTGAGTCTGGTTGTTTTTCGTTTTGGTAGAAAAGTTCCTACTCACCTTACTGACTAAGAGCCTTGATTTTTTTCAGCAGCTTCAATAGCTTGACGTTAATAGATGCATTGGCGCTAAAAAACTCCCCATTGATCAACAACCAATCTTTTTCCCGTTTGATGGATTGTAATTGTTGGAAGGCCACTATTTTGGGCTTTTGAAGGTAGGCTTTCCAGTACAAGGCGGCCTCTGTCAGGGCAAAGCCTTCTTTACAGGAGCCCAATAAGCTCAGATCACAAATCAATAGTATGCGCTCATTCTTCTCTGGAAAGAGAAACATTTTACCAGCATTCTTCAGTTTTTCGATCGGCATTTTCAAAAAATCAGTGTAAAACGGCTCCTTTTCTTGTTCTAAGGCTAGGTAATCTAGCACCATTTGGAAGAAGTCGATTTCGCTAAAGCTTACTTCACTATATTTCAAAATGGCCTCTGGCAATTGAATTTGATTCAAGTCCTGACAGTACTGAATAAAGAAGTAATCCAGAATGGGCATTAACACAGCCTCTACCTCTTGCTCAAAACGCTGTGTTGGCATCTTTCCGGCAGGGTAATCTGCATGAAAACTTTCTACCAATTGAGTCACGCGTCGATGTAATATTTCGCGAAAGCCAGAGGCATATACCCGCTCTGCATAGAGCTTGTCCATGCTTGCGTCTTGTTCTTGCTCTACGCCAATTTGTAGCAACTTAAAGAATCGATCTACTATCTCCTTTTCCAAGGTATCGTCGAAAGTAATAGTTGCCTCTTCTTGCTCAACAAAAGATGCTGATACTTGAGGAGCCCCACAATTCCAACAAAATCGAGCTTCCGGTGGTAGTTCTGTATTACAATTTGGACAGTTTATCATAAGCTGTAAAATTAGCAATTTTGAGAAACTTCATTCCTTGCTAAACAATTCAGCAAAAGCATGACTTTAATTTTTTGTTATAGTTCAACAATGCTAGATTTGTGAAAATATGGCGACGGCATTTTTCCGACTTGCAAGGCGAAAAACGCAGGCATAGCCTTAGCTACGCCGAGGCTTTTCAACGTAGCAAGACGGGAAAAGGGCTAGTCAGAATTCATAAATCTAGGGTTGTTGAACTATATTCTCATAATAATCCATTTGATTTATGCCAAAGCAGCGCAAAAAGAGGGATTTACCTCAGAAAGACTGCCAACATTGCGGTCGCCCATTTACATGGCGCAAAAAATGGGAAAAAGTATGGGAGGACGTAAAGTATTGTAGCGAACGCTGCCGTCGCTCCGCCAAACAAAGCCGATGATTCGGTCGTTTCAACAAAAAAAGGATAAACTTTCCATATGGATCATTCTACGGAAGAAAGCCAACAGCAAGAAAAGGCATATAGCGAATACGATAACTTTGCCTTCCACCCCTACAATGTTATCTTAATCTTGGTGCTATTTGGTATCACTGCTTTATTTCTCGCATTTTCAGGCGCTTTCATCTACACTCGGGTGCAGAGCGATCTACCGCCCATCCAACTCCCCAGTATTTTTATTCTCAATACTATTATTTTGTTGGGTAGTAGCGCCACCATGGTCTGGGCCAAACGCTCCTACCTCGCCGATAATACCGAAAACTACCAACGCGCACTAATCGCCACCATGGTACTCTCTGTCCTCTTCATGATTGCCCAATTCTTTGGCTGGAAAGCCCTGTTTGACCAAGATATATACATCCATACCGACAACTCAGCAGGCTACCTCTACGTCATCTCTGCCCTACATTTCGCTCACGTCATTGCCGGCCTTCCCTTCTTGGGTCTCTTCCTCTACACTGCCAAAAAACATATGAAAGAACCTGTCAGCGTTCTGGTCTATTTCTCTGATCCCGAAAAACGCCTCAAGCTTCGCTTGCTCACGATCTATTGGCACTTCCTAGATGCGCTTTGGATTTATCTGGTGCTCTTCTTTTGGTTGAATTACTTGTTGCGGTAGTGGGGGAGTTTGGGAGTTGGGGAGTTTAAGGGTTTGGGGGTTTAAGAGTTTGAGGGTTTAGGAGTTTGAGGGTTTAGGAGTTTGAGGGTTTGAGGGTTTGAGGGTTTAGGAGTTTGAGGGTTTAGGAGTTTGAGGGTTTAGGAGTTTGGGAGTTTAAGAGTTGGATAGGCCACACTCTTAAACCCCCAAACCCCTAAACTCCCCAACTACCTCCTCCCCCCCACCTGTGAAATACTTGTCAAACCCTACCCTGCTTGCCTTTATCTATCATCTTTACACGTAACTTTACTTTGCGGGCCTAAAAACTGAAAGTAATTCTTAAAGGTTTTGCCTAGTGTTGAGGAGCTTTTATCTTTGTGGCTCACATATACGTATTAACCTACATAATGCAGCAAACGGAAACACAAGTAACAGTGGAAACGGCCAAGAAACTAGGGTTGACGGCAGAAGAGTACGACCGTATCAAGGAGATCATGGGTCGCAATCCGAACTTCACGGAATTGAGTATTTTCTCGGTGATGTGGTCGGAGCATTGCTCGTACAAGAACTCCATTATTTGGCTCAAAACACTTCCACGTGATGGTAAACGGCTATTGGTAGGTGCTGGCGAGGAAAATGCAGGATTAGTGGATATTGGTGATGGCTTGGCTTGTGCGTTTAAAATTGAGTCGCATAATCATCCCTCGGCCATTGAGCCGTATCAAGGGGCAGCAACAGGTGTTGGAGGGATTCACCGCGACATCTTTACGATGGGGGCTCGGCCTATTGCAGCACTCAACTCGCTTCGATTTGGCGAAGTGGATAAAAAACGTACCAAACATCTGATGAAGGGCGTGGTGCATGGCATCGGGGACTATGGCAATTGTTTTGGTGTGCCAACAGTGGGTGGAGAGGTTTACTTTGATGCTTGTTATAACCAGAATATCTTGGTGAATGCGATGTCTGTGGGTATTGTGAAGGTAGGTGAAACCGTTTCAGCTGTAGCGGATGGGCCTGGCAATCCAGTGTTTATTGTTGGTTCGGCTACGGGTAAGGATGGGATACACGGGGCTACTTTTGCTTCAGCAGACCTAACGGAAGCATCGGCGGACGATCTACCAGCGGTACAGGTAGGGGATCCTTTTCAGGAAAAACTGTTGTTGGAAGCCTCTTTGGAAGCCATCAAAACGGGGGCTATTGTGGGAATGCAGGATATGGGGGCAGCGGGTATTACTTGCTCTTCTTCAGAAATGAGTGCAAAAAGTGGTACTGGTATGTCCATCAATTTAGATAAAGTACCAACACGCCAAGCTAATATGTTGCCCTTTGAGATTCTCCTTTCGGAAAGTCAAGAACGCATGCTAATTGTAGGCAAGAAAGGGGAATCGTATAAGCTATTCGAGGTATTTGATAAGTGGGATTTGGTGTGCGAAGAAATTGGAGTGGTAACGGATACAGGACGCATTGAATTTTTTCAACATGGGGAAAAAGTAGCAGATGTCCCCGCACAGCCCTTGGTACTGGGTGGTGGTGCTCCGGTGTATGAGCGCGAATACACGAAGCCAGCTTACCAAAAGAAAATCAACAAATTTAAGCTTTCGAAAATCTCGAAACCAAAAGATTACATCAAGGCTGCTAAGCAGGTTTTTGAATCTCCCAATATCCTTTCCAAGCGCTGGGTGTACGAGCAGTACGACTCCATGGTGCGCACCAATTCTATGAGTACCAATGCGCCTTCTGATGCAGCATTAGTACGCATTAAGGATACGGATAAAGCCTTGGCGGTAACTACCGATTGCAACTCTAGCTATGTATATGCCAATCCTTACGTTGGAGGAATGATTGCAGTGGCAGAGGCTGCCCGAAATATTATATGCTCTGGTGGCGAGCCAGTAGCTATTACCAATTGCCTCAACTTTGGTAACCCGTACAACCCAGAAGTCTACTGGCAGTTTGTACATGCGATCAAAGGGATGGGGGATGCTTGCCGCAAATTTGATACGCCAGTTACCGGTGGCAACGTAAGTTTTTACAATCAAACGGTACTGCCCGATCACAATGAGCCTGTATTCCCAACTCCTACCATTGGTATGCTGGGTATCGTAGATAATTTAGCGACACACACTACGCTCGACTTTAAAAAAGAGGGCGACAGTATTTATATGATCGGCACCCCTCATGATGATCTGGGGAGCTCTGAGTATCTAAAAATTGTACATAGTATTCGCTACTCTCCTGCTCCGCACTTCGACCTTGACGAAGAATTCATGATCCAGCAAAATATCAAAACGCTGATCAAAAAGGGCTGGATTGCTTCTGCGCATGATATTTCGGAAGGTGGGCTATTCGTGTCGCTTATGGAGAGCGCTATGGCCAGTGGACTAGGCTTTGATATCGAAACAGACTACAATTTCCGAAAGGATGCTTATCTATTTGGCGAAAGCCAAAGCCGTGTCGTAGTGACGGTAAAGACAGAGGTGGAGGATGAATTGGTCAACTATTTGAACTCTCACAACGTATCTTTTACAAAACTGGGCGAAGTGGGTGGTTCTACGGCACTCATTGATGGAGATAACTTTGGGCTAATCGAAGATTGGAAGAATACATACGATAACAAATTGGGTGAACAGATCGAGTCAGAATGACTTTAAAATATAGATGCAGATTGTTTTTAACTAATGAAAATCCTTGATTGAACATGAAAAATAGATTTCAACTCTTATTGCTATTTTTTCTTGCTATCCTAACGATGCAGTGTGAGCAAGCAGTAGAAGGTACTGTATTGAGAGGCTCCATACAAAATGCAGGTAACCTCCAAGCATTTTTGGATCACGTAGTGATTGGTAAAGCCAATACGATTGTCGGTAAAACTACGCTGGATGGCAATGGAAATTTCGAATTGGCCTTCCCAGAGGGCTTAACACCAGGTATTTACAACCTCCGCGTAGGAGCGAAGAAGGTCAACCTAGCGTTCGACGGTTCAGAGTCCGTAGTTACCCTGAATGGTGATATTAGCGAATTGCAAAACTATACCTTTCAACTGGGTGGTTCTTCCGACTCTAAGGCGATGACTGATCTTTTGCAAGGCATTGTGGCACGCAGAACGGCCATTGAAGGGGTAGAGCAGTTTATTGATACCGTTTCTAATCCTGTTTTGGGTGCATACGTGGCTTACAAAGCGATTGGCCCTAATGGTCAGTATATCGATAGCCACAAAAAAGCGCTCACTCGCTTACAAGGTGCTTTGCCCAATGATGAGATGACGACGGAGTATGCTCGCTATGTAAACAATGTAGAACGCCAGTACCAGAAGCAAATGGCCAGCCAGCTGATTCGAGTAGGCCAAGAAGCTCCAGATATTTCACTTCCAAGCCCAGATGGTAAAAGCTATTCCTTAAAGGATTTACGTGGAAAAATCGTTTTGCTAGACTTCTGGGCAAGCTGGTGTGGGCCTTGCCGCCGGGAGAATCCCAATGTAGTAAATGTCTACAATCGCTACAAAGGTGATGGATTTACCGTATTTAGCGTCTCTTTAGATGGTGTAGATACGCGCACCAAATCTCGCCTAAAAGAAGGACAAATCGATACCTATATCGACGGACAGAAAAAGCGCTGGGTAGATGCTATCCAACAGGATAATCTACTCTGGGAATATCACGTGAGTGATTTGAAAAAGTGGGAATCTGCCCCTGCTGCGCTCTACGGCGTAACCAGCATTCCAAGAACGTTCTTGATTGATCGTGATGGAAAAATAGCAGCTGTTAATCTACGTGGTGCTAAGCAGATTGAGCAAGAGCTGAAGAAACTGTTGTAGCATTTGCGAAAGCATTGCAGTAGAGCTATTTAATACCCCACAGCAGATTGCAAACCCGTCTGCATCGGGCAGGTTTGCAATCCGCGTGGCCCTAAAGTGTTTTTTCCTCAAAAACCGCACACACAATGCCAGTGGCAATAGCAGCATTGAGCGACTCGGCGCGCCCATTTTTACCTTTAGGAATAGTGATTTGGGCATCCAAAGCCTCAAAAGTCGCCTGGCGAATGCCCTGCCCCTCATTGCCAATCACTAGCATAGCGGGCTGCTTCCAAGTAGTTGTAAATATAGAATTCCCCTCCATGAGCATGCCATAAAAAGTAAAATCGGGTAAAGCAGCCCTTAGCTGCTGCACCTCCAGATAATGCACTTGAATGCGAAAGACGGCCCCCATGGAAGCTTGAATGACCTTAGCATTGAATACCTCTACCGTATCCGGTGCGCAAAAAAGATGATCCAGACCATACCAATCGGCTATACGGAGGATGGTGCCCATATTGCCAGGATCTTGGATGCCATCCAAGTAAAGGCTCATAGGCCCTACAGCCGCTGGTGCTGGAAATGTTAAATTAGGAGCGTTGGCAATAGCAAGTACCTGATTGGGCGTTCTGAGTTTAGAAATCTGACTGAGTTCCTTTGCATTTATCGGTTCTGCCCGATCTTTTAGCGCTGGCGGCAGCGTATTTTGGGCCAGCCAATCAGGTAGAGCAAATAACTCATCAATCAGGCTGGGCGCTTGCCCGCACAATTCACGCACTATTTTATCTCCCTCAACTATAAATTTGTTATACTTTTGTCGAAACTTCTTTTGTTGAAGCGATCGGATGTATTTGATCTTGTTTTTAGACAGCATATCGTCAAGTGAATCGAATGACTATTGTTCAGGCTACAAAATACATAATTCAATGTTCCCTCGTCCTTTTTGTCCTTTCATCTTGTGGTACGGCAAAATACTTGGAGCCTAATGAATATCTGCTGGGTAAAAATACGATTCATTTCGAGGGCAAGTACAAGCCCGATGATAAGCGGACGCTGCGCTACGAGATGAGTCGCCTCTACAAGCAAAAACCTAATAATAAGCTCTTTTTCAATTACTTTGTTGACCGTTCCTGGTTTTATTTGGCTACGGAAGCGCCTGGCGATACTACATGGTGGGATAATTGGCAGCGCAAAGCACTGGGTGAACCACCTACCATATTTAATCCTGACCTTATGGAAAATACGGCCGAATCCATGGAGTATTTTCTAAAGTATAAGGGCTATTATAATGCCCAAGTATTTCCTGACAACTACATCAAGCGCAAAAAGATGTATGTTGATTACAATGTCAACACCGGCTATCAGCATATTATCGATAGTGTATTTTACAAGAGTAGGGACTTGAAGGTGGATAGCATTATCAATAGCATTAGCGCCACCTCGGCTTTTAAGCGTGGAAATGGCTTAGATGCTGAAATTTTTGAGCAAGATAAAGATCGCATTGCCAAGCATCTCCGCAATTCTGGCTATGCTTTTTTTTACAGCAATTCGTTTGCCCCCATGCTCGTGGATACACTCCGAGAGGCCCGGCAAGCGGATATTACGATCGAAGTACTCCCGCCTTTTGACGATAGCACACACACGCAGTATTATGTGGGAGATATTAAAATTTATACGGCATACAGTCCCATTACCCCTGATTCGCTTTTGCGCGATACTTTTATCCAGAATTATCACTTTGTTGTTCCGCTAGAAAATCCATTTCCAGTAAAGGCACAAACTATTATTGACCAACTCTTCCTGCGGCCAGGAGCACTATATCAACAAGACCTATTTGAAAAAACGAATCAACAGCTCTCCAAGCTAGGCGCTCTGCGCTTTGTCCGTCTTAAACAAGTGGTTGATACGCTGGCGAACGATAAACTCAATATCAGAGTAGAACTACGCCCCAATTTCAAAATGGAGATGGGTGTCGATTTTGAAGTCAACTATACCAACCGAAACAACGCCAACAATGCGGGTAGCCTAATTGGAATTTCGATAAGCCCTACCTTCCGCAATCGAAATGTATTTGGCGGTGCAGAAGTACTGGCGACAAATATATCTGCTGGGGTAGAAATCAATCCCAATTTAAGTGGAGAACGCTTTTGGAATACGATTGATCTTCGTTTTCAAAATGACTTATATTTTCCACGTTTTCTGGACTATTTGAAGTTTTGGAAGGGCTTAAGCAAAATCAAGCTTGGTAAGAAAGGGAGTGTAATTCGACCTTCTTTTTATCAGCAACTAGAAGAAAGTGCCACTACTCGTACTTCATTGAGTTACAACTACCTACTGATTTTGGATTGGTACCGCTACCATTTACTCAATGCCTCTTATGGATTTGATTTCCAAAAATCCAATACCCACCGCTACATCATTAATCATATTGGTATTGATTACCTTAGTCCACGTACCGAACCCGATTTTGAAGAATTACAGAAAGTTAATCCGTTTTTAGAGCGTAGTTTTGGTCAGCAGCTCTTTGTAGGGCTCCTCTTTCGCGACTTTAGCTATGTATATAATGGTCGTCCTAATCGATTTGGTGAGTCTAACTATTTTGGATTGAATATAGAACTTTCAGGCTTTGAACTGTGGGGGGTCAATAGCCTTTTTAATCAGTGGACGGGCAGGAATGATGTTTTTGGTATTGGCTCCACTAATTTTTCTCAATATTGGCGCATTGAAGGCGATTATCGATACTACCGCACGCTTTCTGCCAAGCATAGCCTTGCAGCGCGGGCTTACTTGGGCGTAGCTAGACCTTTTGGTTTTACTTCCGATGTTCCCTATGTTAAGCAGTTTTTTGCGGGTGGCCCCAATGGGATTCGAGCGTGGGCGGCGCGGGGCTTGGGCCCGGGAGGTTTTGAAGATCCTGAATCACGCAATCCAAATAATACTACTCGGCTCTATCAGACAGGGGACATTCACCTGGAAGCTAATGTAGAGTATCGTTTCGATATTTTTTGGCTACTCAAAGGCGCCTTGTTTATCGATGCAGGTAACGTTTGGACCTTTAACAGAGATCCTGATCGCTGTGGCTCACAATTCTTATTTACGGAATCTACTTTTAGCTGTGGTACCGAAGACACCTTTACTAACGATCCCTTTTATAAGCAGATAGCCATCGGCACTGGCTTTGGCTTTCGTTTTGACTTGACCTACTTCCTGCTTCGTTTAGACCTGGGGGTACGCTTGCGCAATTCGTTTCCACGACGAGACGGCAATAGCGTTACAGAAGCGGATTACTGGGAAGATTTTCAGGGCTTTCGCTTCAATCGGAATGTAAGTTTTAATTTGGGGCTGGGCTATCCGTTTTAGTCACTCTTCTTCTTATTGATTTCAGCTATAATCTGAGTTGTTTCACCAATTGACAGGCCAACGATTCTGGCAATCAGATCGATTGAAAGATTTTCATTTAAGGCCTTTTCTATCACCTCTATTTTTGCCTTTTTTTCTGCTGCAATAATCTTTCCTCGTTCATCTTGTTCAGCAATAGAGGCATTATCGTAAGCGATCCATTCATTTTTGTTCCAGCTATATCGATCTGCCTCTTTGTAAGCTTCCATCAAGCCATCATCATTTACATGTTCTGGAATGACCTCTAGGTTCTCTGCATTTTTAATAAAAAAGACCCATTTCTCTGTTAGCGTTTCCAGTTCATCCATTTCCAGTTTAAACTTTCGCAACTCGATAAAGGTGAACTGTATATCCTTGAGCTTATGCTCTAGCGTTTCTCCATTTACAATAATATGATGGGATAGATAGGACTTGCTGTCAAAAAAATCGAAATCTAGAATTCCAATAAAAAAGGCTGGCCTTAACAAAGGATACTGCTCCCCTCGCTCAATCTGCATAGAATACTCCCTACAAGCGTAGTATTGTACTCGCTTATCGAATCCGTCGACACTAGCTACTTGCATTTCTACAACAAATTTCCGCCCTGTCTCATCCTTTGCTCTTATATCGATAATACTGGCTTTCTCTCCTCTAATTCTCGGTAATTGATTAGGATCAATAATTTCGACCTGCACAATCCGATCTGAGCCTTCAAACTTTAGTATAGCGTTTAAAAAAGAGATGAGAATTTTGGTCTTTTTTTCATTGCCAAAAATCTTTCGGAAAGCAACATCGTTAGTAACATCAACAAATTTCATAGGTGGAACTCTGTTTGTGTTCTAGCCTAAAGCTACAACAAATTCGGCTAGCTGTCCAGTTTAATGAAAGCGCTACTTGAACAATGTCCTACGCCCATACTTACTACAAATAGGGCATTTATAAGGGTCATGCCCCCGCGCAGGACAATACTCTCGGCCAAAGAAGATAATTTGCAGATGTAGTTTATTCCATAGCTCTCTTGGGAAGACTCTTTTTAGATCTGCCTCCGTCTTCGTGACATTTTTACCGGTGCTCAAAGTCCAGCGGTAGGCCAGGCGGTGGATGTGGGTGTCAACGGGAAAGGCAGGTTCTCCAAAAGCTTGTGACATCACTACAGAGGCCGTTTTGTGGCCCACGCCAGGCAGTTCTTCTAAGGCTTCCATATCTTGAGGTACTTCGCCATTATACTTGTCTAAAAGAATGTGCGAAAGGTCGTAGATGGCCTTGGATTTGCGAGGCGATAAGCCACAGGGGCGGATAATTGCTTTGATGTCTGCCACGTCCATTTGGGCCATGTCGTAGGGGTTGTCTGCTTGCGCAAAAAGGTGGGGCGTTACTTTATTGACGCGTGCATCAGTGCATTGGGCAGAGAGCAATACAGCTATTAAGAGCGTGTATGGATCAGTATGATCTAATGGGACAGGAGTTTCTGGGTACAGCTCTTCCAACATGATGGCGATGGCGTCTGCTTTTTGCTGGCGACTTAGGCGACTCATCTACTTAGCTTTATATTCAAAATGGCCATATGGACTGTTTACCACAACACTGGCTTCAGTAGAAGGTTCTACATGCCCAATTACTTTCGCATCAATCGAAAACGATTGAGCCAGTTCTATTACTTTTTGCGCTTGCGCTTCTGGCAGATAGACTTCCAAGCGATGGCCCATATTGAATACCTGGTACATCTCTCGCCAATCCGTATTCGATTCGGCTTGAATCAGCTCGAAGAGCGGCGGCAACTCAAAAAGCTCATCCTTTACGACTTTAACGCCTTCGATAAACTTACCCACTTTCGTTTGCCCTCCCCCAGTGCAGTGGATCATCCCATGAATAGAAGGCAGGAACTGATCTACTAACTGTTTTATAAATGGCAGATAGGTACGAGTAGGCGATAAAATCATCTTGCCTATGGTGGTCGTTTGATCGCCAATGGTAATTTCTTCTGTCAGTTGCTTACTTCCAGTATAAATCACGGAGTCTGGCGTATTATGATCAAAAGAATCAGGATACTTACTGGCGTACGTTTTAGCAAGCACATCATGCCGAGCAGAAGTCAGGCCATTGCTACCCATCCCCCAATTGTAGGCGCCTTCGTAGTTAGCTTGCCCAAAAGAAGCTAGTCCAACAATGACATCTCCGGGCTGGATATTATTGATCACCAAGTCACTTCTACGCATCCTCGCAAAGGTGGTATATCCTACATCGATAGTACGTACAATGTCGCCTACGTCGGCTGTTTCGCCACCAGCTAAAATAATATTCACCCCGTACTCAGCCATTTGATTGGCAAATCTAGCAGCCGACTCAATCAATACTTGTAACACCTCGCCAGTAATCAAATTTTTATTGCGCCCAATGGTAGAAGACAATACAATGCGATCCACGCACCCCACACAAGCCATATCGTCTACATTCATGACAATAGCATCCTGTGCAATGCCCTCCCAAACACTTAAATCTCCGGTTTCTTTCCAGTACAAGTAAGCTAAACTCGTCTTCGTACCTGCGGTATCGGCATGCATAATATTACAAAAGGCCGGATCAGCAGCGACGATATCAGGCAAGATTTTACAAAAGGCCATAGGATACAAGCCCTTATCTAATTTAGCAATAGCTGCATGTACTTCCTCTTTTCCAGCAGAAACTCCTCTCAAATTGTATTTATCGGCCATGATTTTACGATTTTGCACAAAAGTACAATGGTTATCCGACAATTTTTGAAGACTCTAATCTTCTCTTTTTCAGGAAACTCAAAACCTTTTTGGCCGATTTCAGTTTTTTTAACACATTTGATTGTGTAAGACTCCCTTGGAATTCTATATTTGTGACATAACACAAGCATTAGTCCATCCCATGCATAAGGCCATATAGCCGATTTATTCATTAGTAACACTCTACTTCTCGTTACCCCTTAAGACGTTGTCCTTCTCATGCGAAGGAGCCCTTTCGAGCTATTTTGTTATTATTGTTTAACTCAAATGCGAAAACAGTGGATATACCTGATTCGATTAGAACTGCTTTTAAGAAAGTAAAGAAAAAACATATTATTGGGGTTAACATTCTGATTTTCTCACTAATACTTTCAGCGGTAGCCTTAGACTATTTCACTGGCTTCGGCCACTTTTCACAAGCTAATTTGTCGACTACAGCAGAGATAAAGCAGCCCATCAGTTCCTTTCCGATAACAGTGCCGACGATCAAGTACGGATTTGTAGTAGACACCTTTCAGCTAGCTGAGAAAGTCATACAACCTGGGCAAAACCTGGGAGATATTCTTACCAACTATAATATCGACTATCCATCAATTGAGAAATTGGTAGCTAATTCCAAAGATATATTTGATGTTCGACTACTAAGAGTAGATAAGCCGTATACGATCTTGAGCCAAGACACCACCCAATCGGCAGACTATTTTATCTACGAACCTAGTGCATACGAATATATTGTTTTTGAGTTGAAAGATGACTTTAAGGTAGAGCGCGTCAAACGACCCATTACTACTGAGACAGTTGCAGCCAACGGTGTGATTGAATCTAGCCTTTGGAATGCGATGGTTAATGCAGGGCTTAGCTTTGAGATTACTTCTAAAATGGAAGATGCCCTACAATGGCAAGTGGATTTTCACCATATCGAGAAGGGCGATGAGTTCAAGCTGATCTATGATCAGGAATATATCGATGGCGAAAAGGTAGGTATTGGGCAACTACGATTGGCGCAGTACAAGCGAGATACCCAAAGCTTTTATTCGATCTATTTTGAAAATGAAGATGCTGAGATTAGTGGTTACTACGACCTGGATGGACGTCCGATGAAAAGCAAGTTCTTGAGGGCACCAGTAAAATATTCCCGTATCTCTTCTTATTACAATCTCAATCGTTTCCACCCTGTTCTGAGGAGAGTTCGCCCACATTTAGGGACGGACTATGCAGCACCTCGTGGTACTCCAATTTACGCTATCGGCGATGGGGTAGTCAATCGCGTTGGCTACACTAAAGGGAATGGTAATTTTGTAAAAATAAAGCATGACAAAGTATACGAGACACAGTATCTACACATGCAGCGTTTCGCAAAGGGTATCAAAGTAGGTACTTTTGTACGTCAAGGGCAGGTGATTGGCTATGTCGGTTCTACTGGGCTCGCTACCGGTCCACATGTTTGTTTCCGCTTTTGGAAAAATGGCCGCCAAGTCAATCATCTTAACTTAATTTTCCCTCAGCCCAAACCATTACCAGAAGAAGTGCTTCCTGCATTTTTCGAAACGCGTGATGAATATATCAAGCAGCTAAATGCCCATTTGCAGCTGGCTGTAAATGAAGAACCAGCGACGGAAGCGCCTGATGACTTGAATCCGGATATTAAGGCTCAGGGCAATCCATAAAGATTAACCACTAATCAAAAAAGCCGATCGCTCAGGAGGGATCGGCTTTTTTGTTTTAGGCATTTGGCAAGCCTGCTATTAGTTCCAACTAAAATATTCAGGTAGCTTAGAGATAATTGTATAAGTATTTCCTTTATTGTACATCACCTGCTCCCACAATTGTGCAGGCTTTGACTTGAAGAGATAGTTTGCATCCATATCTGCCAGTACCCAGCTTCCATAGCCCATTTCGTCACTCAGCTGCCCTTCTGACCAACCGGAATAACCTACAAAAAATCGGATGTCTCTCGGATGAATCAATTTTGATCTGATTAAAAACTTGAGCTTTTCAAAATCTCCCCCCCAGTAGATCCCGCCACTAACTTCTGTGCTGTCATCGAGCAAAGGCCCACAGCAGTGGAGGTAATGAATGGTATCCGTCTGCACAGGTCCTCCGAAGAATACTTCCGCTTCAAAATCTTCTGGGAAATCTTCTAAAAGTTGGTCAATTTTCATATTGAGCGGCTTATTCATAATGAAGCCTATAGTTCCCTCTCCTCCATGCTCACAGAGCAATACTACAGAGCGCTTAAAATTAGGGTCTAACATGAAAGGTTCTGCCAAAAGCAATTTTCCTACACCAACTTCATTTTGAACCATCGTTTCTTGTATTTATGTTCATTCTCGATTCCACAGTAATATCCTCCCTAATCAGTAAAAAAACAAAACTTTACCGTAATAATAGTGACACCAAATCGGGCTAGAACTTAAAAGTAATACCCAAACTCGGTAGAATAGGGAGCTGATTCACGCGACCATTCGTTACCCGATCTACATAGAAAATGTTTTCTCGGTCATAAACATTCGTCACGCTTGCCACAATTTCCATACCTGCATATCTACTAAATTCAATGGTCTTTTTCAAAGAGACATCTAATCGATGATAGGCAGATAAGCGGCCATCATTGCGATCAGCCGAAAGAATGGTTCCTATTTCGTTGTTTCCAGTCAACACATCCGTCTGCAATAAATCCTGGAAGAAGTTACTCTGATAAAACCCTTGAGTGGTAGTAAATGGAAATCCAGAACCAAAATTCCACCGTACGCTAGCCTCCCAGCTCTTATTCTTACCAAAGGCATAGGTACTAAGTAAGTTGACATTGTGGCGTCTGTCAAAAATTGTTGGGTATACTTGCTCTCCATCATCGCGATTTACATAGGCAAGCGAGTAGGTCGCCCAAAAATAAAGCTGTTGGGTTTCATAGCGCAGGGAGAAATCTATACCATAAGCATCCCCCGTTTCAGTGACAAAATTAGGATCAAGCGCACTCACCTTATTTCTGTTGATCTGAATAAGCTGGTTAAATCGCTTATAGTAAGGTTCTACATTTACCGAAAGGTTAGGCAAAATATCTACTTCTACCCCAAAAACACCATGCATAGATCGTTGGAGTCGATCATCAGTAGCATTGTTAGTGCCAGGCTCAAATAGCGTTTCTTCTGGTCCAGCCAGGAAGCCTACAAAGAAGTTGACAATATCTTGCTCATTGACCGTACTAATCAAGTTCTGAGAATAAAGCCCCCCCGCTGCTTTGAAGCGCAGATAATCGGTGGCATTATACTTTAAGCCAAAGCGAGGCTCTACAGACATGGTATTTTGCGAAGCATAATACTGTATGCGAAGGCCAGGTTCTAAGATAAGCCCTCCCACGGTATACTTGTATTTGAAATACCCCGCCAGTTCCGTAGTGAAATCTTCTTGTTGAATGGTGACACCAAACAAGTTTCTAAACTCGAAGTTGGTATTAAACCCATTAAACTCAAACCCATAATTGATCTGACTATCCGCCCCGAAGTAGGTAAAGTTGAGGAGGGCTGAGAAACTATTAATCGAACTGGTTCTCGGATTACCATCGCGCTCTTCGAGCACTACTTCATAATCAGTCACCGCCACCGTTCCATCCATGATAATATTTGAGCGCGGTGGGATAAGCTTAAAGTTGGTTCCAATTCCCCAAGAATCCCACTCCAAATTGGTTAGCCCCACAAAATCGAAACGGTCGACAAAATTAAAACCGAATATATTTAATTGACTACCATTGCTCCCATTAAAGGAAACTTTACCATATAAGTCAGTATAGGTATACGGAAGGCCAATATCGTCGGCAAGATCAGTTAAGCTAGTATCAGCGGCAGCAAAAGAAAAGAAAGTAGTATCTGTTGCATAACCGTATAAAATCGGCGAGGTCTGATCCAGATACGAATGTTTTCCTGTAAAGATGAACGAAGTACTCCCCCCTCCTTCTTCTGACAATTTAGAGATGGGGCCTTCAAATAAAGCTTTGGCCTGGAATGGACTAGCAGAAACCAGTCCGCTAAAGCGTTTTTTATTTCCCTCACGGGTCTTTATATCTACCACAGCCGAAACACGCCCCCCATGCTCTGCATTAAAGCCCCCCGTCAAGACATCCACACTTCGGATGGTTTCTGTCTCAAAAACAGAGAAGAACCCAATCGAGTGAAAGGGATTGTAGATCGTCATCCCATCTAGTAGTATTTTATTCTGTATAGGCGAACCACCTCGAATATACAGTTGCCCCCCTTGATCACCTGATACAATAATTCCTGGTAATACGGGTAGGTACTGAGCGATATCGGCTTCTCCCCCCGTAGCGGGCAGCGAGCGAATTTCTTTGGCCGTAACGGTCAACTTCGATACCTGAACATCAGCGCGTGCTTGCTCCCTCCGAGCCGAGACATTAACTACGTCTAGCTCAATAGACGCCTCTGATAGATAGATACTTTCGTAAACGATTCTATTCGCTTTTACAGTAATGGGTATCGCTAGGCTGTCATAGCCCAGATAAGTGGCTACGAGATTATACTTTCCGACTGGCACATTGGTTAGGGTAAAAAAACCGTCTACATCTGAGGTATTACCAATAGTCGTTTTATCGAGCCGAACATTTCCGAAGGAAATGGGGTCTCCTGATGCTTTATCATAGAGATTTCCTCTAATGGTTCCAGTCTGCGAATAAATGGGTGAAGCAAGGGCTAGGAGTAAGGCGAAGCCTAAAAAAGACCGTAAAAATGTTAGCATACAATCACTTTTGCTAGTTTCAAAACATCGCAAAGATAATTGCATTTGTAGCACCTTCAAGGAATTTGTTTGTCATTTTGCTTTCCTATACGACATTCCGTTTCCTTGATCTCGTATCCGCTCAATACTGTAGTTCACCAGCTCCTTCACGGATAATCAAAGGTTCATTCCCCGTGCAATCAATCACCGTTGAGGGTACATTCCCTCCTACTCCACCATCAATGACGATGTCTACTTGCTTTTTGAAATCATCGTAAATATCTACTGCATCGGTGAAATACTCCAGTATTTCGTCGTCTGACTTCAGGGAAGTACTTAGGATAGGGCGACCAAATTCTTCAAGTAGTTGAGTAACTATGAGATGGTCAGGAATACGAACCCCCACTGTTCTTTTTTTATTCTTGAAAAGCTTGGGCACTGTGTTGTTGGATTTTAAAATGAAGGTAAAAGGCCCTGGCAGGTTACGCTTCATCATTCGGAATACCTCATTGTCAATCGGCTTGGTGTACTCAGAAATTTGGCTAATATCTTTACAGATAAAGCTAAGCATCGCCTTTTCAGGTTTCAGACCACGCAAGCGACAGATACGTTCTACTGCCTTTTGATTAAAAATATCACAGCCTAGGGCATAGACGGTATCAGTAGGATAGATAATAATACCCCCAGAAGCCAATACCTCTGAAACTTGTTTCAGCTTTCTGCCTTCTGGGTACTCTGGGTTAATACTTAATAGCATGTACTATATAGGCTAATTATCAAAATCATCATACAAATCATCGTCGTCTAACATATTGGCTAATAAGTCACGAAAAGAAAAACTAGCCTCCAAAATGTCCTTATTGATAACGTTAAACTCCGATAGACCATGCAGTACCAATTCCATAAAGATGTAAGCTTCTTTGCCTTTCACGTCGAGTGTACGCTCCACCAGCTTTCGCAGACCTGCGACTCCATCCAATGCCTCATGGTATGCTTTATCACTACAATCATTTAATAAATCTATTTCATTGCCCCCCGAAAACCAAGCTCTCACTGTGCCGTACGGATCACGCTCCTGCCCTTTCTTGAGTTTGTCAGGATGTGGGAAATGATCTAAGAATGCTTTCTTGATCGCTCCATTAATCAAGGCTAGCGCAACCATATAAGGTCCTTCTTGCTCTCCTTCATATACCAGCTCTACCTTTCCAGTAATAGCAGGAATAACCCCCCAGAAATCAGTGATTCGAGCGGTGGTGCTCGTATCCCCATTGATGAGCATACGCCGCTCTGCTGTACTAGCTAAATTTTCGAAACCCGAAATACTCAATCGAGCCGAAACACCACTCTTTTCGTCAATATACTCGCTCTCCCGTGCTTCAAAACTAATCTGCTCCAATAGTACTTGCAACAAATCTGGCACTTCTACCGCGCTTTTCTGCTCAGGCACCAACTTAGCTTCTTGACTCGTAATACGACGTGCAACATCTACCGTTTTAGGATAGTGGGTCAATATCTGGCTCTCAATACGGTCTTTTAGCGGCGTAATGATGCTTCCTCTATTAGTATAGTCTTCTGGATTGGCCGTAAAGAGAAACTGTATATCTAATGGCAAACGCAACTTAAAGCCACGAATCTGAATATCGCCTTCTTGTAGGATATTGAATAGAGAAACCTGAATACGAGGCTGCAAATCAGGCAACTCATTAATCACAAATAGGCTGCGATGCGCGCGCGGCACTAAGCCAAAGTGAATCACTCGTTCATCAGAATAGGGCAGCTTTAGCGTTGCTGCTTTGATGGGATCAACATCGCCAATCAAATCGGCTACACTAACATCAGGGGTAGCTAGCTTTTCAACATAGCGGCTATCGCGGTGTACCCACTCAATGGGCGTATTGTCTCCATGCTCTGCAATTAAATCTACCGCATAGCGCGAGATAGGTGCCAGCGGATCGTCATTGAGTTCACTCCCTGCTACGATTGGCATATACTCGTCCAGTAAGTTAATCAACAATCGAGCGATTCGGGTTTTGGCTTGCCCTCTCAATCCAAGTAGCAGAATGTTATGTCGAGATAAAATAGCTCGTTCAATATCGGGAAGTACAGTATCGTCGAACCCCAAGATACCAGGAAAGACCTTCTCTTTACGCTTCAACTTATCAATCAGATTAGAGCGCAATTCTTCTTTTAAGGTTTTGGGCTGGTATCCACTATCACGTAACGCACCTAGTGTCTTGTATTGTGTCATTTTCTGAAATTTGCAGTAGAATAAAACAATCAAACAGCCATCGAGCTAGATAGTTTTCCTAAAGGAGCAGTTTAGAGCATATCTTTATTTAGCTCCTCCTCGTCGATTTTATCCCGATCTACTCCATCATTTTAGTACTTTGCTTTCGCAAAAAAAAGGAGTATGATCGATAAAATTAAACGTGCGATACAAGAAGCTGGGGATGTGCTTAAAGAACAAGCATCACAGTTTGGCGAAGGAGCTAAAGAAAAAAGCTATCAGCTAATCGAAGAGTGGTTGGCAGTATTCCCCCAACTAGAGGTATATGGCCTTGAAATCACAAGTTTCGCCCTAGGCGTAGGCCTCAACCCATCTGTAGAAGTAGAATTTAAAGGCACACACGAAAATTTTAGCCGCGAGCGACTCCGCGAAATCCTAGCCGAAAACAAAGGCAAAGCAGCCGTCACCTCCGTATTTACCACCATCCGCACAGCGTACAATATGCACCGAAAAATCTACGCCTCCCTCAACGACCCATTAATCGTAAAAATCAAAGTACGCCTATCTCCAGAAATCAAAGTATTCATCGGCGAACCAATCATCATGTAACCCCAAAACGCGTAATCCGTGCTGTCTCATGAAATAAGTTGACACCAAGGATGTTGAAAACTTATGTAAATTAGTCAAGAAATGGCAAAACAAATGACAACCGAAGAGCGCCGACGGCGCCGTTTTAGCGAGGCCTTCCGCAAGGAGCAGGCGGGATTA
>JBCCRH010000058.1:0-19627 GCA_039208045.1 Bacteroidota bacterium
CCTAAATATTGGCGAAACCTTGGAGCAGGAGATGCAGAAAAAAGTGGGCAACTACAAATGCGAGTGGAAAGAAGTAGTGGAATCCCCCGCCTTGAGAGACCGCTTTCGACACTTTGTGAATAGCGATGAGTCAGATGATAATATCGAATTTATCCCCATGCGCGACCAAAAAATGCCATCAAAATGGTAGGTATGCACCACTAAAAAGTAATTGCTATGAAGGACATTTTAGAATTATACGCCACAGTAACAGCAGCAGAAGTAACCCACTGGTACAAAGCCGCCCCTATCACTGCTTTTCCAACAAACGGTGGGGCTTGTATCAAATACCAAGGCAAGCAGATTGCCATATTCAACTATACACGAAAAGGCAAGTGGTATGCGTGCCAGAATTTGTGTCCACACAAAATGGAAATGGTACTGGGCAGAGGCATGTTGGGCGATGCGAATGGTATCGCAAAAGTAGCATGCCCATTACATAAACGCACCTTTTCACTAGAAACGGGCGAAAACCTCAATGGCGACTTGCCAGCTATCGCTACCTATCCAGTTAAGATCGAAGATGGCTTTGTTTTTGTTGGGTTTAAAGGATAAATTTGACGAAAGTCCATTAATCGGATGTCAACAGAACAATTCAACAAAACTATCGCTGCTTTTGACGCTGCCAACGCAGCTGATCCCAACCAGGAAATCTGGGAAGGCAAGAGCTATCCCAAGGAATTGTTGTACGCACAGCGGATGACGGAGCGCTTAACTCAATTTGCGCCCGACGCCTCAGAAGCCCTACAGTTAGCAGCCCGTTGCCAGCACATTTGTCGCTGGGAAATTCCCCGTGCTGATTATCCGATGGATCGGAAAGGTTACCACGCTTGGCGCAATCAGCTTAAGAAGTTTCATGCCGAAAAAGCTGGGGGTATTCTCGCAGAGCACGGTTATGATCCTGTGCTTATTGAGGAAGTCCAGCAGCTGTTGCTAAAAAGACAACTCAAGCGGAATCCTGCTACGCAGACCTTGGAGGATGTAATTTGCTTGGTGTTTTTGGAGTTTTACTTAGAGGCGTTCTCAACGCATTATGCTGAAGAAAAGCTGATTAGTATTTTGCAAAAAACGTGGGGGAAGATGTCTGAGCAAGGGCAGCAGACGGCATTGACCTTGCCGCTCTCCGATGAAATGCTCCAACTAGTTGGAAAAGCCTTAGCCTAGCATTGATTACCGAATTTAAAATCTAGGATGACCGAAAACCAAAGCACTTCCATCTTTACCAATCTAAGCCGCCGATACTTTCTAGCCCTGAGTATCTTAGCCATCATCATCATTGTCAGTCAGACATTGGTGCAGAATTACCTGCAAGACCAACTAGGAGATTCGCGTATTGTCAACTTAGCGGGCCGGCAACGGATGTTGAGTCAGAAGCTATCCAAAGAAGTGCTACAACTGGTAGAAGAGAACAACCCAGAGCAACGCACGGCGATTAAGGAACGACTTGCAGCAACGCAAGAAAGCTGGAGTATTGCCCACTATGCACTAAAAGAACGAAGCCCAGAGTCAGATTTATCGGGTAAAAATAGTGCTACCATCATTGAAATGTTTGATGATATTGAACCGCACTACCAGCAAATGGTGCAGAGCACTCAGCTTATTCTCGATTCCTTAAACCAATCACTACCTGCCAATCTATCTAGCCTACAGCCTGCTATTACCAGTGTCCTGGAAAACGAACAGGCATTCTTGAAAAAAATGGACACTATCGTATTTCAATACGATAAAGAAGCAAAAGAGAAGGTGCAGCGATTGCGGCGAATCGAAGGGGTGCTCTTGGTGGTGGCACTACTCGCGATTCTACTAGAACTTGCTTTTATTTTCCGGCCCACAGCACGCTATGTCCAAGGTATTATACAGCAATTGACCGGGTCATTTGAGGAAACTCAAAAACAGAAACAAGAGATAGAAGAGCTATACCAAGAAAAAGAGCAATCGCTGCGCGAGCTGCGTGCCTTAAACTTTGCTATTGACCAGGCCTCCCTATTTGCCAGTATTACGCTGGATGGAACGCTTATCTACATTAGTGAAAAGCTCGCCAAATTTTTGGGCTACCAAAACCGAAAACCACAAGGACTATTCTCTGAAATCTTGACCGATGATAAAGTAGAGCAGGAATATATCGAGCAGATTATTCGTACCCGCTACTCCAAAATTTGGAATGGCGAGATTTCAATTACCAACCAAGAAGGGCAAAAAAACTGGCTAGAAATTTCGCTCGTTCCGGTCAACCGAAGTGGCGTGCAGCAAGACTATCTGATTTTATGCAACGATATCACGACCCGAAAAGAGACGGAGCAAGCGCTACAACAGCTAAATGAAGAGCAATTGGCAGAGGAAATACGCTTACAAAAGGTACGTTCGTCTCAGATTATTGGAGCTCAAGAAGAAGAGCGCAAGCGAATCGCGCGGGATATGCACGATGGCATCGGGCAAATGCTCACCGCGCTCAAGTTCAACTTGGAAGCGCTCAATATCGAAGATGAAACCCGATTATTGCAGCGCATTGAAGAGCTGAAAAAGCTCAGTTCCAACCTCATCAAGGGCGTGCGCATCGCTACCTTTAATCTTACCCCTCCCGAGCTTACCGATTATGGCGTAGGCATCGCATTGGCTAAACTGTGCCGCGAACTAAGCAAGCTCACCAACGAGCAAATCTTCTTCGAAAACAAAACTAATTTCAACGAACGATTCGATACCATCATCGAAACAAACGTCTATCGCATCACCCAAGAGGCCGTCAATAATGCCATCAAGTATGCCAATGCCAATGTCATTTTGGTTACCATCTCACATAGCAAAGAGCTACTGAGCATTGCCATACAAGATGATGGCGTAGGATTTGATCCAGCAGAGATCGCTGAACGCCCGGTGTCAGCAGAAGGTACGAATAAGGGTTTGTCTTTTATGAAAGAACGAGTCACTTATATTAATGGGCGATTATTTGTGCACTCGGCAGTGGGAGAGGGAACCCGTATTACGATTAACTTGCCATTACCCAGGTCGATTACTCCTGTTGTGTAGAGCTACGATGTACACATAGCTTTCTGAGTGTACAGGCTGCCCAACTACGTCGGGCGCCCTTGGTGGAAGATGGGCTAGGGTATAGACAGTTTGTCCTTATGGGACAATAGAAGTAAAAGAACGGTTACTCTTGCTGCATAAAGTTGTGATTCATATCTATTTTTTGGAGCATACAGGCTGCCCAACAAAGTCGGGCGCACTTGTTGGGTAATGGGCTAGATTATAGGCAGTTTGTCCTTATGGGACAATAGGAGTAAAAGAGCGGTTACTCTTGCTGCATAGAGTTGTGGTTCACACCCATTTTTTGGAGCGTACAGGCTGCCCAATAAAGTCGGGCGCTCTTAGTGGGTAATGGGCTAGGTTATAGGCAGTTTGTCCTGATGGGACAATAGGAGTAAAAGAGCGGTTACTCTTGCTGCATAGAGCTGTGGTTCACACCCATTTTTTGGAGCGTACAGGCTGCCCAACAAAGTCGGGCGCACTTGTTGGGTAATGGGCTAGGTTATAGGCAGTTTGTCCTTATGGGACAATAGGCATAAGCACTTGTGCGATATACTAAGTAGTTGTCCTGGAAGGACAAACTGTCCATAACTTACTAGCTCGCACATAATGCTGCCCCTTTGGGGGCAAGCTGTAATTTAAGCCACCCATACCGTTCCGTGCTAGACTAGCTTTCGGCGAAAGCCAAACCCAATTCGGCAAAGTTGACCGCAAAAGAAAGTCTCAAGAGCAAGAGTAACTTAGTACGTTAATCATACTGAGATTTGAAATTCCACCTCTATTACGTATATTTACTTAGTTTTAACCAAATAAACCACCATTCTCTTGGAAGCAGCACCACAAATAGATGTTATTTTGGCCGATGATCACGCCCTAGTTCGCGATGGTATCCGATCTTTATTAGAAGGTTTTTCAGAAATCCGAGTTTTAGCGGAAGCTGCCGATGGCGAAGAAGCACTAGAGCAGGTGGAGAAGCATCAGCCAGATATTTTGATTGTAGATATTAGAATGCCTAAGCTGAACGGCATCCAAACGGTTGCTCGTCTTTCGAAGCAATTCACAAAAACAAAGGCTTTGGTACTATCCATGCACGATTCAGAGGAGTATGTCATCCAATCGGTGGAAGCAGGAGCATACGGATATTTGCTCAAAGACACCAATAGATTAGAGTTTTTGAAGGCCATCAAGACGATTCATAAGGGGGAAAAGTACTTTTCTGGGGATATATCCACCATTTTGGTCAATAAATTTTTGGAGCAATCCACCGCAAAGCCAGCGGTAGCCCCTCCACCCGCTGCCACACCTACCCAAAAAGAGTCAGCTATTAAATTGACCAAGCGCCAGCGCGAAATCCTCCAACTCGCCGTAGAAGGGATGAGCAATAAAGAAATTGCTGATCACTTAGGGAAGAGTGTACGCACGGTAGAAGCGCATCGTTTCACCATGATGAAAAAAATGGGGGTAAAAAATTTATTAGAACTAAGTAAAAAGGCTAGAGCGTTTGGCTTGATCGATTAGCGATATAAATTTCATTTCTTTTCCTACTGCAAAAGGTAATAGCTCTATTACCTTACTTTCCAAATTTCCTACTGATTTCTAGAAGTCAGCTGGTAATCTTCATTATTAGGCAAATTAAGTATTTAAGTATTATTACTTAATAATTAGTGTCATTTTTAGGTATTTACGATCTGAATACTTAAATTGCAATGGTATTTAATACAGATAAGGCGCTTTACTACTTAATTTAATCACTTATGAAACCTAAAGGTATGAAGTCATTTATACGCACAATTGCACTACTTCTTATACTCGGCATGGCAGTAGAAAGCCAAGCTCAGTTTTCCCTTTCGGGCGAGGTTCGGCCAAGAGCAGAGTTCCGGAATGGGTTTAAGACACCCACTACAGACGAAAATGAACCTGCTTTCTTTACAGAACAACGAAGCAGATTATACTTTGACTTTAAAGACGAAAAATACAAGTTCCGCCTCGCACTTCAGGATGTGCGCATTTGGGGGGAGACACCTCAGATTTTTAAGCAAGAAGACGGAAATACCTTCTTGAGTGAAGCATGGGGACAGTATTTCTTTACCGATAAATTTTCAGTGAAAGCGGGTCGTCAGATTATTTCTTATGATAACCAGCGGTTTCTTGGGGGCTTAGAATGGGCACAACAAGGGCGTCGCCACGATGCACTGCTACTCATCTATGAAGATGCCGCTAAGAAAACAAAGTTACACATTGGTGGAGCATTTAACTCTGATGATGATGTGCCAGAACCTGCTAATATCCAAAGTCCTTCTGCTGGATTTTACTCAGTAAACGGTAGCTATAAGAATTTGGAGTATGCCTGGTTTAATCAAGGATTTACCGGCGGTAGTATTTCACTCTTAGCCTTGAATGCTACGTATCAGAACCAAGCGGATTCTTCTGTTTTCCACAAGCAGACCTTTGGAACGCATGCCAAGTATACGCTTGGAAAATTCACCTTTGGAGGAGACGTGTATTACCAAACGGGGCAACTAGGCAACAACAACGTAAATGCGCTGCTAGCAGGGGTTAACGTAACCTACAAAACGAAGCTTACGCCACTTACTTTAGGGGTAGAATACATCTCTGGAAAAGATGACGACGATACCTCAAGTACGGTAACGAACTTCTCCCCAGACTTTGGTACCAACCACGCCTTCAATGGTTTGATGGACTATTTCTTCGTCGGCCCAGCGAATGGCAATGTAGGGGTGACGGACATTTACCTAAAGACGAAATTCAACTTACCAAAAGGTAAATTGACCGCTAACCTCCACGAATTCTTATTGGGCTCTACCCAATTTGCAGCGGATGGTACAGAGCTATCTTCGCCTATGGGTTTTGAAGTAGACTTGGTTTATATGGTGAAATTTGCACCTACCGTAACCTTCCACTTAGGCTACTCTCACTTGTTCGCTACCGATACGATGTTGGAGCTTCGCCCAGGCAATGAGCAAAGCAATAATTGGGCTTGGATGATGCTCACCTTTAAGCCAAAATTCTTCGAAAGCAAAAAAGACAATAAATAAAAAACAAATAAGCGATCACCAATACGAGTAGGTGACCACTCAAAAATGAAACACCATGCAAAAGATATTTCCTTTAGTATTACTAACACTTTCCATACTACTATGGAGCTGCGGGGGCAGCAAAAGCACCGGCACGGATGCTACCACTTCAACCGACAGCACTGCACCAAACTTAGCTATTGAAAAGCCACAGCTGACCTTTGGTTTTATAAAGCTAACCGATATGGCTCCTTTAGCTATCGCAAAAGAGCTGGGTTATTTTGAAGAAGAGGGACTGTTTGTAACGATTGAGGCACAGTCGAACTGGAAAAACGTACTGGATCGCGTGATTGATGGCCAGCTAGATGGCTCCCACATGTTGGCGGGTCAGCCTATCGCAGCAGGGGCAGGTTTTGGCCGTCAGGCGGAATTGGTTACGCCTTTCTCTATGGATTTGAATGGAAATGGCATCACCGTCTCGAATGATGTTTGGGCGAAAATGAAGCCCAATATCCCAATGGAAGGGGGCAAGCCCGTACACCCGATCAAAGCAGATGCGATCAAGCCTGTAGTAGACGAATACAAAAAATCAGGCAAAGCCTTTAAAATGGGGATGGTATTCCCCGTATCAACCCACAACTATGAAATACGCTACTGGTTAGCCGCAGCGGGCATTCACCCAGGTATGTATACCGCGGATAATATTCAAGGGCAGGTGGATGCAGATGTACTCCTTTCGGTAACCCCTCCACCACAGATGCCAGCAACGCTAGAAGCAGGTACGATCTACGGCTACTGTGTAGGGGAGCCTTGGAACCAACAGGCGGTTTTCAAAGGAATCGGTGTACCAGTAACGACTAACTACGACATCTGGAAAAATAACCCAGAAAAAGTATTCGTATTGCGCAAAGACTTTATTGACAAGTATCCAAATACGACAGTGGCCATCACTAAAGCATTGATTAGAGCTGCTAAGTGGTTGGATGAGCCAGCGAATCGCCCTGCGGCAGTAGGCATTCTGTCAAAGCCAGACTATGTGGGTGCAGACTCGGTAGTGATCGCAAACTCTATGACAGGAACCTTCGAATTTGAAAAAGGAGACAAGCGTTCTATGCCTGATTTCAATGTATTCTATCGCTACAATGCGACCTATCCATTTTATTCAGATGGCGTATGGTTCTTGACTCAGATGAGACGTTGGGGGCAAATTCCAGAATCGAAGCCAGCAGCTTGGTATGGCGAGAAAATCAAGGATATTTATCGCCCAGATATTTGGGAAATGGCAGCTAAGGTCTTGGTGGAAGAAGGTAAGATCCCAGCATCAGATATTCCCGCAACGGACGGCTACAAGCCAGCAACCACCGATTTCATTGACGGAAAAACCTACGATGGTAAAGACCCCATTGGCTATATCAATAGCTTCAAGATTGGTAATAAAGAAGAAGTTCAATAGCGGCACATAAACACAAAAACTAATCCATTAGTCTGGGGCATGCCAAGCATGTCCCAGGCATTTTTGAAAAAAATCAAACTGTACGATTATGAAAGAGGCAACGATTCCAGCTAAGCCGAAGTCGGCGTTGATCGGCAATCTAAAAGTTGCACTAAGCCAACTGAAGCCTGCTAAAATCGACTTTGGTAAGTCGTTGAAAAAAATAGGTATCTCTTTATTATCTATGTTGGTCTTTTTGTGTATTTGGCATGTCGGGGCCGGCTATCTCTATCAGGTAGAAGCACAATCTAAGATTCAAAAAGCACTCGAAACGCAGGGTGCAGCTGCAGCAGCAGAGGTCGAAGCTTGTATCCTATCAGGCGACGTTAGTTGCCAACCGAATACCTTGCCTTCTCCCACACAGGTGTGGACAGCGGCAAATACCCTGTTGATCGATCACCAAGATATTAGCCAGAAGAAGGCCGAATTCTACGAAAAAGTAGCAGCCACCAATGCACAGCGCAAAGCAGCAGGACAAGCTGCGATTACCTATACCGGACGCCCCTCTTTCATCGATCAGATTTTTACGAGTTTGAAAACCGTCTTAGTCGGTTTCTTGATTAGTATGCTCATCGCCATCCCTATTGGCGTATTTATTGGGTTGAATGATACCCTACGTACCGCCTTCAACTGGTTGATCCAGGTATTTAAGCCGGTTTCGCCCGTAGTGTGGCTCTTGCTCGTGTTTATGATTGTGAAAACGCTTACGCTAAATTCCGATCTGGATACTTCCTTTATTATTTCCAGTATCAGTGTAGGCTTGTGTGCCATGTGGGCGACTTTGGTCAATACCAGCGTGGGCGTCTCGACGGTCAATAAGGACTACATCAACGTGGCGAAAGTGCTTAAGTTGGGGGTTGGGAAAAAGATATTTAAGGTGATCTTACCTTCAGCGATTCCTTTGATCTTTACAGGAATGCGTATCACAGTATCGGTAGCTTGGATGGTACTCATTGCGATTGAGCTACTGGCACAAAGCCCAGGCTTAGGATCTTTTGTGTGGGAAGAATTCCAGAATGGTGCCAATGATTCGAATGCTAAAATCATCGTGGCGATGTTTGTAATCGGAATCATCGGATTCCTATTGGATCGTGTGATGTTTTGGGTACAGCAATCGGTTTCTTTCGAAAAGGCCATCGCTTAATTGGCTACCACAAAAATCTAGTTATCATGTCTGCAATAGTAGAATTTAAGAACGTTAGTAAATGGTATGGAAGTGGAGCTAATCGTACAGACGTGCTCCACAACATTAACCTGACCATGAAAGAGGGAGAGTTTTTGGCCATCGTTGGATTTACGGGATCTGGAAAAACCACTTTGGTCAATATGCTCTCTGGTTTATTGGAGCCGAGCGAGGGAGAAGTCTTATTTAAGGGCGAACCTATCAAAGGAACCAGCTTGGATCGAGGCATTATTTTCCAAAATTACTCCCTGCTACCGTGGTTTTCGGTCTATGAAAATGTAGCCCTTGCGGTAAACGCGGTATACCCCAGCTGGACTAAAAAGCAAAAGGACGAGCACATTCGGAAGTATATCGACATGGTGAACCTGACGCCTGCGCTGCACAAAAAGCCGAAGGAATTATCCGGCGGCATGCGCCAGCGCGTGGCAGTAGCCAGAGTCCTTTCTACTGATCCAGAGCTTTTATTAATGGATGAGCCATTAGGTGCATTAGACGCCTTGACTAGAGGGAATCTTCAAGAGGAGATATTGAAAATCTGGAGCGCCAATAAGCGCACAGCACTGCTCATTACCAATGATGTAGATGAAGGCTTGCTTATGGCGGATCGGATTATTCCACTACAGCCCGGCCCAAATGCAACGCTCGGCCCAGAGTTTATCATCGATGTGGAGCGCCCGAGAGATAAAACAGCTTTGAATACGGACCCTAAATTTAAGGAAGTACGGACGGAGATTTTGAATTATCTCGTAGAGCTGGGGGAAGCGTCGAAGCTGACGCAGTCGGATACCTATGTGTTGCCGGATTTGCAACCGAAGATTAGTTCAGGAGCTCGTTTTCCCTTCTTGAAAAAGGCTAGTTGATGAGCTTAGTTTTTGAACTCAAGCTGTGTGTTAGGTCACTAGGATTGTTTTCGCCTCAAGCCGGCTGGGCTCTTCATTTTTTCATTGCCAAAAAACGAAGCAAAAAGGCTAGAAAAGGCAAACTCCTCCGTCGAACAGTGCCTTTTCGGCCCGCCGCCACCAAATCTGGACTTGTTCTGGTGCAGTATACGGCAAGAATACTGTAGTGCTGCGCAAGTTGAATCTATTAAATATTATAACTATGTCTACTACTATAAATATGCCTGAAGTGGCAACGGAGACGATGTTGCACATGAAGGACTTAACCAAAATTTATCCGACGCCCAAGGGCGACTATGTGGTGTTAGATCAGTTGCAGTTGGAAATTAAGAAAGAAGAGTTTGTTTCGATTATTGGGCATTCGGGTTGTGGGAAGACGACTCTGTTGACCATGATCGCGGGCTTGAATGAGATTTCGGGGGGGCAAATCTTGCTGAATCAGACGCCCATTGCAGGGCCGAGCCCGGAGCGGGCTGTGATTTTTCAGTCGCCTAGCTTATTGCCGTGGATGACGGCTTTGGAAAATGTGATGCTGGGCGTAAAGCAAGTTTTTCCGCACGGCACCAAAAAACAGCAATTAGCAATAGGAAAATACTATCTTAGCAAAGTAGGCCTTGAAAGTGCGTTCCATAAAAAGGCTACCGAGCTATCGCAGGGTATGCAGCAGCGGGTGGGTATTGCCCGGGCATTTGCACTCAAACCTAAGATTTTGCTGCTCGATGAGCCTTTCGGAATGCTAGATTCGCTGACGCGGGCCGAACTGCAAGATGTGTTGCTGGAAGTGTGGAATAAAGAAAAGATTACTGCCATCCAGATTACGCATGATGTTGATGAAGCTATCTTTTTGGCGGATCGAGTTATTATGATGACTTCGGGGCCGAGAGCGCAGATTGGTGACATCTTAGAAATAGGCTTTGAACGGCCCAGAAAGCGAAAGTCCATCCTTAACCATCCAGATTATTACGCTTATCGCAAACACTTGATTGACTTCTTGGAGCACTAGGTGTTTCGCGATCGGTCGGTATTATTGTGATCATTGCTTAAACAGACAGGCATGCGATACGAAACGTACAAATCTACCTGTTCCTACTGTGGAGTGGGTTGTGGTATAGAGGTGCAAAAGGATGCAAAAGGACGAATCAAGGTAGAAGGGGATGCAACGCATCCCGTCAATAAGGGTATGCTGTGCTCTAAAGGGCGAAATCTGCACTACGTCGTGCAGGATCAGTCAGATCGCCTAAAGTATCCACAAATGCGGTGGAGCCGCAACCATCCGATGGAGCGTACGACTTGGGAGATGGCTTTCAAAAGAGCGGCAGCGGTTTTCTCCTCCATCATCAAGCAGCATGGGCCAGATGCAGTTGGATTCTATGTTTCTGGACAATGTCTTACCGAAGAATATTACTTAGTTAATAAGCTAGTCAAAGGTTTTATTGGTACCAATAATATCGATACCAACTCTCGCCTGTGCATGAGCTCGGCGGTGATGGGCTATATCAAGACTTTTGGAGAAGATAGCGTACCGATCAACTATGATGATATTGAATTAGCCGACTGTTTTATGATTGCAGGGGCTAATCCCGCCTGGTGCCACCCGATACTGTTCAGAAGGATAGAAGCTCACAAAGAAAAAAATCCAGATGTCAAGATTGTCGTGGTTGACCCACGCGAGACGGCTTCTTGCTCTATTGCTGATCTTCACTTACAAATTAATCCAGGAACAGATGTGGTACTCTTCAACGCCATTGCCCGGCGTTTGATTGAAACCCGCATGATCGATGAGGAATTTGTTGAAAAGTATACGCTTGGATTTAAAAATTACAGCATTCTTGTCAACCGCACTTCACTAAAGAAAGCCGCCTCTATCTGCGGGATTTCCGTACAGGAAATAAAAATGGCAGCCTACTATATCGGTAAAGCCAACAATTTTATCTCGATGTGGGCCATGGGCCTGAATCAGAGTGTGATTGGAGTAGATAAAAATTATACCCTGCTTAACCTATCCTTGATGACTGGCCAAGTGGGGCGGCCCGGCGCAGGCCCCTTTTCATTGACTGGTCAGCCCAATGCCATGGGGGGACGAGAAGTGGGGGGTATGGCTTCCTTATTGGCGGTACACAAAGATTTGACAAAGGCAAAAGATCGACAAGAAGTAGCGGAATTTTGGGGGGTAGATTCGATTGCTCCTAAACCAGGCTTAACAGCCACCCAGCTTTTTGATGCGCTAGAAAGCGGTAAACTAAAGGCTATTTGGATCATTTGTACCAACCCAATGGTTAGCTTGCCTGATCTGAACAAGATGGAGCGCGCGATGGACAATGCACGTTTTGTGGTAGTGCAGGATATTTCGAATCGCTCGGATACGACCCAATACGCTGACTTACTGCTGCCAGCGGCTGGCTGGCTAGAAAAGGCAGGGACGATGACCAATTCGGATCGTCGCATTAGCTATTTGGAGCGAGTGATCGATCCCCCTGGGGAAGCACTGCCGGATGCAGAAATTCTATGGCGTTTTGCGCAAGCAATGGGCTATCGCGGCTTTGATTACAATAATGTCAGCGAAGTGTACGATGAGTATTGCCAAATGACTAAAGGAACCAATATCGACATTTCTGGCCTCAGCCATCAGCGCTTAAAAGAGGAAGGTACCTTCCAATGGCCTGTTCCTTACCAAGATCACCCTGGCACGCCCCGCCTATTCACGGATAAAAAATTTCCGACTTTTTCTGGAAAGGCTCAATTTAATACACCAGAGAATATTCTGAATCGCTCTGAGAAGCTTTCCGAAAAGCATCCGCTCATTCTGACTACTGGACGTATCAGAGATCAGTGGCATACCATGACCAAGACGGGCAAGGTGAACAATTTGAAGACCCACTACCCAATGCCATTTCTAGAAATTAGCCGAGTGGATGCCATGATGCGTGGCTTAGCGGATGGGCAAATTGCGGTAGTGAGTAATGATAGGGGAGAAGTGCGAGTAAAAGTGAAAGTGTCCAGAACGATCAAGACTGGCGTCGTCTTTCTGCCCATGCACTGGAGCAAAATACTGGGTAAGGCTTTTGGTCGAGCCAATAATTTGACTAATAATTTATACGATCCGCGTTCTAAAGAACCGGATTATAAGTATGCGGCGGTTCAGGTAAGAAAATTGGTCAAGCCTTTTGAGCGCGTGTGCGTGGTGGGAGCAGGAGCTGCTGCTTTTCGGTTTATTAAAACGTACAGGGCACTGAATCCTAAGGACGAAATTCAGGTGTTTTCGAAAGAACCTTATCCATTTTATAACCGGGTGCTACTGCCAGAGTATATCAGTGAGCACTTAAGTTGGGATAATTTGGTGAAAATCAAGCAGCAGGAATTGGATAAGATGCAGGTAAAAATTCATCCGTCTATTGCGATTCAGCAGATCGATAAGGAGCACCAGACTATTACAGATCAAACGGGAAAGACTTATGCTTACGATAAATTGATTGTAGCAACAGGGAGTCGCCCATTTGTGCCTCGCGAGGTACCGATTGATTTGCCTGGGGTATTCACCATGCGCAGGCGGAGCGATGCAGATGCTTTGAAAGCCTATTTGGCGACAGCCGAATACGCTAGAAATAAACAGCATGTAGTAATTGTAGGTGGGGGCTTACTGGGCTTAGAGTTAGCGGCTGCTTTGCGCAAAATTGATGTGAAGATCACGATTATTCAACGGGCCTCTAAACTGATGGAGCGCCAGTTGGATACCATCGCTAGTAAGCTATTAGCGGAAGATGTGATGGAGCGCGGTATTAATATCTACTTTGATAACGAGGTGGATACGATCTTTAGCCTGGAAGATGAAAAAGGGCTTACGGTGACCCTAAAAAGTGGAAAAATCATCTCGTGTACAGCTGCGGTATACGCTATCGGTACCCGCCCGAATATTGAATTGCTCAAAGAAGCAGACGTAAAGTATGGGCGAGGCGTAACGGTGAATGCGTATTTTGAAACGAGCACGCCCAATATTTACGCGATTGGTGAAATAGCAGAGTTTCAGAAGAAGACCTACGGGATTACTGCTGCCGCAGAACAACAAGCAGATTGCCTAGCGAAGTATTTGAATGGTGATTTGAGCAGTATCTATGAAGGTTCTGTGCTCATGAATATCCTAAAGTTTGATGATTTTAATCTCTGTAGTATTGGGGAAATCAAAGTGCCAAAGAATGATCCTTCTTACGAGGAAGTCATCTTTACGGACATCTTTCAGCGGTATTACAAAAAGTGCATTGTTAAAGATGATCGACTGATTGGGGCCATATTACTGGGAGATAAGGCAGAATTTGCAGAGTTCAAAATGCTCATTGAAGATAAAATTGAATTATCCAGTAAACGAACTGAACTGCTCAGAGGACAGAACCAGGCAGAGCCTGTTTTGGGCAAATTAGTATGCTCTTGCAATCATGTGGGCGCAGGTAATTTAGCAGAAAAGATCAAGGCAGGCTGCACTGAGTTTAATGACTTATGTCGGCAGACGGGAGCGGGCTTAGGCTGTGGGAGTTGCAAGCCGGAGATTAAAGAAATTTTAGAAGCACAGTTGATAAAGGCATGATGCGAAAAGATTTACAGCGAATATTAGTGAAAGGTGGGGTGTTGTCGCCAAGTGAGCTCAAGCGGATCATTGAGATGGCAGCGTCTTTTGGGTTGGAAAGCCTACACTTTGGTTCACGGCAGGATATTGTACTGCCTGAAGCGGTCGATCAGCAAGCGCGGGAGAGTCAATTTGAAAGTATTGATTTAGAATATATCAGTGAGCGGAAATACCAAAACATTGTTAGCTCGTATGTGTCCGCTAATATCTTTCCCAGTACGCGCTGGTTGAGTGGTGCCACCTACCTTTATATTTTGGAGCGTTTTAGCTATAATCCAAAGCTTCAAATTAATATCACCGATCCGAAGCAGCAGCTCGTTCCATTATTTACCGGTCAGTTGAATTTTATTGCTTCCAATGAAGAAGACTACTGGTATTTATACCTACGTTTACCGAATTGGGATACGATGCAGCGCTACCCCGTTTTGATTTATACCTGGGATGTGGCCAAAGTAGCTAAGACCATCGAAAGCGTTTATGCAGAGGTAGAAACGGTAAGTGAATTATTCGAAGAGGTCAATAATGAGATGGACTCCAATAACCGGACCATTAGCGAGCCCTTGAATGTACCTTTCAACGCCTTTCCGTATTATGAAGGCATGAATAAGATGGGGATCGATAAGTACTGGCTAGGCTTATATTGGAGGAATAATTTGTATGATGTTAAGTTCCTCAAGGCCATGTGCGATCTATGCCTTTCGTGCCGCATTGGAAAGATTTGTCTGACGCCTTGGAAGTCATTGATTGTAAAAGGAATCGGCAAAGAGTATAAGCTGGCTTGGGAGAAGCTATTGGGCCGTTTTGGTATCAATGTGCGGCATTCTTCCTTGGAGCTCAACTGGCACTTACCCTTGGCGGATGACGCAGCACTTGACCTGAAGCGCTTTATCGTCCGCAATTTTGATCAAAACGATATTAGTACCTATGGCTTGACCTTTGCGATCAAAAGCGATTATAGCGTCAACTTCACTTCGATTGTCATCGAACCCAATCCGGTACCAACGATCGTCAAAAACTTTCAGATTCGGCCCACCTATAATGTATTGTACTGTAAAAATTTCAACCCTAATCAGCTAGACTACATCACTTACGCCCAGGATGTCGACCGGATTGAGCTACCGGGTTTGTTGATGGAATTGAGTCAGTTATACTTTGAGCAATTGGGAGAGCATGAAGAGGAGACCACCAAATTAGGGGCTGAAACGAACGCGAAGGAGAACCTAGCTGTATCAATGCACCAGTGCCCGTCCTGTCTATGGGTATATGATGAGCGATTTGGAGATGCTCATAATGACATTCCTAAAGGTTTAGTATTTGAGAAATTGCCAGTGGATTATTGCTGCCCGGTTTGTGAGACGCCGAAGGGGGCTTTTTTGAAGGTGGATAGGCCAGCTGTTCTGAAGAACTCGTAAGAATCGCGCGTTCGAAGTGATCGGATATTTCACTATATCAATTAGTGAAATATCCGATATGCTAAACTATTGCTCCTTAAACACCCTGATATAATCCACCTCCATCGTACTCTCCGTAAAAGCATTATCAATAGCGCCGCCCAAGCTGCCGCCCATGGCCACATTGAGGATAAAGAACGCATCGCTGTTGAATGGCCAAGTTTGACCATCTTTTACGGGTGGATCGTAGGTGTAGTAAGTATTTCCATTTACACCAAAGCGCAAGGATTGTGCGTCCCAGATCAGTTCGTAGGTATTAAAACCATCAGAAACGCCGGGCACGGTAGTTTCCCCTTTGTTGAAGGTATCGCCGAAGCTAGACGGGGAATGCACAGCTGCCTGCACTACATCCTGGCGATTACCCACATGCTCCATGATGTCCATTTCGCCACAAGAGGGCCAGCCTACCACGTCGAAATTAGCACCGAGCAGCCAAAGGGCAGGCCATGTGCCGCCGCCGGTAGGAAGCTTGGCACGGATTTCGATTTTGCCGTAGGTAAACTCGAATTTATCTTGCGTAATGATGCGGCCCGAGGTATACTGACGGCCACTAAAGTTTTCGCGCTTTGCTGTAATTTTTAGAGTGCCATCACTGACCGACACATTATCTAATCGATCGGTGTAGAACTGCTCTTCGCCATTCCCCCAGCCATTGTCTCCTACGCCTATATTGTAGCTCCAAGTAGCTGGGTCAGGAGCACCATCCCCATCAAATTCTTCGGACCAAAAGAGTTCGAATTCAGGCTCTGGATCAACAGCAGCATCTTCTGCAATGAGCTTGATGTACCAGGCAAATTGGAAACCAGTATCATCGGTCTGGATGACGCGCAAGTCTATTTCGTCATTGCTATAGCTCAAAATTTCGTAAGTGCTGCTCCCTAGGAAGTAGCTGATAAAGGAGCCGCTACCCAGCAGGAAGCTGACATCGGTGGTATTGCTCAGGCCGCTCTCCGATTCAAAGAAACCTACAGCTACGATAGGTGCCACTTCATAATTGTAGCACTGATCGGCGCCCGGCGGTGTTTCGCCCAGTTCAGCTGCCACTTCCCCACGATTAAAGTAGGTGACACCATTGTTGTTGAGGGAATAATCCACGGTATTATCCGAGTTCAGCGTAAAGGTCATGAGGTCTTCATAGAGGCAACCATCTGCCTCTTTTTCAAAAGGTTGTGCCATGTACCAGATGGGTTCTCCTACGGGATTACCATTGTCATCGGCGGTAGGCCCAACCCCTAAGTGACCCGGGACTGCCTTGCGCCAGAGCCAGTTTCGGCTAGTACCATTAGTGAGGGTTTGAATCAAATCAGTGGGGGGCTCATAGAGTACTTCCACGGAAATATCCGTTGAGGTATTGGACGAAAGTCCACCACTACCATAAGCGACCACTCGGATGATATAATCGCCCGAATTACGGTAAATATATTCTACCGAACCGGTTGAACTCACAGTTGCTGTCTCGCTTTCTCCTACTCCAAAAAATAGGTGGTACACAAAGGCATCATCAGCATTGGCATCTACGGTTACTTTTCCAGAACCATCCTGGGCTACATCCACATTGAGCGTGAGGTTAGTGGGAGTATTTAGTTCTCCAATTTCAGAGAGGTCTTCTTCGCAGGCTCCCAAGCCGAGGAGGAGGAGTGCGAGGAAGGGGAGTTTTAAATATTTGAGATTATTCATTTTTTTAATTGCTTTTAGTTGAGGGTGATATCATCAAAGTAGTAGGTGCTGCCATCGCCTGTTGTGCCGAAGTCGAAGAAAAGCACCACTTTACTGTATTCTTGACTAGGGTCGATGCCACTCATGTCGAAAGTGAGGGTTTCCCAGGCATTGACTGAAGTCGTTGTCACTGAGGTTTCCACAAAAATGTCTCCATTATCAGCGTTCTCTATTTTGAGCAGTACGGTGATTGCTTCTTTAGGCGACCATACCTTTACGGAAATATCCGTACCAGCGCTAAAGTCAATAGGAGCAGGGAGCTCTAAGAAGGAACCACCCCAAGTTTGTGCACCGTTTGCTTTAACCAATTGCCCAACCTTTTCGGACGTGTTAATCCCTGACGGATCAGGATTATCGATACGGCTCGCACCAGCATCTCCGAAATCAGTAAAAGTATAGGTAATGTCATCCGACTCAAAATCAATCGGTAAGCTAAGGCTGGGCGCTGAGCTTCCGACTCCAAGTACAATATCATCAAAGTAATAGTCCGAATCATCTCCTGGATTTCCAAAGTCCATGAATAGTACGACTTTAGAGTACTCATTACCTTGATCGATACTACTCATATCATAGGTTAAGGTTTCCCAGGTATTTGAAGTAGTAGTGGTGGCATCTAGTTCAAAGAAGATATTGGCATCATCTAAATTTTCCACCTTTAACCGAACGATAGCTCCATTTTTAGGACTCCATACCTTTATACTGAATTGATTGTTGATAGAAAAATCAATCGGTTCTGGTAAGGTCAGCAAGCCACCAGCCCATACTTCCGAATCACTCATTTTGAATAGACGGCCTACTCGTGCGGAAGTGTTTTCTCCACTAGCATCAGGATTGTCTATGACACTTAAATTGGCTCCACCAAATTCTTCGAAAACGTAGTTAACGTCTGGATTTTCAAAGTCGATGGGAAGGTTTAGCGCGGCTGCTGGGAGGATAATATTCAGCACTTCCGTATATTCTAAAGTAGTGGAAGAAGCACTGCGCGCAATGACCCGTAAGGTGTATTCACCCGACGCTGCATAGGTATGTGCTGCCGAAGCACCTGGCATAATCTGTGTTGCCTCTTCATCCATGGCTTCACCAAAGAAAATATCGAATAGCGTAGCATTATCAGCAGTGGGCGTAACGGTGACCTCATTCGTATTGATCGGATCGATGGTTACTTCCACCTGCAGATTGGCTGGCGGCGTAAGCTGTATATTCAACTCTTGGCTCGTTTCTATACTTTCACCTTCCAAATTGTAAGCAATAGCACGAACAGTATAGGTTCCTTCTGGATAAGTAGCCGAAACGCCATTTCCTGGTTGAACTTGCTCGGGCGTTTCATTTGGGTTGATGCCCAAGAAAACATCAAAAAGCGCAGCACCTACCGCTTCTGGGTAGATGGTGACATCGCCAGAATCATCTTTAGCGATGTCGAACCGGAGGCTGAGGTCACTGGGTGGGCTGACATCAACTGGCTCAAAGGAGTCTTCGGTACATGCTGCCAAGAGGAGCAGCAAAAGACTAAAGTATATCGATATATATCGCATTGTTTTATAGTTTTTTTTGGAATTAATAACCTGGGTTTTGTTCCCAAACATTACCTGCTAGTTCGATTTCGATCAATGGAATGGGGAATAATTCGTGTTTGCCCTTCACAAAGCCATCGATTTCATCTGCTGCGCGGTCGGTACGTACGAGGTCAAAAAAGCGATGCCCTTCTCCTGCCAATTCTAGTCGCCGTTCTCTGAAAATGGCGGCTCCAAGTGCGGTTCCACTGGAAACCACATCGGTTAAACCCGCTCTAGTACGCACGCGATTGAGATAGGTTCTGGCGATATCATCATTGCCAATCTCATTGTGTGCTTCGGCTGCCATCAGCAGGACATCCGAAAATCGGATAGCACGGTAGTTCGTTGAGTTGGTCAAATTTGGATCTTGGAAGCTTTCTCCTTGGCGAGGAATATACTTATGATTGTAATACCCCGTGTGCTCAAAGCCTTCCGAAAAAGTCAACTGAACGCCATTCGCTTCTTGTTCTGCCTGGAAGGCCAAAATATCTAGGATAGTAGGTGCCAAGCGCAAATCACCAGGAGTAAACTCGTCCACCAACCCTTGTACTGGAATGTTGAAGCTGAAACCACTTTGGTAGGTCGGGCCATTATACCCCCGAATACCGCTAAATCCAACC
>JBCCRH010000059.1:0-19397 GCA_039208045.1 Bacteroidota bacterium
TAAGCGTACATTAGCAAACTATGCATCTTGGAAGCCCATCGGCGCTGATAGTTTTCGCTTAGCCCCCTCAACTCGCGTAGCAAGTGCGCCCCACAAAGCGCATGGCGCGCATTTTCCAAACCAAAATAGCTGGCCCAGCAGTCGTGAACAAGTGTGCCTGTATAGTCTTGAGCGATACTTTGATCGCTGTGCAGCGCTTTGGCGCCTCTGTTTTTGTGCACAAAAAGATACGTGAATAGCCCACAGACAAAATTATGTACCCAATGCAGTTGGCCAGCCACACGAGCGCCGCTTTCGTCGGCATGCGCTACTGGGCTGCGCAATGCCTGCTCTTTGATTATTGTTTCATCATCGGCAAGCTTGCTGTACATACGCTGTATGGAAGTACATATGGTATTCTCATTGAGCGCATACCCTGTCAGGCTGGCGAAAAGCTCTCCTATGCGCCCTACTGGCATGCTTTGCTCCACATTCAGCAGATTGATCAGGGCGTGTACCCTGTCACCGTATTGTACAGGGGCTAATACCCCAGATGGAAAGCTGCCGGTGTACTGCTCCCCGCAGCAAGGGCAATGTTTGACCTCCAAGCGGTGCTCATATATTTCCAGAAGCTTCGGGGGAAGCTCAAAAACTTGGCGCCGCTCTAAACTTATGCTTGCCACCGTATCTTCCAGGCGCTGCCCACATCTGCATGTTTGATCAACTACCGGGTGGACAACAAGATGATCCACCATAGGCTGGCTAACCATTTCTAGTGTTTTGCCTTTATGCCCAGCCTGACCCCCTCTTTTGCCGCCTTTCTTGCGAGCAAACGCAGGGCGCTTCTTCAGGCCATCGCTGCTCGGGGGCTTAGAGGAGTTGCTGCTATTGGCTTTTTGCTGTGCTTCAAGTTCTGCAATACGAGCCAGTGCCGCTGACAGCAGTGATTTCAGCTTGGCTATTTCCTTAGCCTGTTGCTCTATGATCTCGTCTTTGCTCACCTGTGCTATTTCGCTATTTTCTCGCTATTTTGCAAATCAACCTAAATAGTTACTTTTAATCAAATTATCTAATCATTTGGTCAACCAGACGGCAACACTCAGCATTAAAGACTAAAAGTGTTTCCTCCCCGTTTCAGAGTGGTAGTAACCTTCTGATTGTTGGTTTTTCAAAAATGAAATAGTTTCGGAGGCCATGTTAAGTCGGCATGAAAACAGACAAATAAAACCTTGTATATGAATAAGAAAATAGACGCAGCTAATGCACCCAAGCCAGTCGGTGCCTATCCACATGCTCGAAAGGTAGGCAACTTGTTGTTTTTATCTGGTATTGGACCACGAGACCCCAAGACAGATGGAGTGCCAGGGCTAGAGCAGTCTAAAAGTGGTAATTTCGTGACCTTTGATTTTGAGGCGCAGTGCCATTCTGTATTTCAAAATGTCAGAGCAGTGCTAGAAGCGAGTGGTGCTAAGTGGGAAGATTTGATAGATGTCACCGTATTCCTGACGGATATGCAGCGGGATTTCCATACTTACAATAAGGTGTATGCAGCATATTTTAAAGATAATCAGCCCTGCCGTACCACTGTAGGTATTGATGCTTTGCCGACGCCAATTGCTATTGAGCTAAAGTGTATTGCAGTGGTGGAGCGTTAGTTTAGTTTGTGTGGCACAATCATTTTGAATGCTGGAATGGTAACGTCGAAAAGGTAGTTGTCTTTTCTGCGCAGCATCTGGTAGGTTCCATACATTTTTCCGATAGAAGTTGAAAGATTACACCAAGAAACATACTGGTGCATACCGCCGGGCGCTATAATCGGCTGTTTGCCGATGACACCTTCTCCCTCTACTTCGCGTAGCGTTCCGTTGGCATCTTTGATAAACCAGTGTCTTCGGAGTAACTGAACCGTTTCGCTGCTTAAATTTTCAATAGATACCCGATAAGCGAACACAAACTGAGAAGAGGCAGGCTGAGAATAACCTGGCTGGAAGAAGTTCTCTACACTAATTTTAATGTCGTTCGTAATGAGCGTATCCATCTTGAATGAATTGAAGTACAATTTTTTCAGCTTCTTGGAGCGTATGACTCAGTATGTCGTTAACTAGAATATAGTCAAATTTGTTTTGATAGCTTAGCTCTTCTTCAAATCGCTGGATTCTTTTTTTCAGACTTTCTGCGCTTTCGGTACCACGGGCTGTGAGTCGATCGATAAGGGTTTGAGTAGAGGGCGGTTTGACGAAAATGGCTAGCGTTTCCTTAGGGTATGCCGCTTTAATCATCATTGCCCCTTTCACATCAATGTCGAAGATAATATCTCTCTGCTCCATCCATAATCGTTCAATCTCTGATCGGAGGGTACCATAGTATTGATTGGCATAAACCTCCACCCATTCTACAAAATCTTGAGCTGCAATTTTCTGACGGAAGCAATCAGGACTCATAAAATAGTAGTCTACGCCCTCTTGTTCGTGGGAGCGCTTGGCTCTAGTAGTAGCTGATACGGAGAAGGAGAGCGAGTCAATCACCTTCAACAGATGACGAACAATGGTGGTTTTCCCTGCACCGGAGGGCGCTGCAAATAGGATCAACTTGCCCATACCCTTAGTTATAAGGAGTTTGCAACTTGTTCCTTAATTTTTTCGAGCTCGTCTTTCATGCTCACTACAAGTCGTTGGATGTTAGAGGAGTAAGCCTTAGCCCCCATGGTATTGATTTCTCTGCCCATTTCCTGACTGATAAAGCTAAGCTTACGCCCCTTGAGCGTGATCCCCTTTTCTAGTTCCTCTACAAAATACTTGCAATGCTGGCTGAGTCGGACTTTCTCTTCATTGATGTCTATCTTTTCGAGGTAGAATAGGATTTCCTGCTCAAACCGATTTTCATCAATTTTATCTTTGCTAAGGTAATCTTCCAGATTTTGGTGGAGGCGTTGGCGTAATCTCGTTACGCGCTCTTCTTCATGTGGATCTAGCTGCCCTAGGTAGGTTTGAATATTTTGGATGCGCGTATTCATGTCTACTTCCATGGCCTTCCCTTCTGTCATACGGTACGCCTTAAACTTTTCTAGCGCTTTATTTAGCGCCCCCTGGATAGCTTTCCACTCCTTTTCTTCTATGGCGTCGGTCGCTGCTGCTACTACATTGGGTAGGCGCAGAATGGCAGTCATAATATCACCAGTAGTCATTTGCAGTTCATCAGCTACTGATTTGAGCTCTTTGTAGTATTTTTTGAAAAGGGCTTTATTGAGTCCATAGGCCTCATCTCCTTGCAAGGACTGCACCTCTATATTCAGGTCTATTTTCCCTCGCTCTACATGATCAGATACTATACGGCGTATATCTGTTTCTTTTTCTTTAAAGTTCTGAGGAACCTTAAGCCGAATATCTGTGAACTTACTATTGAGCGATCTTATTTCTATAATGATTGTTTTGTCCTGGAAGGACTCCACTACCCGTCCATAACCCGTCATTGATAATAGCATACTACTTAATCGTATAGTGATGATTTGACAAATGCGTGTCTAATTCAGAAATCGTTTGCGTACGGCGCAAAGATAATCAAACGGATGAGAATGAAGATGGTGTCATGTATAATTGGTTGGGGTTGGGAACAATAAAACATTATTCCGACAACTAAAAGGACAAACACATTATGTTTGCCCTCATTGTAAGGACTTTGGAAAAGCTAAGGGATATATTTTATAAGCCATTGAGTATTAGTGAAAAAAAAAGAAATTTAGTTAATCTTTTCTTTCAATTCATGCAGAAAATTGCGAAATTTGCCACTCGATTTCGCAAAGTAAAGGAGATATTATAACTCACTATAAACCAATTTAATAAAAATGAGAAAAGCTGATTTAGTAGCAGCAATTTCTGAAAAAACTGGTGTTCCAAAGGTCGATGTACTGGTTACGCTAGAGACGTTCTTCAAAGAAGTGAAGAATTCTTTGGCTGATGGAGAGAATGTGTATATCAGAGGTTTTGGATCTTTTGTGATCAAGAAAAGAGCTAAAAAAATTGGTCGTCATATCAAGAAAAATGTAGCCATTGAAATTCCAGAACACTATATTCCTGCATTCAAGCCTGCAAAAGTATTTGTAGAGCAAGTAAAGGATAATGTGACGGAACTACCTGGCGATAACGGATCGGACGATTAATGAATAGGAGTCGCCAAAATAATTGATAATCCATGACAAAATTGCAGTGGTCTCTTGTTGGCGGGTCTATTTTATTATTTGCAATACTTTATTTTGGGTGTGAGCGCAAAGACCCAAATCTTGGAGCTCTTGAAAAGACAAGAGCATTACAGACTGAAAGCACAGATATTAAGATTCTACTACAAGAGGCTCGTTCTTCTTTGTCCGTAGGTGATCGAAATAGCGTTTTGGTATTAGAAGATGATTTAGCGGAGACCCTTGTAGACTCTGCCAAAATTGATGCTTTGAAAAAGCTTTCTGGTAAATGGTTTGATTTCGAGCAGTATGCAATAGCTGGCTACTACGCACAAGAAATAGCTACGCTAGATGAAAAAGAGGAAAGTTGGTCGATTGCAGGTACGACGTACACCATATGTCTACAGCGATCTACGGAAGAGCGTATTCGGTCTTTTTGCACTGGCCGTGCCATTACTGCATTTGAAAATGCTATCTCGTTGAATCCAGAAGAAATGAGACATCGAGTTAATCTGGCACTTTGCTATGCTGAAAATCCTCCACAGGCTAATCCTATGCAGGGCATTCAGATGCTGCTAGAGCTGAACCAAAATGACCCGGATAATGTATTAGTACTGAATACGCTTGGTCGGCTAGCTATTAGAACAGGCCAATACGATCGAGCTATTGAGCGACTCACAAGGGCCAATCAGTTGCAGTCGGATAATCGAACTACCATCTGCCTATTGGCGCAAGCCTACGACGGTAAGGGGGACAGTGCCAATGCGGCGAATTTTGCTGCTCAATGTCGCGCTAGATTGAATTAATAGTTAAACGCGAAAGCGTTGAAGAAACATATTTTTTAATATAAAATAAAACAGTATGCCTTGCGGTAAAAAGCGAAAAAGACATAAGATTGCTACGCACAAGCGTAAGAAAAGACTACGTAAGAATAGACATAAGAAGAAGAACAGATAATTGAAATAACCTGTTTCTACGAAAGGCAGTAACAGCCAGCTGGTTCTGTTCTTGTACTTCAATTTTACATACCAGATTATCCTCCTGCTAGGGTAATCTGGCTTGTTGTTGTCATTGCAACGAATCATTTCCATTCTTTAGTTCTATCAGTAATTCTTAGACATCTGACCTCTGTTACTTTCTTTCATGAGAGAAACAAGGCGAGGTATAGCCATACCAAACCTATTTAAAGTAAGATTCGTGTGGAAAAGGATTTAATTATAAACTCTACGCCCACAGAAGTCGAAATTGCACTATTAGAAGGGAATAAATTAGTTGAATTACATCACCAAAAGACAAACAACAACTTTACAGTAGGTGATATTTTCTTGGGGAAAATCAAGCGATTAATGCCCGGCCTAAACGCGGCATTTGTAGATATAGGCCATAAAAAAGATGCTTTTTTACATTATACCGATTTAGGCCCCAACCTAAGATCTCTTCTAAAATACACGGATAGCGCAATATCCGGTAGTATTTCGACACATCGGCTAGAGGATTTTAAGCTCGAACCAGAAATCATAAAAACGGGCAAAATCGATCAAGTACTTAACAAGCGCCAGCAGGTGCTCGTACAAGTACTTAAAGAACCCATCTCAACTAAAGGGCCAAGGCTAAGCTGTGAAATTACTATTCCTGGGCGGTACTTGGTGCTCACTCCTTTTAATGATATTGTAGCGGTTTCGAAGAAAATTTCAAATTCGGAGGAACGCAAGCGATTACAGCTGCTAGTGGATAGTATCAAGCCCAAGAACTTTGGGGTAATTGTGCGTACAGCAGCTGAAGGCAAAAAGGTGGCTGACTTACATGAAGAGCTGATGCTGATGATGCAAAAGTGGGAAGGCATCTACAAGCAGTTGAACAAGGCAAAAGCTCCATTAAAGCTGCTTAGTGAACTAGATAAAACCTCTAGTATTCTGCGCGATATCCTCAATGACTCTTTCAGTAAGATTGTAGTCAATGACAAACAGCTTTACACTAACATAAAGGGATTTCTGGGTTCTATCGCTCCCGATCAAGTAAAAATTGTATCGCATCATCGGTCCTCTAAGCCAGTCTTCGATGCTTTTGGGGTAACCCGACAGATCAAATCTTCCTTCGGAAAGACGGCGACTATGCCTAGCGGCGCCTATCTCGTGATTGAGCATACAGAAGCGATGCACGTCATCGATGTGAATAGTGGGCACAAGGTGGGGAGTAAAAATCAAGAAGACGCCGTGCTACGTGTCAATATGGAGGCGGCAGAAGAAACTGCCCGACAGTTGCGGCTAAGAGATATTGGTGGAATCATTATTGTCGATTTTATCGACATGCGCAACACCGAGCATAAGAAACAGCTGCTAAAGGCAATGCGCTCCAGCATGAAGAAAGATCGAGCGCAGCATACCATTTTGCCCTTGAGCAAATTTGGACTGATGCAGATCACTAGACAGCGCGTACGCCCAGAAGTGAAGATCAACACAGCGGAAGTATGTCCCACTTGTAATGGTACGGGTAAGATCAATGCTTCGATCTTACTAACAGATGAGATAGAGCGCGACCTCAACTTTATTGTACAATCTAGGCCCAAGTCGCAAATACACCTTCACGTACATCCTTACATTTCTGCTTTCTTGACGAATGGCTGGAAGAGTATGCAAGTACAGTGGTTTTTAAAGCACTTTAAGTGGATACGCATCCATTCAAATAATGACTTCAACCTGATGGCCTATCGTTTTTATGATGAAAACGAAGATGAGATTCGCTTAAACTAAACGGTCTAGCGGGGCAATAGTGTCAACGGGCAAGAGCGGCTGATTCAGCCATTCCTGCCCGTTTTCGTTTTGGGACATAGGGCAGCCGCAACTAGCTGCACGGCAGCTATTCATCAAAACAATAATCAAACCAAATACTACCAAACGGGCTAATTGCTTGCTACTGACCATGATAAGATGATTTTTGAAGTTCTTTTTATAGTATAATCAACGAAGCTTCCAACAAAGTACAGTAATTTTATAAGCACTGGAAAACATCTCTTACACTTATCAATCAGAAAATGAAAGCAAAACCAATTACTGCTCTGGTAACCCCCTTAGACTGGGGCTTGGGTCATGCTACACGATGTATTCCAATTATTGATGCCCTGCTTGAGCGCAATGTGCGGGTGATCATTGGTAGTAGCAGTAGCCCTCTCCAACTGCTACAAAAAGAATATCCTAACCTGGAATTTATCCGCTTGCCCCGCTACGACATCAAGTATTACACGAAAGATATGACACTCAATGTGTTGATCCAAACGCCTCATATTTTTCGAACTATTCGGAGGGAGTATCTTGCTGTTCAAAAAATAGTAAAAGACTACCAAGTAGATTTGATTATTTCTGATAATCGTTTCGGCTGTTCTTCCAAGCTGGCCTATTCTATATTTATGTCGCACCAGCTCTATATCATCACGCCTATCAAGTGGATGGCCAAGCCTATTCTAAAACTTAATACCTACTACATTCGTGATTTTGATGTCTGTTGGGTACCTGATTATGGTGGAGCTAATAACCTAGCAGGTGTACTCTGTCACCCAGCGTTGCCTAGTCCAAGTACGTATTTAGGTATTCTTTCTCGGATGAAATCCGAGCAGGTAGAAAGCAAATATGATGTGCTCTTTTTACTATCAGGGCCCGAGCCGCAGCGGACGCGCTTAGAGCAAATTTTGCTACAGCAAATACCTACCTTAGAGGGCAATATTCTACTAGTACAGGGCAAAACGGAGCGTTACGAAGAGCAGCAAATAGCGCCTAATGTTAAGATTGTATCCTATCTCACCTCGGAGGCCCTGAATGCCGTGATGAATGAAAGCAAAATAATTGTTTGCAGGTCTGGCTATAGTACGCTGATGGACTTGGTTAAACTGGGAAAACCAGCATTGTTAGTGCCAACACCCGGACAAACAGAACAAGAGTACCTAGCAAAACACCTCCAAGCGCAAGGTATATTCAATTATCAAGCGCAAAATGCCATTGATATTCAAAAAGGCTTAGCAGAAGCTCATCAATATAAAGGCCCCTCCGCACTGCCATTTGGCGCAGACCATCAGCTACTAGAGCAAGCCATCGACGCGGTATTGCAAAAAATAAGCACTAAGGTCTAGGTATCTCCCCTACACTTTCGTGAAATCGGTAAAGCCTTGCATTCAGCTTCTTCACTCTAGCTAATATATTTTTGGCGAAAGCCTTAGAAGGGTAAAAAAGCTGGTCGATCAGATAGGTAACGGTATTTAACTTGAGGTAGTAAGGAAAGGGTTTGTAGAGGTCTTTGCCTTCAGCATCCATAAAGACTAGTGCATCGAGTCGGCCTTCGCCCTGCAACTCTGCCTTTCCTAAGCGGAGCACAAAAAAGGGCTGCTCGCCTAAGCGGAGGTCAGGGTCTACTTTTTGGGCTTCCGCCAAAAATAGGCCTTCGCGCTCGCCAGCTAGCAACGGCTTCATACTGTAGTCGTACATGAAGAATACTTTCGTAAAATTGAATTCGTTCCTAAATGCTGCCATAATTGCGTTAGCCCTCTCATTAGACTCTTCTGTTGTTTCGGCTAGTTGGTTTTCTAAGCGCTCCCGAGCACTTTCACTTAGCGTCTCACTTTCCAATAGTTTTTGGGTGGCATATATTTTTCGGGCATCGCTGGGGATACGTACGACTAGGGTTCCTGCTTTTAGTTCATTGATTTGAACCCTTGCTAGTTCCCTGCGTTTCTCTTTCGCTGATAAGGAATCCTGCTCTTGCCCCAGCATAGGAGTGGCTGCTAGACTAAGTAACAGCCAAAGAATAAGTTCCGCATTTTGGCAAGGGGATTTTGCTCTAAGACAAGGCGAAAAACGCAGGCGATGCCTTAGCATCGACGAGGCTTTTGAACGCAGTATTGGAGCAAAAGAGCAAGCCATAAATCGAGAAGTTATTTTTTGACTGTTACTAAATAGCAGGAAAAGACAAAAATACAGATAGGAAAAAGTAGTATTTAGCATTGTGTTAATATTGCGTTAAGAATTATTAATAGCCTATTAAAGGGCAGATATAGTTTCAGTTGCTTGGGGTCAAGTTGGAAAAAAATTAGCAAATTTGTTGCCTTATTTCGAACATCATTTGTTCTTCAAACCTACCAATTATGCATTCAGTTGATATTGAAGCGCTAAATCAGCAAATATATGCCGATAGTGCGTTTGTGGAAAAGCTCAATGAGGAGACCGCTAAAGTCATCGTCGGTCAGCATCACATGATCGAACGCCTCATGCTTGGGCTACTGACCAAGGGCCATGTGCTATTGGAAGGGCTACCCGGCTTGGCTAAAACCTTGGCCATTAAAACGCTCTCTACCGCCATCGATGCGAAATTTAGTCGCATCCAGTTTACGCCAGATTTATTGCCTGCTGATATCATCGGTACGATGATTTACAATCCAAGCAAGAATGAGTTTACGGTACGCCAGGGCCCGATCTTCGCTAACTTCGTGCTAGCGGACGAGATCAATCGAGCACCGGCTAAGGTACAAAGTGCTTTGCTGGAAGCGATGCAAGAGCGACAGGTAACGATTGGTAATGAAACCTTCAAGCTGCAAGAGCCATTTTTGGTACTGGCTACCCAAAACCCCATCGAGCAAGAAGGAACCTATCCCTTACCAGAAGCACAAGTAGATCGCTTTATGCTAAAGGTGACTATTGACTACCCTAGCAAGACTGATGAGCAGGAGATTATTCGCCGGAATTTGGCTATCGGAGGCTTCCCGAAAATTGAGCAAGTCGTCCATCCTGACGCCATTATCAAAGCGCGGCAATCGGTGCGTAGGGTGTATATGGATGAAAAAATTGAGCGCTATATCCTAGATATTGTATTTGCTACGCGCCAACCCGCAGAGTATGGCCTAGGGAATATGCAGCCACTTATCAATTATGGAGGCTCTCCTCGTGCGAGTATCAATTTGGCATTAGCCTCTAAGGCACTGGCCTTTTTGCAGCGCCGTGGCTTCGTGATTCCAGAGGATGTACGTAATGTATGTAAAGATGTCATGCGCCACAGAATTGGCTTAACCTACGAGGCAGAAGCCGAAAATATTACTCAAGAAGATATTATAAATCGCATACTAGATAAGGTAGAAGTACCTTGATAAGACAGCAACAGCGTAGAGATGGAAACGAGCGAACTGCTAAAAAAAGTCCGAAAAATTGAGATCAAGACCAAGGGTCTGAGTAAGCATATCTTTTCTGGAGAGTACCAGAGTGCTTTTAAGGGGCGCGGTATGTCCTTCAGTGAGGTGCGCGAATACCAATATGGGGATGATGTGCGGAATATCGATTGGAATGTGACGGCTCGTACGGGCGATCCGCATGTGAAAGTATTTGAAGAAGAGCGAGAGCTGACCGTTATGCTCTTAGTCGACCTAAGTCAATCCTCCTATTTCGGTACAACCGATCAGTATAAAAAGGAGATCATCACAGAGATCTGTGCGGTACTTGCCTTCTCCGCCATCACGAATAACGACAAAGTGGGGGTGCTCTTCTTTTCCGATCAGGTCGAAAAATTTATTCCACCCAAAAAGGGAAAGCAACACATCCTGCGTATTATCCGCGAGCTGCTTGACTTTGAGCCCAAGCAAAAGGGTACTAACTTAGGGATCACCCTAGAATATTTCAATAATGTGATCAAAAAGCGGAGCATCTGCTTTATTATTTCCGACTTTATGACCAAGGGCTATGAAGACCCTCTGCGCATAGCTGCCCGCCGCCATGATATTGTGGGGATCAACTTGTTTGATCCTAAGGAGGCGGAGCTACCCAAGGTGGGTTTGATGCGAGTAGTGGATGTAGAAACGGGGCAGCTGGTCTGGATTGACTCTAGCTCCAAGCGCGTCCGAAAACAGTACGCTTCCTGGTTTGAGCAGCATCAAAGCTATTACCGATCGGTTTTTTTGCGCAGTGGGTCGGATACCGTCAGTATTCGTACGGATGAGCCTTATGTGAATGCTTTATTGAAATTTTTTAAAAAACGAGCTTCTTGATGAAAAATAAACTACTGGCGTTGTGCATTTTTCTGGGGCTGTTTGGTAATGAGCTTTCCGCACAGGTAACGGTGGCGGCAGAGCTGAGTGGTAGCCAGATCATGATTGGTGACCAGGTGGAGCTTCGCCTAGATATTCAGGCAGATAATGGGCTAATTATTAGTGAGGTGGATATTAGTCCACTGATGGATGTAAAAGAAATAGAAGTGATTAACCCAGGGAAGTTGGATACGGTGAAACTTCAAGATCCTATGCGTTTACAGCAGCGTATTATCCTTACTTCTTTTGATTCGGGCTACTATCTGGTACCCCCACTTTTTGTGAATTACACGATTGGTGGGCAGGTACGTAGAGCGCAAACCAATCAGTTGGGCCTGGCAGTAAACCCGTTCCCACTGCAAGGGGAGGGAATAGAAATTGCGCCTATCAAGCCCATTTTTGAGGAGCGACTTTCCCTGGAAGATGTTTGGTTGTATTTCCTTATTGGGATACTGCTCATCGGTGGAGGGATTGCCTTTTACCTTTGGCGAAAGCGAAAAGAGGAGGAGCCAGCTGTGCAATGGGTACGCAAGAAGGCACCGCACGAATTGGCGATGGAGCGGCTAAAAACGCTGGAAGAGGCGAAGCTGTGGCAAAAAGGTGAGGTAAAAGCCTATCATAGCCAGCTGACTTATGCGTTGCGGGAGTATTTGGAAAATCGCTTTTCGCTAAATGCACTGGAGGCGACAACCTATGAGATCATGCGAGAATTCAAAAAGTTAGAAGTGGAAAAAAGCTGGCACGATCAAATTCAGCAGTTATTACAAACGGCAGATATGGTCAAATTTGCGAAAGCAGAACCACCAGTGGAGACGCATGCAAAAGCCTTTGAGTTAGCTACACAATTTGTAAAAGACACAAAGATAGAAGTAGAGGAAGAGGAGCGAGAAATGGTGGAGTCCAGTGGAAAAGAAACGAACTAATAGCAAATGGGAAATCTAAGCTTTGCGAATCCAGAACTTTTATGGCTGTTGCTACTGCTACCTCTCTTGGGATGGTGGTTCTACCAGCAGCGGGAGTCGTATTTCCCCGTACTACGGATGTCAAGCACAGAGTCGGTACAGCAGTTGGTATCGTGGCGAGGAAGGCTGAGGCCGTTGCTGTGGGTGCTGCGAGCTTTTGCACTGGCAGCGCTAATCATTGCCATTGCGCGGCCGAGAGAAGCGCTGAAAGAAGAGAAGATAAAAGCAGAGGGGATTGATATTGTACTGGCGATGGACTTATCGAGTAGCATGCTGGCCCGCGATTTTCCGCCAGATCGTCTGGAGGTGAGTAAAAAAGTGGCGGCGCGATTTATTGATCGGAGGCCTTATGATCGGATTGGGCTAGTTGCTTTTGCAGGAGAGTCGTACACCCAATGTCCACTCACGACGGATCATGAGGTGCTCAAGACCTTTCTGGCCGGTTTGCAATGTGGGGTATTAGAAGATGGAACCGCTATTGGGATGGGCTTGGCTTCAGCAGTAAATCGTTTGGAGCAAAGTGATGCGAAAAGTAAGGTGGTGATCTTGCTGACAGATGGGGTGAATAATTCAGGTTATATTAAGCCCATTACGGCGGCGCAGATGGCTAAAGTATTGGAGATAAAAGCTTATACTATTGGGGTGGGTAGTACGGGGGAGGCGCGGACGCCGGTGAGCCGCCAAAGTGATGGGCGCTACCGCTTCGGCTTGGCGCGGGTAGAGATTGATGAGGCACTTTTGCGAGAAATCGCACAAATGACTGGGGGGAAATATTTCCGAGCTACTTCAGCGGAAGGTCTGGAAGCGATTTATCAAGAAATTGATCAACTAGAAAAGACAGAAATAGAGGTGACAACGGTGTTGAATTATAGTGAAGAATTTCACCGCTTTGCCTTGGCAGGCCTGATTTTGTTGTTGTTAGAATTATTATTGCGATATACGATACTTAGAGCTATTCCATAATTATGTTAGAAGATATTTTCAGATTTGAACGGCCCGAGCATTTGTATGCCTTATTAGCCCTTCCTGTGCTGATACTGCTCTTTTGGCGTATGTGGGTATTGCGTAAGCGGGCCATTCAGCGCTTTGCGACTAGCAGGATGCAAGCACTGATTATGCCGCAACTGTCGCGATACAAGCACCTGACGAAATTCTTATTACTGGCGGGTGCCCTGATTTTCCTGATCGTTGGCTGGGCCAATCCGCAGATGGGAACGCGCGAGGCTACCGTAGAGGAGCAGGTGGTGGAGGTTATGCTGGCGTTGGATGTATCCAAAAGCATGCTGGCACAAGATGTGGTGCCCAGTCGCCTGGAACGCTCCAAACGATTGCTAAGCAACCTGATCGATCAGTTGGAAGGGAAGCAGGTTGGTTTTGTACTTTTTGCAGGAAATGCTGATTTGCAAGTGCCGCTGACGCGAGATTACAATGCCCTGCGCAATCAGATTAAAACCGCCAATCCAAAAAATATCTACCACCAAGGCACCGCTATCAGCGATGCCATAGATGTAGCCGTTATTTCTTTTGATCAAGAAACGGCAAACAATAAAGCCTTGATCCTCATTACAGATGGAGAAAACCATGAGGAAATAGCTGTTTCGGCTGCTGCCAATGCCAAAGATGCGGGGATTCAGGTATTCACCATTGGGGTGGGCAGTGAAGAAGGGAGCTTTATACCGGATGTAGTGCGTGGACGGACGGATTACGTGCGTGATCGAACGGGTAATCCGGTGCGATCAAAAATGAACGAAGCTTTGTTGAGAGAGATAGCAGATGCTGGAAATGGGGAATATTACAATTTGTTGGGTGCGGAGGATGATTTGGTAGCTGCTTTACAATCTAAGGTGAATGCCATTGAAAAGGGAGAGACAAAAAAGCGTGTTTTTGAAGAATACAATAGCTATTTCCAGCTGCTCCTCGGCCTTGCCCTCTTGCTACTGATGATTGAATTTATGCTATCATATCGCAGAAATAAGTACTTAGCACAGCGAGATTTGTTTAATATCTAATTTTTAGGAAATGCGCATCTTACTACTCATTTTTTGTTGTTTTCTGTTGGGGAATATAGCCACCGGCCAGTCGGCGCACAAGCAATTGCGAAAAGGAGATACCAATTATAAAGAAGGTAACTACCAAGAAGCGGAAGAGCGCTACAGAAAAGCACTCGATAAAGAATCCTCATTTAAAGGAAGCTATAACCTGGGCAATTCCATTTACGAGCAAGAGCGCTTCGAAGAAGCCCTTCAATATTATTCCAATGCAGCAGCCAATGCGGAAACAGCCGACGAAAAAGCATTTGCTTACCATAACCTAGGCAATACCTATTTTCAAAATCAGAAACTAAAAGAAAGTGTAGAAGCCTATAAAAACGCCCTCCGCGCGAATCCCAATGACCTAGAAACGAAGAAAAATCTAGCCATGGCGATGCGCGTTTTGCAACAGCAACAACAACAGCAGCAGCAAAATCAAGAACAAAACGAAGACCAAGACCAAGAAGACCAGGATCAAGAGCAGCAACAAGAAAACCAAGAACAACAACAGCAGCAGCAAGACCAGCAGCAACAACAAAACGAACAAGAGCAGCAAGAAAACCAATCAGAGCAGCAGTCTTCTGCTGAAGAAGAACAGCAAGAGCAAGAAGCGCAAGAACAACCAAAAGAAGGAGAACCAACCAAAGAAGAGGTTCGCAAGCTCTTAGAAATAATGGAGGCTGAAGAGCAGAAGGTACAGGAAAAACTGCAACGCCAGAAGGCGAAGCCTTCTAAATCAGCCAAAGATTGGTAATCAATTAGCTAATTAAAAAAAACGAGAGGGTATGAAAAAGATGATTTTTCTATTTGTTCTTTTATGTTGCACATACGGAGCAACAGTATCTGCACAAGAGGATAGTCGTTTTACGGCTTCCGTAACGATGGATTCCATTTTGTACGGCAACAAATTTAAGGTCACCTTTACATTGGAGAATGGGCAGGGCAATGCTTTTGAAGCGCCCATCTTTCCTGACTTCCATGTGGTGAGTGGGCCTAATACCTCTTCTAGCTTTAGTATGATGAATGGCACGGTTTCGCAGAGTATTTCTTACACCTACTTGCTAGAGCCAAAGGATATTGGGAACTACTATATTGAGCCTGCAAGTATTCAAGTGGATGGCACTACTTTGGAAACAGCGCCTATCGAAGTGATGGTGGTGCCTAACCCAGACGGTATTATTCAGCGAGAAGAGCGCAGCAATGATATGATGAGTCCGTTTGGAAATTTTGAGTTTCGGATGGATAATATGCTTCCAGAAGAGTTTTTTGCTCCGCGCACGCCTGCACCAAAACAAGAAGCTACCCCCGATGGTGAGACGCCCAAAACAAAGAAGAAAAAGAAAAAGCGTAAGACGTACAAATTGTAGTTGAATGTTGAGAATAGTTAGTCTATCACTCCTGTTTTGCTTAGTGTCTAGTGCTACGTTTGCGCAAGCACCTATACGCTTTTATGCTTCTAGCAGTGGCAGTAAAGTACTGGAGAATCAGGTGATGGAAGTGCAATTTACGCTAGAAAATGGTGACGGCAGCAGCTTTTCTCCGCCTGACTTCAAGGACTTCCGAGTGATCAATGGCCCGAGTCGCTCCATGAGCACTTCCATTATGAACGGCCAGCGTTCGGTAGAAATGTCTTACGGCTATAGCCTAATGCCGACTCGAACGGGGAAAATTCGCATTGGCAGTGCTTCTATCACAGTCAATGGAAAGCGATATAAGACTAGCCCAATTGTCATCGAAGTGGTAAAGGGCAAAGCGCTTTCTGAGAATGAAAAAGAGCAAGTATTTGTCCGAGCAGAGCTTGCTTCGCTAGAGGGTTGGGTGGGGCAACAGCTCATTTTAGACTATAAGCTTTACACTACGGTTGATGTAGAAAGTTATAATGTGCTGGAGGAATCAGGGTACCAAGGGTTTTTTCCACAAGAAATCCGGCGACATGATAGCCGAACCAAAACAGAAGTACTAGAAGGCGTACAATACACCACCAAAGTACTCAAGCGTGTGGCCCTATTTCCACAACAAACAGGCGAGCTAATGATTGATCCTATCTTGCTACAAGTAGGGGTATCGAAAGGGGGGAATCGAGCGCGCAGAAGTTTACTTTTTAATCCAAATGTAAAACGGGTAAATATTCAATCAGAGCCAGTGGCCCTTAATATCCTTCCGCTACCAGCGGCATCGCCAGAGAGTTTTACCGGTGCAGTAGGAGACTATCAGGTAAGTAGCAGAATCAGCAGGGCTACAGTAACAACAGACGATGTGGTATCGGTACGACTTACTGTGCAAGGGGCTGGGGATTTGAAGCGTATACAAGCGCCACCGCTGAATGTACCAGAAGGCCTGGAACTATACGACCCAAAGGTGATTGATGAAGGACTCTATGAATCCGCAGGCACACTAGTCGGTAAAAAAGAGTTTGAATATTTAATCCTACCCAAACAATCGGGCACGTACCAGTTGCAACCCCAATTTGCATTTTTTGATCCAGATAGTAGCCGCTACATCCTTGCAGGGCAAAAACGCTACACCCTAAATGTACGGGCAGGGACAGCGCGTGACCGTCAAGCTATAAATACTGACGAAGACGAGCTAAGCGAAGATATTCATTTCCTAAAATTAGATACTAAGCTGTATAAAGAGCCGAGTTATTTTCCGGGAACGCTGGGATTCTGGGGGGCTATTATCTTACCCTTTTTAGCACTTGGTGGAATGGTAGTGCGCAAACGGGCGCTAGCTACTAAGGAAGAAGTGGATCCGGTGCTCCGCAAGGCACAACTAGCTCGTAAGGAAGCGCTGGCGCGCTTGGAAAAAGCAGCGCAATTCCGGCAATCGAATGATGCCAAAGGGTTTTACGATGAAGTATCTAAAGCTATGCTCGGCTATGTATGTGATAAGTTGCGCATTCCGCGCTCGGAGTTGACAAAGAATAATCTTCGAGAAAAATTAGAAGCAATCAAGGTGGAAGAAACGCGTATTGAGCGCTTTATGCAGCTTATTTCTACTTGTGAAATGGCGTTGTTTGCAGGTAAGGATAATGCAGCGGCGATGCAGGATACGTATGAGGGAGCGGTGGAGATTTTGGCAGATATTGAGAAAGCAAGTTAAGGGGGGGGGCTTTGGGCTTTGGCTTGGCTGCCTCCGGCGGGGCCCTTTTTTACTCACGTACAGCAGTCTTTGGTGTTCGTGAATGCAAAGCATTTCAGTCGATAAAAAAGGGGCGAACTCCGATAGCTATCGGAGTGGCAAATTAAATGCTATCGCGCGAAGCAGGCACCCGCACCCACCTAATTTGCCGATCCACCCGCTTACAAGGAGGGGAAAGGCTCCTAGGAGCCTTAAACTGTAGGCTTTTATGGCTGTAAAAGCAGGCCTGTCCCACTAGTTTTTTTTCTTATTGGGTTGGTATATACCGATGATGGGATCACCTTCTACTTCTATAAAAAAGGCGGGATTCTGGAAGGGGTATGCCCCAGCTTTAAATTTTTTGAAGGCTTCGCTGCGGCGAAAATTGGAGAGTACGTAGTCGGCAACTTCTGGGCCATAGCGGAGTTTGAGGCGACTTTTGGTGGCTTCGGGCAGGAAGCGGAAGTTGTCTTCGCAAGGGTAGTTGTTGCAGTTGACTTGGATGAGGGTGGAGGTATCGCATGCTACGATTTGCTCAAAGGCTTGTTTGTAAGCCACTCCCCAGTAATCCATATCGAAGCGATATACTTTATTGGTACCAGCCAAAGCATTAAAATAGACTTGCTGGTGTGGATGGTTATTGACCATAAAGCGCAAAGTATTTCCTATGCTGAATGCTAAAGCTGCAATGACGAGCCATTGGCCATTCTTCTGCCCCACTTTCCAGAGGTACTGGATACCAGAAAGTGCTATAATCAGAAACATAGGATAGATAAAATACAATTGGCGCCAGCCATTGTATAGTGTAGAGCTTTTGATGAGGACGGCTGCTAGTGGGCCAAAGAAAAGTGCAAGGGCAAATAGGGTAACGAGTTGTTGCTGGTTGTTCCAAAACTGTAATCGGAGCGTTGCTTTCGCTAATGCGAATACACTCACGCCACACCCGATTAAAAAGGTGGGTAGGTACACCAATGGCGTTGTGATCCCAATCCAGGCAAATGGATAATGCCAAGGAATAGCCTCCCCTTCTACGAGTTGGCCGAAGTACAAGACAGAGGAACCCCATGGGAAATTAGCCATCATATTGAACGACTCGCTGGCCCGTTCCGCAGGAGCGGCCCATAAGTAGGGGAAGAGTAAGAGCGTGAGAATAGTAGTGAGCGTAAGATAGACCGTGCTACTTAGGGCTAACTTCTTATATGAAATTGACTTCGGGCCTTTGCGTAACAGCAAAAGACCAATGCCGACCAGCGTGACAGCAGGAATAATAATACCTAAAATGCGCGCATTGATAACCAAGGCTGATGCAATAGCATGGCTAACGGCACGGGCGGTGCTTGGTAGTTCGATAAATCGGACCAAGGTAAATGCAGCAATTGTATAAAATACAAGCAGCACTATATCCTTTGGATTAAAAAAAGAATGCGCAAAAATACGAGGAGAAAGCAGTAGCATACCAACACCGAGGAGTGCCAACCACTGGTTTTGGAAAGCCATTTTGAGTAATCGAAAAAAGAAAATAGTGCTCAGCCAAAACAACAAAAAGACGGCATAATGCCGCATTAGATAGCGCCCACGAAAGTTGTCGGTCAAGCCAAAAAGACGCTCTAATGCCGCGCAAACAGTTGGAAAGAGCACAGTGTATTGCCTGCCTGCGGCAGTCTCTAAAGAAACTTCCGGAAAACTCTTTTCCCAGTCTAAACCCAATTGATCAATATAGTAGTCTAATGCTATCAAACCATAGCGGCGCTGTACAGCCTCATCCCACGACATGCCATAGTCGGGTACAATAGAAAGGCCTATCCCCAAATAAAGGAGGAAGAAAATGGGAACAATCCAGCGACCAATTGTTGTACTTTTGAAAGACATAAAAATCAAAGTATGAAACGAGCATGATCTTATTTAATCATAATATTACGCAAGTATATGATTAAAAAAGATTATGCGAGAGCGTAGCGGTTACATATGTGCAGAAATTTTTCTGCATTGTTTGCTGCGCAGAAAAATTCTAAACATATGAAAAATATTTTTACCTCCCTGAGCTGCTTACTGCTAAACTTGTCCTTTTTTGCTACCAGTCA
>JBCCRH010000060.1:0-19362 GCA_039208045.1 Bacteroidota bacterium
AGTATGAGGATGAGACGGTGATTTGTCCGAAATTTTAGTAGTACAACCTATTCACGCCATACACATATTTCGAACTTTTCGTCAAGCGAAAAGGCAAGTACTGCGTAATGCGGTCGAGCTCCAATTCAAAGGGGGCATCGTATTTCAATTCTATAATAGTGGTCTCGAAGTCTCGGAATGGCAGGTGTAGAAATTGCTCATTGCAGTAGCCAAAGGCTAAATCGGTATCGATGGTGATGCGGAATTTTTGGTCTGCTGTCGCAAAATACGAGCGCTGATAAGCGTTAACGAGCGTCGGCCGAAGGGAAGGAAGGTCAGGAATCAGCTGGTTTACCTCTGCTACCATTTGAGGTAGTTCTTTGGCAGAAAAAGGCTGGATGCTGGTAGTCTTTTTAAAGCCGAGCTGGTTACGCTTAGCTTTGAGTTCTAACTTTGGCTGTTCTACATATTCCTCTACTTGTCCGTACCACCGTACCCGATATTTCTTTCGATCGGCCACACCTGCGACATTATCGGCAAATGCTTGCAGGTTAGGCGTGTCGAAGTAAATATTATTGATCTGCCTATCTGGATATAGCGTTCGGAATCCAGCAGGATGAGCGCGAATTACCTGCTCAATAGCGGATAAGCCAACGCTCTCCAATCGATATTTTCGTTCGTACCGCAATTGTTCTAAGCTAAATCAACATGCTCAACAATCTCTAGGCCATAGCCAATCAAACCAATACGACGCTTGGGGCTGTTCGTCATCAAACGAATCTTGCTAATGCCCAAATCTCTCAGAATTTGTGCCCCAATTCCAAAATCGCGCTGCGACATCTCCCCAGATTTTTGTAAATCTAAGGGTTTATTATTGCCCTGCTTTGCCGCAAATTCTTTCAACTGATACAAAAAATCACCTGATTTTTCTCCGTGCCGCATGTAGAGTAATACCCCTGTGCCCTCTTTAGCAATAATCGAAATGGCCTTTTCTAGCTGTGTGCCATAATTATCAAAAAGTGACCCTAGAATATTGCCCGTTTCCGTAGAAGAATGTACCCGAACTAATACGGAATCGTTGGGCATCCAAGTGCCTTTTTTGATGGCTAAGTGTACATCTCCTGTCGTCTCTTGCTCATATGCAATGAGATCGAAAGGACCAAATTGCGTGTTAAGGCTGAGCGTAGCCGCACGGCTTACTAATCGTTCCGTACGCATCCGATAAGCTACTAAATCTTTGATGGCGATGATCTTTAGATCAAATCGCGTTGCAATTTCCATAAGCTGTGGCAAACGTGCCATGCTACCATCAGGATTTAGGATTTCTACCAGTACGCCTGCTGGCGAAAAGCCTGCCATCCTTGCTAAGTCGATAGCTGCCTCGGTATGGCCCGTGCGGCGCAATACTCCACCCGTTTTAGCACGAAGCGGAAAAATATGCCCTGGCCGCGCAAAGTCTGTAGGCTTAGTGATTGGATCTACTAGTGCTTTGATACCCGTAGATCGGTCATAGGCTGAAATACCAGTGGTACAACCTCGACCGATGAGGTCAATCGACACCGTGAAGGCTGTTTCATGAAGTGCTGTATTGGAACTCACCATCATAGGGAGGTCTAGTTCGTCCGCTCGACTTTCGTCAATAGGCGTGCAGATCAACCCACGTCCGTGCGTAGCCATGAAGTTGATGATCTCTGGTGTAATACAGTCTGCTGCACAGATGAAGTCGCCTTCGTTCTCCCGATCTTCATCGTCTACCACAATGATTACTTTCCCTGCCTTTATATCAGCGATTGCCTCTTCTATCGTATTCAACTTGATACTAGTTGACTCTTTTAGGTGGTTGCCAAACATTGGTTTTTATTCCTTTTAAGTAGTTAAATAAGCCTTCCAACAAAGCCATATTCATTATTAGAAAATAACGGATATTCCGGAAGGCTAAGATATTGACATTTACGCGTCTTAGCAATATATCTAATAGCGGAACGCCGATCATCCCCCCTATCAGTAGTAAGCTTATATATTGATAAAATGAGCTGCCTAGGAGGCTTAACAAAACACTCGACAAAAAGATTAGTAGTATAAAAACAGGCCCTAGCCAACGCAGTATTTTATGGGAGAAAAAGGCGTAGCCAAGGGTGGTCGTAGGTGGCCACCAAAGGTGGCGAAACGTATGCATATTCTGGAAATTACCCGCTGATATGCGCCGCTTACGCCTGTATTCTTCTGCAATTTCGTGAGAAACTGCCTCGTAGCAGATAGCTTCCATCTCATTGATCGCTTTACCTCCTTTTTCAAGTACTTTGAGGGTAATAAAGAAATCATCCACTAGGTAGTTGTCCGGTACAGGCGTGAAGGCACTGGCCCGAATGGCATAGCACCCACCAAAAGGGCCTATCATTTGCCCCCAGAGCTTACCCTCCCAATGCTTTAGCCATACTTCACGGGAGATATAGGTATCTTCTGATTGAGAAATTCCTCGATCCTTTTCCATTCCAGTATGTACCATATTCGCATCTACCACTTCAATCTCCTTGTTCTTAAAGTGCTTGATTAGATGGCGAAAGGCTTGAGGATGTGGCATCACATTGGCATCCGTCACGACCAGCACTAATTCCCCTGCCTCCGCGAAGTCTGCTGTAGCACGCGCTACCAATTCATTAACTACCCCCGGTTTGCCCCGCCGTTGGCGAAAGCCAAAAAACTGAACCGTAGCATGCTGCTGTGCATAGCGCTCTACAATGGCATTGGTCTGATCTTCAGAACAGTCGGAACCAATATAAAAGAACAATTTATTGGCCGGATAAGAAATAGCTAATAGCGCCTGTAGCTTTTCCTCAATCACTCGCTCTTCATTATATAAGGACATGATAACAGCAACGGTGGGCCAGGCTTCTTGGTCTTGCTCGTAAACGACTTGATTGGGAGGTCTTTGAGCTGCCCATGTGGACAATAGATAAGGATAGATTACATAAGAATGTACCAAAGCGAGGGCACTGATCCAGAATATAATTTGTAGGAGTAAAATCATACCGTTCTTAAGTACTGCAAAAATTCACTACAGCGCCCCCACCGTGAACGAATCGTAGGTATTGAGCAACCGTTGTGCAATGTAGTGACTATCATAGGTATCGTGTATGCGATCTTGTGCCTGTCGGCCAATTTTTTCGAGTGTCCCATTTTGTTGGTAACAAAAATCAATTTGCTGCACAAAATCGGCTACTGTATTTGCGATAAGCACTTCCTGCTGATGCTGGGCTTGAATGCCTTCCAGCCCTAAGCTGGTAGTGAGCACCACTCGCCCCAGCGCCATCCCTTCTAGTATTTTTGCACGCATTCCGCTGCCTGACAAGAGCGGCACCACCATAATGCTATGCTGATTGATAAAATCAGCTGCAACAGGCACTTCTCCATGCACCTTCACCCCACTCTTTTTGATCTTGTACATCCAAGATGGGGTATTTCGACCCGCAATATGTAGCTCTAACTTAGGAAACTTTGTGCGCAATCTCCCCCAAACTTGTTCCAAAAACCAAACCAAGCCCTCCTGGTTAGGCATCCAATCTAAAGAGCCAATAAATGAAATGGATAAAGGTTGTTGATAGCTCCCAAAATCAGGCTCATAATCGGTGCTATCTAGGCCGATGGGTACGACCACTCCACTTTTGGTAAAACCCATTTTACGATAGGTTTCTAAGTCTCTTTTCGTTATGGCGACCAAGATATCGTACTTATTCAGAGCAGTCTTTTCGTATTTCGCTAGTTTTTTGGTTAGGTGTTTAAGATACCAGTGCTTTGGAAAAAACTTGGTGTTTTTCGTGATACGTTCCCATATTTCGTGCTCTACGTTGTGCGCGCGCATGGCAATGATCGCATCCGAATGCGCACGTATGATCGGAATATAGGGAGCTAAATACAGCGTTTCTAACTGGATGACATCAAAGGTTTGAGTAGCCAGTATTTGCTTTAAGCGATCTTCGAAGGCCTTACTGATAAATCGCTGGATATGATAAGACTCTGAGGAAAATAGATTCTTGAAGGCCTCTGCTGGTTTTATCCGATTATCAACATCTACGGTATGGATCGCTTTGTAGTGGTCAAGTACCGATGGGAAGTGATTCTTTTTCTTGAAATAGTGCTTCGAGGTGTTCATGGCGAGCAAGCTTACCTCAGCTCTAAGACTAGCAAAGGAACGGCTGAGACTAGTAATGGCAATAGATTCCCCATCTTTTAATGGATATGGGAATTTTTTACAAAGCTGAAGTATTTTCATGCAGCCATTTTTTATTAGAGTAGTTGCTCAATAATAGTTTACTTATGTTCTGGATTATATGTTAAGGTCTTATGTAAAAGAATGCGAAGAAGCTGAAAATCGAGAGGCCTAAATATAGTAATTTTCCGTTACTCCTTTTACTCTATTTCTACAATCACTTCTTGGTCTTTGCTCCACGGTGGTGATACCACACACAAAAATCGAACAGCTTCCTCCCCTGTATTTCTAAAGTGCTGCACCGCTTTTGCAGGAATGTGTATCATATCCCCTGTTTCCATTGGAAAATACGTTCCATCAATAATCGCCTCTCCTCGGCCGCTGAGGATAATGTATACTTCGGAACTCTCTTTTAAAATATGCGGTACAGAACTTTCTCCCTGACCCAATTCAGCTAATGCCAAACTATATCCTAAATCTAAGTCATCGTTCTTAGGGTGTAGTACCTCTCTAATTTTCGTGAAATCCCCAGCAATAAAACTAGGGATTTCACGCATGGTTTTTAGCACTATCGGCTCCATAACGGTTATTCTTTATCCTGAGAATATACATTATTTTCTAGGATGGCATCGGCCATCCCGCGATTGGGATCTAGCTCTATCTTCTCAATTTCTTCAATTGGTACCGGAAGCATTAGTTCATAATTGGGGTGTGTCCATGGCCAGTCTTCCTCTATTTGCATTTTGACGCCTTCCTTTGGGGAGGGTTTATTCCCACGCATAATTCGTAGGGCAATATTATGAAAGCTTTGCGAACCATCTTTGTAGGTTACCAATAAATCGATAGGCATGGGTACTCTCCCGTTTTTTTGAAGGGTAACCTTTGTTTTTCCGTCTTCAGTCGCTTCTACTTTACCAATACCGTAATCGATTAGGTCGGTCGTATTTACCATATATTCTTTGTACCAGTCCAGCTCTAAACCAGAAGCTTTTTCCATCACTCTAAAAAAGTCATTGGCATTGGGGTGCTTAAACTTCCAAGTATCATAATAGTCCAATAAGCCTTGATAAAATGCCTCGTGCCCCATAATGTAGCGCAATTGGTACATCACGATAGAGCCTTTAGTGTAGGCAGCCACGCCATAGGCTCGGTTCTTTGTAAAATGATCCGCATGAGTGCTCAATGGCTCTTCATCCCCACTCATCGAAAAATTAATAAAGCCTGGAAGAGAACCCACATGTGGATTCTTTCTTACAGTTCCCGGAATTTTATTATTGGCACGCAAAAAATTCATCACGGCCGCACTGGCAAAGCTTGTAAAGCCTTCGTCCATCCAGGCATACAGACTCTCATTGGTACCTAGTACCATTTGGTACCAGCTGTGCATTAGTTCATGTACCGAAACCCCTACCAAGCTAGACAAGCTACGCTCGCCTGTAATTAAAGTGGCCATCGGATATTCCATCCCACCATCACCTCCTTGTACAAAGCTATACTGCTTGTAAGGATATTGACCGTAGGTGGCGTTGATATTATCAAAAGCTAAGTCCATAATTTCAGGAAGTAGCTTCCAATTATCTTCTGTCTTTTCATTTTTCTGATAAAAGAAATGAAGCACCGTACCATCCTTTCGTACCAAGCGATCGTGGGTATAATCGGGGTCAGCGCCCCACATAAAGTCATGTACATTAGGCGCAATGAAGTGCCAGGTCAAGCGATCTCCTTTGGTCTTCACTCTGGTTCCCGCCGCCTCGTAGCCATGCCCAATTTCCTGAGGATTTTGTAAGTATCCAGTTCCTCCAATAGTATAGTCCTTATCAATCGTGATTTTCACATCAAAATCCCCCCAAACTCCATGGAATTCGCGCCCAACATAGGGGTTGGCATGCCAGCCTTGGTAGTCGTACTCTACCAGTTTGGGATACCATTGCGACATCGAATACGCGATGCCTTCCGAATTATCGCGCCCAGAGCGGCGAATTTGTACCGGCACTTGTGCTTCAAATGTCATGTCAAATATGGCGCTGCTATTCGGTGCTATCGGCTCATTGAGCTCCACCTCTAGAATAGTACCTACTACCTCAAACTTCACAGGAGTCCCATTGTGTTTTAGCGAAATAATTTTTTGATAGCCTATTTCATCATCCTTCAAACTGGAAATACGAGCTGCCACTCGACGATCTGGATCGGTAATCGTTCTTGAGCGGACATCCATCATGCTCCCTGGCTGAAAGGCATTAAAATACAGGTGGTAAAATACTCGATCTAATTGATCTGGTGAGTTGTTAATGTAGACTAGCTGCTGTTTTCCTTTATACTGATGTTTTTTAACATCAAAATCAATTTCCATTTGATAGCTTACGCGCTGTTGCCAGCGATCGGCAGCTTGGCCGCTCATGCTGGTTCCTCCAATCAAAAGTAAGCATATACTCCACAAAAAACGTTTCATTATCGTGCTAAATTTTACTGTTCAACAATTCTATTTCCAATTATTTTTTTCCAACATAGCTTCTGCCTTTTCCCATTGTTGCCAAGCTATGTCATAGTCAATTTTACCTTCTTGAAAACCGCCCAACTCAATCAAAAAATCGGAAGGAAGTGCCATTACATTAACCGAATAGAGCTTTAGTGCATTGTTGTACTGCTCTTGAATATTAGTATCTGTCAAAAAACCAATAAGCAGCAGGGCATCTCTCCACCGTGGTGTTCCGTTTGCCACTCCTAATCCACTGAGATGGCCGTATGTCTTCCCATCTTTAGTTGAAACAAACTCGAACCCTAGCTTCTCAGCCATTTTAAATTGTTGGGGATCACCCGACATTTGGTATTGCACCAAGGAAGCAGCCGAAATAAGTCCTGCCTTGGCCTTTCCCGAGCCGACCAATTCGATCGTTTCATAATCTGATAAGGCCATGCTATCTACTGCATAACGAGCATAGTTGCTCATCCAGGAGTTCACCTGAGTAGCAGGGGACTGAGTGAGTAGCTTCGCTACCAAATCCTGTGCAATGACTTGATTGGCAGGTAGTACCAACTGATTTGCCCAAGCTTTATCGATCTTTTTACCTGGCATGGGCAAGGTGGTTGGATCAACTTGCTGTTTGGGGTAGACAAAGCCCATGAAATTCTTACTTACGCCTACCCAATATCCGTTTTTGTCCTCATAGGCCGTTGGGACATTCTTTTCTATTTGCTCCGAAGAAAACGGCTGCAGGAGCCCTTCCTCTTGGGCTTTTTTGAAGTAGCTCACATCTTCAAACAGCACCACATCTGCCTGGCGGGTGCCTTTTTCAGCTATTAGCTTTGCTAATAATTCTTCATCGCTCGCTTGAGTAATATTCACAGTGGTATTGTACCGTTCTTCAAACTGCTGCAATAGCGCCTGATCCTCTTTGTAATAGCGATAGGTATATAAGTTCAACTGATCTTTAATTGCTTTCTTTACATTACTGGAAGGCTGATCGTTGGTATTGGTCGGTTGGCAAGCAAAAAAGCAGAACGATAGTGCAAGAAGGAGTATGTTGCGGTAGATTCCGTTCATAGAAGAAATGCTTTTTGATGCCAAATAGCGGGAGCTAAAAATGAATAATTGCAAATGTAAACTTTTTCATTGTTTTGTCCTTATGACAATATTACAGTAATTTTGAGGCTCACTGGCCAAAATGATATAGACCAATGCTAAAGAAAATTGATCCTAAATTAGGTGTAATCACCTTGCTAATTGCTGTTGTAGCGTTATCACGTCTATTCTCACCACTGTATAACTTTACGCCAATCACTGCGATGGCACTATTTGGGGGTGCCTATTTTAGCCGGAAATGGCTGGCATTTGTGATTCCTTTTGCGGCAATGTGGCTCAGTGACCTGTATCTCAACAATGTCGTGTATGCTGCTAAGTACCCTGATTATTACACTAGTTTTACATGGTTTGGAGATATGTGGGTCTACGCTAGTTTCTTCCTCATTGTGCTATTGGGGATGGGGCTGCTGCAAAAAGTTAGCTTTTTGCGGGTAGCAGGTACGAGTTTGCTGGCATCCGTATTATTCTTCTTAATCACCAATTTTGGAGCATGGCTGAGCTTGCCGATGTACACCAAAGATATTTCAGGTTTGATGCAATCGTATGCTGCGGGTATTCCATTTTTTCAATACACGGTAGCGGGTGATTTATTCTATGCTTTTATTTTCTTTGGTGCTTTCGAGTGGATGAAGAGCCGATTCCCACAATTGCAATTATCGAAATAGATCATGCCTAAATTAGAAGAAGGGCTAGATTATTATATGGAAAATGGTAGATATGTTTTTACTGAGCATTTTCTAACTAATAGAGGCTATTGTTGTGGAAGTGGATGCCGACATTGCCCTTACGGCACCAAAAGTGCTGAAGAGGACGATCCGCTCCTAAAATTGAGAAAACGGCAATCTTCCACCCAAAAAGAACAGCCTGAGTAAAACTCCTATTCCTCTTTTGGTGCTGTTTTTTCTTCTGGATATTCAATCCGTACATGGTGTACCGAACGCATGATTCCCTTAAACTCCTCCTTACAATATTCCAATTCTTGGAAACTCATCTGAGAGTCGTCTAATTGCCCTTGGGTAATTTTGCCTGCGATGATTTTATCAATAAAAGCATCTAGCTCTTGACCAGTCGGATTCTTTAGGCTTTTACAAGCTGCTTCTATAGAGTCAGCTAGCATGAGGATGGTCTCTTCCTTTGTATTGGGCTTAGGCCCTGGATAGCGAAATAGACTTTCGTCAATTTCCTTTTCGGGATGCTCTTTGAGGTAGCTCCTGTAGAAGTATTCGGCCCGAGTAGTTCCGTGATGGGTTTCTATAAACTTAACTAATACAGCAGGTAATCGCTGCTTTTTAGCCATTTTCACCCCTTCCGTGACGTGTCCGATAATGATTTTAGCACTTTCCAGAAACGTTAACTCCTCATGCGGGTTCTTACCACTCTGATTTTCAATAAAATAGTTGGGGTTTTGTGTCTTCCCAATATCGTGATACAGGGCAGCGACTTTTACCAACAAGGGGTCGGCATTGATTCGCCGAGCAGCTACCTCCGCCATATTTGCTACTTGAAGTGAATGTTGGAAAGTACCTGGCGCTTTTAGCGAAAGCTGCCTCAATAAAGGGCGATTCATATCGGATAACTCTACCAAGGAAATAGATGAGGTAAACCCAAAAAAACGTTCTAATAACGGAATCAAAGGGTAAGCCAGTAGGGTCAAGAAAACATTTAAGAATATCCAAGTGTAGACGGACCAATCAATCGTACTTATCTTACCCTCTTCGATCAAAGATAGACCAAAGTACGCCAGCGCGTAGGTCAAGAAAATGTACAACATTGACCGGAAGAAACGCGACCAATCCCTGGTATCGACATCGCTCAGCAGCACAACGATACCAGCCAATATTTGTAAAAACGTAAACTCATAGCCAAGGGAAGAAAGGAAACTCGCAATCAGCACCACTACAATATGGGTGAATAGGGCCAAGCGTTCGTTGTAGAAAGTTTTAATAACGATCGGAACGATACAAAAAGGAATCATGTAGGCACTTAGTACATCTGCTTTTTCTACTACAAACACCAAGTAACTGTATACTACCAACCACATCAAAATAAAAATCAGCTTCATACTGCGCTGAAAAATGGGCTTAGCAAATAGGTACAGGTAAAACATAAATACCCCAACAATCAAACTCGTTAGGATAAAATACCCGGCAAAAACACCTATATCTGAGCGGTCTGCGGTAACTTCTTCACGGTACTGATCCCGAAAGGAAATAAGTTTTTGGTAGATATTTCCCGTCACGATGCCCCCTTTTGGAACGATTAGCTCCCCCTTTCTGACCATCCCTTGGGAAGTCGATACATTGGCCAATACCCGCTCTAACTCTTTTTGCGTTAAGCTGGCATTGAACTGTATATTGGGCTGTATGGCATTTTCCAGCAATGGATACAGAAATTCTGGCTCGGCTAGTCGACTATATGGTAAGGAGTCGCGCAGTAGTTCTTGTGCAGAGCGGGCAGTCAGTAAATATTCTAGCGTAGCCTGCCGCGTACTATTTCCATTTACTAAATTGACAACGAACTGCTCCGACTTGTCCGAATGTGATTCTTGTAGGTTAATTACACCTCGATCATAAATTCGGAGGAGAAATTGCTGCCCATAAGCTTTGTATTTATTAGGATTGAGTAGTACATCGCGAAACTGCCCCGACTGTTTGACCATATCGATTTGTTGGGCAAAGCCCTCTTCAAAAGCAGTGGTCTGCGTTTTTACTACGGTAGGATCTACTTCATAGAAAGGAGAAAATTCTTGATCCAGCTTTTGGCGTTCCTCAGCTAGGGTTTCTTCTGTTTTACGAATGGCAAAGTCGAATGGTGCCTCTAGGTCATCATAATTCCACCGCTGCCCCTTCTCGAAGTCATACTTGAATCGGATGTGGTTGGGAAAAAGAAAACTGATAAAGGCAATGACTCCCAGCACTAGCAATAGGCGAAATACGCCTGGGAGCTGCCCTAAAGTCTTTCGTGCGTTACTCATAGTTACAAAGATAGTGGCTTTTATTGTTAGACTTGTTTCGACGGCCACTAAATGGCTGCAAGCAGCGAAATTTCATCCTGTACTGCGTTAAAAAGCCTCGCCGATGCTAAGGCATCGTCTGCGTTTTTTGCCTTGTTCAGAATGAAATTCGCTATGCTTTCGCTCATTCGCGACCGGCGGAACAAGTCTATTGTTCTCTAGGTGCCCAAGCCACCTCTTTCACCCCCAGCTCTTTTGCTAAATACCGCCCCAGCATGAAAAAGTAATCAGATAAGCGATTTAAAAAAGATAAAATAAGCGCATCAACCGGCTCGTTGGCTGCCAGCGCTACTGTATTTCGCTCTGCCCTTCGGCACACGCATCGGGCAATGTGGGCGTAGGAAACAATAGGATGCCCTCCAGGTAGAATAAAATTTTTGAGAGGTGGGAGCGTAGCGTCCATTCGATCCATCGCTAGCTCTAATGCTTCTATATCAGCAGGTTGTAAGCCAGGAATGATCGCCTCTTTTTCTGGGGTGGTAGCCAGCAGTGAGCCAACCGTGAAGAGCAAATCTTGAATGTGCTTGATTTCTGCCCGCAGCTCAGCTTGTTCAATATGATCTCTCAATAGCCCGATTTGTGCATTGAGCTCATCCACCGTTCCATAAGCTTCAATTCGGATGTGGTGCTTAGACAAACGAGTGCCCCCAAATAAACCAGTTTCTCCCTGGTCGCCTGTTTTGGTATATATTTTAAATGCCATAGGTATAAATAAAAATTGTTTCTTCCGTATTCTACCGAAAGAAACAATTTTTAGTACATCCTGTTGCGGATTCCTACTCTTCTATATTATCCACATTGTAGCGGTGATTCGGATCGGAGGCCAGCACGATGTTTTCGTTTCTCACATCTTTCTCCACTAGGCCATCGCGTAAGCGTACAATACGGTGGGCGTGGTCCGCAATATCTGGCTCGTGCGTCACCAATATTAAGGTGTTGCCTTGCTGATGAATTTTTTCAAAAATTTCCATGATCTCAATGGAGGTCTTGGTGTCTAGATTTCCGGTAGGCTCATCGGCCAAAATAATAGCAGGGTCGTTGACCAACGCACGGGCAATAGCCACCCGCTGACGCTGCCCACCTGATAGCTCATTGGGTTTGTGATCTACTCGATCGCCCAAACCCACTGCGTTGAGCACTTCTTGCGCTTTCTCTAGGCGAGCCCGTTTGCTAATTCCCCCATATACTAGAGGTAAGGCTACATTTTCTAAAGCAGATAATCGAGGCAATAAGTTAAACGTTTGGAAAACAAATCCGATTTCTTTATTCCGAACTTCCGCCAGCTCGGAGTCCGTCATGGTACTTACATTGATATTATTCAAGAAATACTCCCCCCCGCTTGGCGTATCCAAGCAGCCAAACAGATTCATCAAGGTAGACTTGCCTGAGCCAGAAGGCCCCATCAAAGCAACGTACTCATTTTTTTGTATGTCTAAAGTAATTGATTTGAGAGCATGTACTTTGGTAGGCCCCATGATGTAGGTCTTACTCAAATCATCTACTGCAATAATGGCTCGGCTCATGTGTGTTAATTTTTTTGATTATAAGTCGATTACTTTCGGTACTTTAAAATGTGCTCCATCCTCATCAGGGGCATTTTTTAGCGCTTCTTTTACGTCGACTTGGTTATTGACCTCATCCGGACGCAGTTGATTGATGTCTTCATTGATGTATACCAATGGTTCCACATCATCTGTATCCAAGTCTTGCAATTGTGCTACCATTTCGAGGATGGCATTCAGATCATTTGTTAAACTCTCGCGTTCCGCTTCGGAAAGCTCTAATCGAGCCAAATGTTCCAGGCGTGAAATTAGATTCTTATCTATCTGCATGATAAAATAATAGAAGTTTCGGCCGTTTTACTCGGCAAAAGAAATAGGATACTCTGTTTTGACCATCCAAAAGTAAGTATTTCTATAACGATCTTCATTTTCTTAAGTCTGAGTCTCGAAAAAGTGACGATCTATAGGAAGGAATATTGTTCAAAACCCTAAATTGGTGGCCTAAATTGAAGACTACAGCAAAAAATATGAGCAAAGCGAAAACCCCATCTGCTACGCCGGGCATTAAACATGTAGCGATTGCAGGTAATATCGGAGCTGGGAAAACAACATTATGCGAGCTTTTGGGCAAGCATTTCAACTGGGAAGTACACTACGAATCGGCGGATGACAATCCCTACCTCGTAGATTTTTATTCGGACATGCACCGCTGGGCATTTAACCTACAGATTTACTTCCTCAACAACCGCTACAAGCAAATTCTCGAAATCCTTCAGGGGGATAAAACAGTCGTACAAGATCGCACGATCTATGAAGATGCCTACATCTTCGCTCCGAATTTGCGAGATATGGGCCTAATCTCAAAACGAGATTTTGAAAACTACTTCGATTTGTTCAAAACGATGTCTTCGCAAATTCAGCCTCCCGATCTGCTGATCTACCTGCGGGCCAACATCTCCACCCTAGTGGAACACATCCACTCGCGTGGCCGCGAGTATGAGGGTAACATGAGTCTCGAATACCTGAAGCGCCTCAACGAACGCTACGAAAATTGGATTGAGGGCTACAAAGAAGGTCGCCTGCTAATCATCAGTGCCGATGACTCCGACTTCAAAAATGATGCGGAAGATTTGGGAAGGGTAATCAATCAAGTGCGCGGCGAGCTACACGGTCTTTTTTAGATTAGTAACAGTCAAAAAATAACTTGCCGATTTATGGCTGGCTCTTTTGTTCCAATACTGCGTTGAAAAGCCTCGCCGATGCTAAGGCATCGCCTACGTTTTTCGCCTTGTTTTGGAGCAAAATCCCCTTGCCAAAATACGGAACTTATTCTTTGGCTGTTACTTATTGCAAAAAGTAAGGGCCGAAAACGAAGCGTTTTCTAGCCCTTACCAGCATTCAATCTAACCTAAGGATGAAGCTAGCATCTGCCAACCTCATCCTATGGCCGAGGTGCATCTTTAGAATCAGCAGCTACGGAAGAAGGTTCCATCCCGAACCAATCTTGGACAAATTCTGGAACATATTGCTGTAAAGCATCAAGATCACCATCTGAAGCGATGAAGCTGATAAGGCCTACGTGGAAAACGACAGTAAAGGTAAGTGCCAAAAAATGGCGCCAGCGGGCGGCTCTTCTGTGTTTTTTCTGATACATAAAATGGGACTTATTAGGGATCTAGTATACTTTCAAATCGATACTACTTCCTCAGTAGTGTGTAATCGACCTTATAAACGATCCGTATTTTCAATTTATTTCCTGATTCTCCAAAATGGACAAACTTTTTTAGCGGAAGCAGCATTTACTAACAGTCAAAGAATGAGTTACTTCTATATGAAGTACTTTTCAAACTGTAAAAGGTTACAAAAATGGTGCATACCTTACTAGAGGATTTAAAAGAGCAGCAAATACAACTCATCGCCGTTTCCAAGCGGAAACCGGAAGCTGACATACTAGAATTTTACCACATGGGGCACCGCGCTTTCGGTGAAAACCGCGTACAAGAGCTGGTAGACAAACAAGAGTCGCTCCCTAAAGATATTGAGTGGCATATGATCGGCCATTTACAAACCAACAAGGTGAAATATATTGCTCCTTTTGTCCACCTCATCCATTCGTTTGACAGCATTAGACTTATCAAAGAAGTGAACAAACAAGGGGAGCGTTTGGGCCAGGTTATTCCAGGCTTGCTCCAGTTTAAAATCGCTGAAGAAGATAGCAAATATGGATTTGCCCAAGAGGAGGCCATTGCCTTTCTTGATAGTGCCGATTTTCAAAACCTAAAGTTTGTAGAAGTACATGGCGTGATGGGGATGGCAACCTTTACCGATGACGAAGCTCAAGTGAGAGGAGAGTTTAAACGCCTAAAGCACATCTTCGATACGCTGAAGGCTACCCATTTTTCGGGCAAACCCTACTTCAAAGAAGTCTCCATGGGGATGTCAGGCGATTACAATATTGCCATAGCAGAAGGCAGTACGATGGTGCGCATTGGGAGCTTGCTATTTGGCCCTCGCTAGCTATTCCACTACTATTTTTTGGGTAAAAATGCCCTGTTCTTCTAGCAGCTGTACTACATATACGCCTTTCGGCAAATCCGATACATCCAGTTCCAGCTGGGACGTATTCCAGTTGTAGTCCTGCATGAGTTGGCCACTTACGTTAAATAGCTTAACCGTCCGCTCTTCCGATTGATCACTAGTCAGAAAAAGTCGATCACGGGCAGGGTTGGGAAATAGGGAGTAGCCAGAAGCTAGCCATTGAGAAGTAGTGCTAACGGGGTCTGCTGCTTCAATTTCCGTCTCAAAAAAGGCGATTCCCCCCCTTAGATTGCCAACGACCATTTCGTAGAGCCCATCATTATCAATATCAGCAAGATCGCAATGCGTAACTGCACCTTCGCGAAGGCGGCCATAGCTTTCTTGAAGCGGTTCAAAACTTTCATAGATAGACAGTTCTACATCTGTATAGGTCTCAATGCGCCCCTTGTTGGTACCCATAAAAAAGAGGTAAGAACCATTAGAATCAATAATGGTGGGCGAACTACGCCCGATGAAAGAGCCGGGGGTGCGCGCATCGAGGTTGCCGAGTCGCTCGGTATTGGGCGCAATAGCTTGATCTGGAGCAAAGAATGCTTCACCTTCCGTTCCTTGATTCTTGAAGAAGTTGACTACTCCATTATACTCACCAATCACAATATCTTGCTTTCCATCCCGATCCAGATCAACGATATAGGGCACACTTTCTAAGCCAATATCGATACCCATGTAAGCATACAGCACTGGGGTAAACTCGAACGGAGCGCCCGGCCCAGCAGTATTTTCTGCATGAAATAACTGGCCATTGAACTCTCCAATGAGCACATCCTCGTCGCCATCGCCATCCAGATCGCCGAAGGTGGGGGTAAATCCATAATAGCTTACGTATGCACTCATCCCAAGGTAGTCATCATCCACTAACTGATAGCTAGGATTGCTAATAGTCCCCACATTTTCAAACAAATAAAGCGAACTGCGCTTATTTCCACCGAGCGGCTGGAAAATCCCTTCATTACCAATTACCATATCCATGAGCCCATCTGCATTGTAATCCACAAATACTGGCCGCGCCCCAGAACCCAAGTCTAGCATTTGATCAATTAAAAAATCAGTTTGCTGAAAGCTGAAACTAGGGTTTTCATCCGTTCCCATATTTTTGTAATACCAAAGCGCTTCGCGATCCTCTGCGCTATTGATGGGATTGGGTGCTGCCATCAAATCTCGCTTCTGATCCCCATCCACATCCACATAAAATGAAGCTGGAAAAATATTAATGTCTGCTGTTATATTTTCGCTCGGAAAGAAGGGGTCTTGACTGGTCATCCACGCTCCATCACAGTCGCCTGTGTTGTATAAGGCTACTAGATTGTTAAAAGATAAATCGCCGAGTATTAAATCTTTAGTATCATCTCCATTAAGGTCAAGCGATAGAATGGTAGAGCCTGCATGCCGACTGCGATCTTCTACCTCCTCTCCTCCGGTAAAAGAAGTGGCGCAAAGCCCCGAACTTGTTGACAATTCTACCTCAGGAGCAAAACCACTTTCATAAAATTTCCCCCAGCAGTTATCTGCCAACTCAAACTTAAGTGTTCCTAAACCTAATCCTTCCTCCACCGCTACATTCCTAAAAAGCTCCAAGTAGCCTCCAAAAAGATTAAACGTTAATATATCCATATCTCCGTCACAATCCACATCATCTACCGCAGGGTAGTCAATATTAGTGATAGCAATATTGGTGACATTACCAGTAGCTTGCGTAAATACCGCCATATTGTAGAGCCAGTCGAAATCATATCGCTCAAATACGATTTCATTCTGGGCATTATACGATCCGGTATATACAATAAAGCCCCCCACCGGCCCATCAAAGGCGTAAGCAAAAATATCCTGGATGCCATCATTATTATAGTCCCTCAGTAGTACCCATTCTTCTAAGAGCGGAAAGTTCTTGATGTAAGAAGGCTCAAAAGACCAACCTTCCTCAGTACGTATAAAAGCCAGCTGAGCATTACCTACTCGATCAAAGATATAGAGATCCTCTACGCCATCATTATTAAAATCTACATTCGACAATTGAGGGGTATTTAAGCCCCCTGCACCAGGAAAGGGAAGGGGCGTTGTCGATAAACTAATTGGCACCTCTTTTCGATCTAGAACCTGGCTGAAACCATTGGTGCTTATCAAAAAGCAGAGTAGGGGTAGCAGGCGCGTCAAGGTATCTATCATTTTTTCTGTGTATTATTAGTAAGTCACCTAAGATTCCTCTGTTGGAGGCATTCCAAAATTAAAAAAAGCAGGTATGAAATGCCCTTTTTTATTGTCGCTTATGTTGCTTTGTGCTTGCTCCTGTAGCCTAAAAGCCCAAAATGACAAGCTTCAGACAGATACATCTAGCCGTTACAGCTTCCAACTAAAAAGCCATGAAGGGCAGCTATGGTTCGTCTCATCAGCTTTAGAAAATGGGACAGCAAGCATTTTCATCAATGGCAACAAGCAACAGTTGCAGTTTGCTAAAAATAAAGCGTTCTTAGAGCTACCAACTACCACTGTAGGTCAACTATTCCTTATCCAAACTAAAGACGACTATCAAAGACTATATCATATTTCAAGGCGTACTGACGGTATGTTGCGGGTGCAATATCTACCGCTCTGGTTATCGATTCTTCCTCCTCTTATTGCTATTGTCTTAGCCTTGCTCTTCAAAGAGGTAGTGGTTGCTTTATTTTTGGGCGTTTGGTCAGGAGCCTTTATTGCCGGTGGGCTGCGCCTAGATTCCTGGTATTATTTTTTATTGAGCGTTTTCCAGGTTGCTGAAAAATACATCACGAACGCGCTGAATGATGGTAGCCATATTTCCATTTTCGTCTTCTCGCTGCTCATCGGCGGCATGGTCGCTATTATTTCGCGCAATGGTGGCATGGCAGGTATTGTAAAAAGCCTTTCTCAATATGCTACTTCCCCTCGCAGTGCCCAGCTAATTACTTGGCTGCTGGGGATTGCTATCTTCTTTGATGACTATACCAATACACTCATTGTTGGCAATACGATGCGCCCCGTTACGGATCGCTTTCGGATTTCGCGAGAAAAATTGGCGTACATTGTTGATAGTACCGCTGCCCCTGTCGTGGTAATTGCCTTTGTCACTACCTGGATTGGAGCAGAATTAAGCTATATTGATGATGGCATTCAACTGCTCGATGGATTTCGTGATGATCTAACGCCTTACGCCATCTTTATCCAATCTTTAAAGTATGCGTTTTATCCAGTCTTTACCCTCTTTTTTATTCTATTGCTCATCCTCACCAAGCGCGACTATGGTAGCATGTACACCGCTGAATGCCGCGCTCGCCAAACGGGGAACGTGAAAGCCCAAACTCATTCAGATAGTGCCCTCCATGACTTAGAAGATTTTACGCCAATAAAAAATGCCCCGCTGCGCTGGTACAATGCCTTTATTCCAGTTGCAGTGGTCATTCTAATGACCATTTTTGGTCTGATTGATACAGGCTTTAGCAACAGCTACCAAAAACTGATGGCCAGTGGCCTAGCCAATTTTGCGCCCACCTGGACGGATACTTGGCAACAATTAGGACTGTTATCTACTGGAAACGAGCTGAGCTTTGGAATCAAGCTTGGTATCTTAATTGGTAATGCGGATACGTATATCGCATTGCTTTGGTCTTCCATAACAGGTTTAATTATGGCAGTTGTGATGACTGTAAGTCAACGCATTATGAGTCTTTCTAATACTATAACCACGATGACAACTGGGTTTAAAGCAATGCTTCCCGCTTTGCTTATTTTGACGTTGGCCTGGGCCTTGGCTATGACCACTCAAGAGCTGCACACTGCTGCTTATTTAACAGCAAGCTTGAAAGGTACGCTAAGTCCTTATGCGATGCCGGTGATTGTCTTCATATTATCTGTCTCCATTGCCTTTTCTACTGGCTCTAGTTGGAGTACCATGGCTATCCTCTACCCTATCGTTATCCCTATGACCTGGACGATTTGCCAGGCACAATCATTAGAAGAGGGAATAGCTCTGGAACTGTTATTTCATGTCATTGCTGTGGTATTGTCCGCTTCTGTTATTGGCGATCACTGCTCTCCGATTTCGGATACAACAATTTTGAGTTCCTTGGCTTCTGACTGCAATCATATGGATCATGTACGTACCCAACTACCGTATGCGCTTACTGTCGGTGGAGTGAGTCTGCTAGCTTGTATCACTTCCAGTTATTTAGGTGGAGGATGGCTGTTGTGTGGGTTATTGGTGCTAATAGGTTGGGGAGTACTGAGTCTGGTTGTTTTTCGTTTTGGTAGAAAAGTTCCTACTCACCTTACTGACTATGAGCATTGATTTTTTTCAGCAGCTTCAATAGCTTGACGTTAATAGATGCATTGGCGCTAAAAAACTCCCAATTGATCAACAACCAATCTTTCTCCCGTTTGATGGATTGTAACTGTTGGAAGGCCACTATTTTGGGCTTTTGAAGGTAGGCTTTCCAGTACAATGCTGCCTCTGTCAGGGCAAAGCCTTCTTTAC
>JBCCRH010000061.1:0-19357 GCA_039208045.1 Bacteroidota bacterium
GAAAAGGCTCCAATTCCACTAGCATCAATCACAGAAGCAGCAAAAGAAGCATTGCGATAATCGTCATCTGCATAATTGGAATGCCCTCCTGGGCTGAAGGCACTCATCAAAATCTCGTTGTTCTTGAAATCTGTCGGTTTGAGGTACACTTCTACACCATTCTCCAGCTCTAGCCGAGTCAGGCCAAGCTCAGGCATGGTCTCTTCTGCTGTGATAGCAGCTGGTGCTGGAAGGTTTTCAAGCAAAGGAGCATCTACTACTTCATCCACATAAGGAGCTGGCATACTGCCATCAATTTTTTGCATCAGCGCCAATACGTCCGCTTCAGTTGGCAGAGGCGCTTCTTCTTTTTCAGGTGCAGTCACTACGAGCACCCTATTTTTATCCGAAATCCATTGCTTGGGGAATTGATTGATCTCGTCTGCCTTAATCGTCGGTAAAAACGCTTGTAGCATGGCATAGCGCTGCTCAGCACTTGGAATAGGATTGCCCTTCAAATAATTGTACACATAGCGCGAGGCCAAATTGCCAGACTTCGTCTTATCTTGCTCCTTCATCGCTTCTTCAGCAGCACGGAGCATGTCCATCTTCTCTCGTTCTAATTCACTTTCGTTAAATCCGTGGAGCAGCACGCGCCTGGTTTCCGTCAGTACTGCCTCTAGTCCTTCTAATGCCTTACCTTCACCCACAAAAGCAAAAGCATAATAGTTATCAATACTGCCCAAGTCACTTCCATAGCCCGAATAAGCGAAGGTAAAAGGAGGCTCAGGGGATTGTTGCAATTCATACAAACGGGCATTCAACATCCTATTATATAGTTGCCGTGCAATACTAGCCCGATAGCCCTGCTTATCGTTTGCCGATTGGCGCGGTAGCTTGTAGATAAGCCGTACTTGCGTAAATGGTGCTTCTTTGTCGGAGCAAATACTCACCAAGGTCTCCTCATGAGGAGGAATTACAGCACTCTCTTTTGATCGGGTTTGGGTGGGAGGAGTAAGTTTTCCAAATCGAGATTTAATCTCATTTTCCATCCATGCCGCATCAAAATCGCCTACTGCTACCACAGCCATCAAATCTGTACGATACCAATCGTCATAAAAACGCTTAATGGTAGCATAGTCTGCATTTTCGATAATGGCCGGATCGCCAATGGGTAGGCGTTTAGCATAGCGGGAACCCTGGTAGAGCACAGGAAAGTACTGCTGCTGCATCCGCTGATCGGGACTGAGCCGCGTACGCCATTCAGATACTACTACACCCCGTTCTTTGTCAATTTCGTCAGGCGAAAAATTCAGCCCTGCTGCCCAATCTTCCAGAATAAGCAAACCTTTCTCCAAAAGCTCCATACTATCGGTGCGCGCTTGGAGCATATACACCGTCTCGTCAAAGCTCGTATATGCATTCAGATCAGGGCCGAAGCGAGTGCCTACAGACTCCAAATAGTCGACTAGTTCATTTTTCTTAAAGTTCCTAGTACCATTAAAAGCCATATGCTCCACAAAATGGGCTAGCCCAAGCTGATCTTCATCTTCTTGCATCGATCCTGCATTCACCACTAAGCGCAATTCAGCGCGATCTTCAGGCTTCGCATTTTGCTGTATATAGTACTGGATACCATTGTCCAGCGTCCCTCGTACCACCGCAGGATCAACCGGTATATTATTTTGGCTGTAGCCAAAATGGCCGACTGCAACAAGCAAAAAAAGCGATAGGGTAGAGCGAGTCGAAATTCTCATATTATGATCTTTAAGCGAAGCCGAACCGGAAGTCAAACAACACGCTGAACGGTAGTCGAGCGAAGCCGAACCGAAAGTCGAGCGAAGCCGAGACTACCTTCTCCGAAACCCCCTTTTCCGAGCACCACCACCACCCATCATAGCGCCCATGCCCTGTGTCTTACTCATCTTGTTCATCATCTTGCGCATCTGGTCAAACTGCTTGATAAAGCGATTAATCTCGTGCACCGATTGGCCACAGCCGATCGCGATGCGCTTCTTACGACTCATATTGAGAAGTTGTGGATTTGCCCTTTCCTTTGGAGTCATGGATAGGATGATCGCCTCTACCTTTTTAAAGGCACTATTATCGATATCTAGTCCTTTGGTCATCTTACTCATACCAGGAATCATGTTGATAAGTGACTTAATGTCCCCCATCTTTTGAATCTGAGCAAGCTGGCTCAAAAAGTCGTTGAAATCAAATTTATTCTTGCGAATTTTATCTTCTAGACGCTTAGCTTCTGCCTCGTCGAATTGCTCTTGTGCCTTTTCTACTAAGGAAACAATATCCCCAAAACCAAGAATTCGCCGCGCCATTCGATCGGGGTAGAAGACATCCAAGGTGTCCATCTTTTCGCCAGTACTGACAAATTTGATGGGTTTCCCAACTGTATACTTTATCGATAGGGCCGCACCACCGCGCGTATCTCCATCTAACTTCGTTAACACTACGCCATCATAATCAATAACTTCATTAAAGGCCTTTGCGGTGTTCACGGCATCTTGCCCGGTCATAGAGTCCACTACAAATAGGGTCTCATTGGGCAAAAGGGAGGTTTTGAGGTTAGATATTTCATCCATCATGGCCTCATCAACGGTCAAACGACCAGCCGTATCCACGATAACTACATCGTGGCCATGCGTCTGAGCATGCTGCAATGATTTGAGGGCAATCTCTACTGGATTTTTATTTTCTGGCTCTTTGTAGATGCCTACTCCAATTTGCTCAGAAAGCACCGTCAGCTGATTAATCGCAGCAGGGCGGTACACGTCACAAGCCACTAGCAGGGGGGACTTTTTATGCTTTTTCTTTAGAAAATTAGCCAGCTTACCCGAAAAAGTGGTCTTACCAGACCCCTGCAATCCCGCTACTAAGATAACAGCAGGCTTCCCTTTAAAATTGGCTTCAGCTGCTTCTCCTCCCATCAAGCTGACTAGCTCGTCTAGTACGATCTTGATCATCAGCTCCCCAGGCTTTACCGACTTTAGCACATTTTCAGAGCCTAGTGCTTTATCTTTTACCTTATCCGTAAATTCTTTTGCTATCTTATAGTTAACATCGGCTGCCACTAGTGCTCTACGAATCTCTTTGACCGATTGTGCAATATTGATTTCGGTCAATTTGTTTTCCCCCTTTAGCGTCTTAAACGCTCCTTCTAGCCGATCACTTAAACTTTGAAACATATCTACTAAAATTAAATGTTACTTCTAAAAGCTTGTTCCGTCCATAAACTATACGGTTGGCAAACAGCACGCAAATATACAGAAAAGCCCTCAACTAATGGTACAGCTGGGCTTCGCAAATTGATCGGCAGGAAAAAAGCCTTAACATATTGTTAAGAAAGTTTATTCTAAAATGGGTGATTAGCGGATTATTAGCTAAATTTAAGCGAGAGCAATCGCTTGGCCTTCAAAAACTTACATTCCTTATTTATTATATAACAAACAAAACGATTTATGACTGGAACAACCAAAGTAATCATCATGCTTGTAGTATGGTTGCTTTACGCCTTAGTAGCTTATTTCGGTTGCTTACAGGATTGTTGTGGTGATCTTGCTGACGATGGTAGGGGATTGACAGAAGAAGTCGCTCCCACTACTACTACGGAAGCAGCAGCGCTAGCAGCAGATACTGTCACAGCAGCAGCACCAGCGGTAAACAACTATGCTTTAGCTTCTAAGTGGTCGGAACTCAACTTGTATACTACTGATGAATTTGCTGACTTAAAAGGCTCTGTCTTAGCTGATATGACGGATGATAACATTCTCGAAATTACTGGTTTGTACTACGAGGGTGAAGAAAAGCCTGAAGGTTTTGAAAATATGGGGCTTGCTCGTGCAAATGCCATTTGGAATACCCATTTCGGAGATGTTCCGGAAGAGCGGATTAAGCTCAGAGCGCGATTGGCTAATGCAGTCGACCTAGATAGTCTCAAAGCTTCCTACTTCAATGCCGCGAACTTCAGGTGGCTAGACGCAGAAGCCAAGGTAGCGACACTAGAAGAAATAGAAGGTTTAGCAACTATTATCCGTTATCCTTTCGCCTCTTCGGAAGAAGAGTATACAGCCGAAGTGAAAGCCTATCTCGATAAGATTACGGAACGAGTAAAAGAGACAAAAGAACGAGTCATGCTCACTGGACATACCGATAATGTGGGTGATCCGGAGGCAAACATGCGTTTGGGACAACGTCGTGCAGAAAGTATCAAACAAATTCTTGTTGATAAGGGCGTAGATGCTGCTCAAATCTCTACTGATTCTAAGGGAGAAACGCAACCCATCGCTTCTAATAGCACTGCGGAAGGCCGACATGATAACCGACGCTGTGAAGTGCTAGTCATCGCAAACAAAACCAATTAATAACATCAACAAACAAAAAATCAACGACTATGTCTTTTGATATAATTTTATTAGACTTTTTGGGTATGCCCACTTGCTTCTGGTGGTGGCTTTTGGGCTCATTGGGCGCCTTTTTGTTGGGCTGTCTCGTATGCAACTGGCTCTCTGGCCATAAGCGCCGTGCAGAAGAATTGGAGGAAGAGCGCAATCGCCTCAGTGCTCGCAATATCGATTTGGAGAAAGAAATTGCCAGTTTGAAGTACGATATTGAAAAGGGAGAACTAGATAAGAAAGATCTGAGCGCAAAACTCAGCAATGCTGAAACCGAACGCCTTGGTTTGATGGCAAAAATTGAAGAGTTGAGCAGTGGTACCGATCTCAAGCTAGCGGCTGATTTGCCAGATGCTGATGCTGGTCTAGAAGTTGGAAATGTAGGGATGGTAGCAGCCAGCTTAAACTATGGCAATATTTTCGAAGAAGATAATCTACAAGTGATTGAAGGCATTGGGCCCAAGATCGAAGGCTTGCTCAAAGCTGCTGGTTTCAATACCTGGGCTTTACTTGGTGCAGCACCTTTAGATGCGATTCAGAAAGTACTTGATGATGCAGGGCCACGCTATCGTATTCACAACCCTAAAACGTGGAGTGAGCAAGCACGCCTAGCCGCTAATGGGGAATGGGATGAACTAGTGAAGTATCAAAAATTCTTGGATGCTGGCCGTGACAATAAAGGAGACTTTGAAAATCCTTCAAAAATTGAAAAGCTAGGTATGAAAATTCTAGGATTTTCTAATAATCCTGAAGATTTAAAAGTGGTAGAAGGCATTGGGCCAAAGATTGAGCAACTGCTAAAAGCAGGTGGAATTAACACGTGGGCCGAACTGGCAGCAGCGCCTGTTGATCGCTTGAAAGAAATTCTAGCAGAAGCCGGCGAGCGCTACCGCCTAGCGGTACCAGATACTTGGCCAAAGCAGGCTGAACTAGCAGCTGCTGGTAAGTGGAGCGAACTATCCGAGTACCAAGACTTCTTGGATGGCGGTAAAGAGCCAGGGAAGTAGTAGTCGAAGTGTAAACCTTTTATTAAAATCCTCATTATCCTTATGATAATGAGGATTTTTTTATGAATACATACTTACAGCATCGAATTAATAAAGGGGCTTTATTTGTAGAAAGTAAAGAAACTGCTTCCTATTTGGTACATGCCACCTACCAGGCATCCACACAGCTATTTAGCGTAAGCTATATACTACCTGAAGCACGGCTGCTCCGCCATAGAAAATGGGAAATCCAACATTGGGATATTGACCAAGTTACAGATAAACTCTACGCAGCGTATTCTCCAGAGGACTATGTACAGGTAAAGCCGCTACATTTTGAGGAGCTAAAAAAGTACCGCATCTCCTTAGAAATGCTCTACCTCCAACTGACGAACGAATTATTACCACAAGCTGCTATAGAACAGCAATGGGTAATTCGCGAAAATCATTGTTTTCAAAGAGTTATTCTGGATCACATTTTTCAGCGCGCCTGGTATGAAGTGCTGCCTAAATCCAGCAAGGCCGCTTATAAGCGTTTAGATAACTATTCACTCGGTAAAGCTATCTTTACTGCTTATCAAGTTTACAGAAAACAGGGGGTGCCGATAGAACAGCTACAATCACAGAGTTTGCATTATCGGAATAAACATCGCACGGACGCTCGTGATGTCTATAACAATTATATCAATCAAAAATAGAATCAACAATATGCAGTTACCTCAATGGTTAATTATTAGCGGTCGTATTGCACTGGCTTTAGGAGCATTCACGCTTTTGTCAGGTATTGTATACGAGCAAACAGCACGTTATCTGGTTCGATCAGCTGACCGGCCGCAGGGTACTTTTGTGGAGATCAATGGACATCCTCTACATCTAGTCAAAGAGGGGGAAGGAGGCCCTACCGTTGTATTTGTTCCAGGTATAGGTGAACACCATGCTTCGTGGAAGGAACTACAGTCTAAGGTCGCAGCTACTACTACTACGCTCAACTACGATCGTTTTGGGCTGCTTTTCAGCAAAGTTAATCGCGACCCATTGGAGGCTGATGCCATTTCAAAAGACCTGGAAGCGCTGCTGGAACAAGGAGATTTTCCTAGGCCTTACATCTTGGTGGGCCAGGGCCTAGCTAGTTGCTTTCTTCGCCCATTTATTCGATCACAAGAAGATAATATTGCCAGCATTATTTTATTAGATCCAGAGCATCATGAGTATGAAAAGAGAATGTCAAGTCGACTCCGTGACTACATTGAAAAATCGAGAGAGCCTCGTTGGTGGACAGAGTTTCAGAATGGTTTCGGCTTTTTGAGAAGTCGGTATAAGAGAAGTCCACACTATGATTTTCTGCACGCAGAAGATCCCAATAATGTGTTTTATCGGGATAACTTCTTTAGAAGCGTACCCGGTATATTTTATGAGAGAAAGGCACAGGAATCATTTCGAGAACTGGCTAATACTTATGCCACCTTTGGTGATATTCCGCTCACTATTATGTCGGGTACGGGGACGCATCGTACTGCGTTTATCCAAGATCAGCAGCTTCAGGAAGAGGCTTACCAGCTTTGGCAAGACTTACAAAAGGAACAGCTCATGCTCTCTGACGATAGCCGCCAAGTACTGGTGGCAGAAAGTGGAGCAGCGATTCACATAGAGCAGCCCGATGCTGTTGTGCGTGCCATCAAGGAGCACCTCCAAGCTTTAGAGCAGACTGACACCCAATCGTTTGTAGTACCAGAAACTAACTAACTATTCATGCGAAATTTCTTGTTTTTCTTTTGCCTACTATTCTTCGGAGCTTGTCAAAATGAACAGGCGCCAGCTACTACCACCGATCAGTCACTTACGGATGCTAACCCTCCAGCCAATGGCTTTTTAGCGGAGGCGTCCGACGAAAAAGCTATGGCCATTGCGGATAGCGTTATGCTCGCGATGGGTGGTCGAAAAAACTGGGATCGCACCCGCTACATAGGCTGGACTTTCTTTAACCGCCGTCATTTGCTCTGGGATAAAAAAACGGGGAGGGTGCGTATTTCTATGAAGGATGATAGTACCACGATCTATCAGATCAACATCAAGGATGATACTGGGAAAGTCTTACAGGAAGGAGTAGCACTCAGCGAACCCGACTCTGTTGCGAAGTACCTGGATCGAGCCAAAAGCATTTGGATTAATGATGCCTATTGGCTAGTGATGCCTTTTAAGCTCAAGGATTCGGGTGTGGCGCTCAAATACGTCGGCCAAGACACGATGATGGGGGGGAAGGATGCAGAGGTGCTGGAACTGACGTTTCGGGAAGTAGGCAAAACTCCTGAAAACAAATACTTGGTTTATATTGATCCCGCCACTAATCTGGTGAGCCAATGGGACTTCTTTTCAACGGCTGCTGATAAGGAGGCGCGTTTCAGTACGCCCTGGGCCGATTATGAGCAGCATGGTAATATTCTATTATCGGGCAACCGAGGTCGAGGAAGCCTTACCGATATTGCGGTATATGATGAAATTCCCGATTCGGTATTCCAAAGTTTGGCTCCAATAGATATTTCTAGTCTCTAATTCCGTCATTTTGTTGTTATAGTAGTAAGGATTGAGCTATATTTGCCGATCGGTTTCCCTAACCTCATTTTCATTGCAGATGAATGTGGTTAGGGATTTTTTTATCATTTAAATTAACGCTCATGCCAAGCATTTCTAAGCGCGGCCAAGAGGTGCCCATGTCACCTTTTCGAAAACTCATCCCTTTTGCAGATCAGGCGAAAGCAAGAGGCAAGCACATCTACCACCTGAATATTGGCCAGCCCGATATTCTAACGCCGCCTAATGCACTTCAGCATGTTCAGCAGGCAGCCCTTCCTATTTTGGCCTACACGCCTGCCGTAGGCTTGGCTACATTACGACAAAAATTTGCCGCCTACTACCGCACCTACGATATTGAATTGGATACTGATCAGATTATTGTTACCACTGGTGGGTCCGAGGCTATTCAACTAGCTATGCTAGCTTGCATGGATGCAGGTGACGAAATTATTATTCCAGAGCCTTTTTATGCCAATTACAATGGCTTTGCTCAGATCGGAAATATTAGCATCAAGCCTATCACTTGCTACATTGAGGACGGCTTTGCGCTACCGGCCATTGAACGCTTTGAAGAAGCGATTGGGCCAAAGACAAGAGGTATTTTTATCACGAATCCCAACAACCCGACGGGTTGCTTCTATGATCGAGCTACCTTAGAAGCTTTGGCGATAATCGTTAAAAAGTACGATCTCTTTTTGTTTGTGGATGAGGTGTATCGCGAGTTTTGCTTTGATGACCAGCGCTTTTTTTCGGCTTTAAGCCTAAATGGCCTGGAAGAGCATGTGATTGTGGTGGATTCGATTTCTAAGCGCTATAGTGCGTGTGGGGCAAGAATTGGCACCTTAGTAACTCGTAATAAAGATGTACTCCGCGCAATCACGCGTTATGCGAAGCTTCGATTGAGTCCTCCGGGCTTGGCGCAAATTTTAGCGGAAGCGGCACTCACTGATAACACGAACTACCTGGATGAGGTAAAGGCAGAATATGACCGCCGCCGCCAAACCATCTACCAACGTCTACAGGCAATGCCAGGAGTAGTGAGCTATAAGCCAGGAGGAGCATTTTATTGCTTCGCCAAATTCCCTATTGCAGATGCAGAAGATTTTTGCAAGTGGCTCTTGGTGGATTTTGATCATCATGGCGCTACCCTGATGCTTTCTCCTGGTAGTGGTTTCTATGCGACCCCAGGGCTAGGACAAGATGAAGTACGCCTAGCATTTGTGCTCAATAGTGAAGATTTGCACAAGGCAATGGACTGCCTAGAAGCAGCACTACAGGTCTATCCAGGGATGTTGAAGTTTAGGGAGAGATCTGCGATGGTGTAGTCCAGATTAGCTTCGCTTTTTGGGCGAAAGCCCCATACACAATAGCATGTTGTCCGAAAGCGATGGCTAGCGCAATGGCTGCCGCTTTCGGAATGCCTGGAACCCAGAAGCTAGGCTCGCAAGGCCAGTTTCCTTCTATACTGCATCCTTGCCCGTGAAAATAAGAATAGCCCAATTGATTCAACCTTTCTTTTAACTGCTCGTTTCTTTGAAGATTTGCAGCAGCAGCTAATAGTTGAGATTTTGGATTGGCAGCTGTAATAAAACACCACCTTGTATACTCATATTGTGATAGCCATGCATCCAAGGCATGATGGAAAGCATCAATATGGATGGTAAAAGCTGGCGAAAATACGATGTAATTGGTTGCTCGATAGGCTGTTTCCAGTGCTTGGTCTACCATGCCTGAAGAATCATCCATGTGGGTTATTTTTTGCGTAAAGGAAATTGTACCTTTGCGGTGCTTTCGCAGAAGGCACGACTTTATTTACAAAAATAGAATTGATGGATAGGAATACCGTAATTGGGTTCACACTAATATTTTTGATTTTTATCGCTTGGCAGCAATTTATGGCGCCATCGGCGGAGCAGCAGGCAGAGCAACAGCGCCTTCAAGATTCTATTCAGCTCGCGCAGCGTACAGCAGATTCTTTAGCGCAGCTAGAGGCTGATGCCCCTTCTATTGCAGCCGAGGAAAATACCGCCACATCGGCTATAAGCACTATCGCGAATGATTCGATCCGCAATTCTAAAATTGCAAGCGAATTTGGCCCATTTGCGCCAGCGGCAGTAGGAGAAGACACCGAATCGATAGTGGAAAATGATTTAATGAAAGTCACTTTTTCTTCTAAAGGGGGGCGGATTACACAGGTGGAGTTGAAAAACCACTTCAAAGTACTGGAGGATGAAGAGGGTAACCAAACCAAGGTGCCATTATACCTTTTGGAGGACGATAAAAATAAGTTTGACTACTTTTTGCCTATTGCCACTTTGCCAAGTGGTGGTGTGCGTACTAGCGAGCTGTACTTTACGGCTCAGGCTACTGCCGCTAATACGATGACTTTTAGAGCGGATGCAGGAGAAGGGCGGTATTTTGAGCAAAGCTACACCATTGAAGATAGTACCTACGTTATTGACTACGATATCAAGCTGGAAGGCCTGAATAATGTTATTGCTAAGAATGTAGAGACGATCCAACTGCAATGGGTAAATTGGCTAGATAAACTAGAGATTAATACGCAGTACGAACGCAATTATTCGAGTATTTACTACAAGCCAGCAGATGGAGAATATGACCACTGCTCCTGTACCTCTGATGACACTGAAGATGTTGAAAATAAGCCGATTAAGTGGGTTTCGCATTCTAATCAGTTTTTTAATAGTACGATTATTGCGGAGGAAGCTTTCACCAAAACCTTTTTAGAAACGAAGACTGTTGAGGAAGACTCCCCAGATTTGAAGCAGTTGCGTACCGACTTATTTATCCCCATCACACACAGTGCAAGTGAGCGCTTTGAGATGCAATTTTATGTGGGGCCTAATGAGTTTGAGCGGCTTCAAGAAGTTTCGGAAGACTTAGAATATATCATTCCTTTTGGATGGAGCATTTTTGGAACGGTGAACCGCTGGGTTATCCGTCCTTTGTTTAGCTTCCTGTCGATGTTTATTAGCAGTAAGGGAATTGTGATTTTGGTGCTGACTGTTTTGGTAAAATTAGCGCTCTATCCACTAACCTACCGGATGCTCTACTCGCAGTCTAAGATGGCGGCACTGAAGCCTGAGATTGAGGCTATGAAGAGTCAGCACAAAGAAAATCAGCAAGAGCAGCAGATGGCGACCATGAAGCTATACCGAGAATTTGGAGTAAATCCATTAGGTGGTTGTTTTCCGATGCTCTTACAAATGCCGATTTGGTTTGCGCTTTATCGCTTCTTCCCAGCAGCTATTGAATTTCGTCAAGCGAGCTTCTTGTGGGCCACGGATTTATCCTCTTATGATGTGATTGCCCGTTTACCCTTTGAATTACCCCTTGGCTTTGGCGCACATTTGAGCTTATTCACCATACTTTGGGCGGTGACCACGCTTATTTATACCTTCTATAACACTCGCCATATGGATTTCTCTGCAAATCCTGCAATGAAATACATGCAGTATATCATGCCGGTGATGTTTCTAGGGTTCTTCAATAGCTTTGCATCAGGACTGACTTGTTACTTGCTATTCAGTAACACCTTCAATATTGGTCAAACACTGATTACTAAGAATTATATTATCGATCAAGATAAGATCAAGCAAGAGCTACAGGCCAACAAGAATAAACCCAAAAAGAAATCGGGTTTCCAAAAACGCTTACAAGATGCTCTGGAGGAACAGCGAAAAATCCAAGCACAACGCGATGCACAAAAGAAGAAGAAAAAGAAAAAGTAAGATGGCTGAAAAGTTAACCTTAGGAATGATAAGCATGGTACTGATCTGTATTTGGGGATGTTCTCCCAAAATGCAAGTACAGGAGCAATCAGCTAAAGTGGTGGATGTCCCTCAGCCTATTGTGGATACGATGGTGCAAGTAGTGGAAGAAGCTCCGATTACAATGGAAGAAGCGGAGCTAGTCGCTCGTATCCAGAAAACACCCTGCTTTGGTCAGTGCCCAGTCTATAAGCTTTCCTTTTTTGATAATCGGACAGCCGTTCTAAAAGCCACGCGTTTTGTAGAAAAGCTGGAAGGAGTGTACACCGCTAAGATAGATCCCTCTTTTTACAAGCGATTGGAACAAGAGCTGGAGAAATGTCAGTATTTTAATCTCTCTCCGACCTACCCCTACAAGGGCGAAATGATTAAAGATATTCCAAATACTGTCACTACTATTGATTGGGATGGCAAATCGCATAAGATTACCAACAACCATGATGCACCTGCTTTATTATTGGACTTTGAGAAATTCCTAGCTAGCTATCTCAAAGAATTGGATTGGGAAAAGCGCAACTAGAAATCGTTGGCTATACTTTCAGAATATATCCTTTGCCATGCTGGTTCACTATTTCGGCATTAGATACCTCTTTTAGCTTTTTCCGCAATCTAGAAATATACATATCTAGGCTTCTGCTGGTTACTACGCCTTGCTTTAGCCAGACCTCTTGGGTCAGATATGCCCTGGATACTAGCTGCCCTTCGTTTTTGAAGAGAATACCAATAATCTGAGTTTCCTTATTGGTTAGCTTAATCCTTTTGTCACTAGTAACAATTTGATTGGTATCGAGGTCAAGCTTGATACCTTTTACTTGGAGGATCGTATGATGTGTAGGATTCTGTGAGCGCTTCTTGAACAGAAAAATACCAAGTAAAGCAAAAGCAACTAACACAAAACCTATCATGCCGATAGTAACAGCATTTAGGCCCAACAGTGTAGGTTGGTGCTTATAAAAGCTAATGTCAATATAGTATGCTGATGCAGGTAAATTCCTCCCCAAGCAAGGGATTGTCTTTTGGTCTGAATGGTTGATCTCAAAGCCATAGACAACTTTTCCTGATGCTACCTCAAGTACGTTAACAATAGCCCTTGGCGCAACCTCCGAATGAATGTGTTTCAAAGCGAGCAATCCCAATGAATCGGGATTAATCGGAATGGGATTCTTAAAGCTCAAGCGTAAGGTATGCTCATCGATTTCTTGCACCGCTTGTACTGGTGTATCAAAATCATGGGCAGCCGTTAGCAGTTCATCGCCAATAGCCCGAACTGCCAAGTGCGCTCGCTTTTTGCTGAGCTGTTGATCGGGCAGCGCCCTTGATTGAGCTAGTGCCAAGAGCAGCATACATAAAAAGCATAATAAACTCATTTTCAACATTCTATCAATTGTAAATCTATTTTTTACATTCATTTTAGTTCCTTTTTACAAGCTCCATTTAGACATCCGGCGCCATTGATCCTAGTTTTAGGAAAACTAAAAAAAATTGCTATGATCAAAAAATTATTACAGCCTAATGCTAATCTTCACGTGGGGCTAGATGTGATAAGGATTTTAATAGGAGGTATTATTATCTCCTTTGGAACCGAGATGCTAAGTGCAGAGCAAATGGGCGGTTATACTGAATGGTTAACGAAAGTAGGGATGCCTTTCCCTGGATTTATGGCCTATGTTGGGAAACTATCGGAATTAATAGGTGGCGCTTTCCTTTTGGTTGGCCTTTTCACCAGACTTAGTGCCATTCCTCTGATTGCTACTATGTTTGTGGTTAATTTCATTATGCTAGAAGGAAGTATTATGAGTGAGCCGTTTTATCTTCTTTTACTGTTCGCTTGTTTCTTTTTTATGGGAGGTGGGAAGTTGAGTGTGGATTATCTTTTGAGACACAAAGCTTAATAGGTTGAAGGAATTACAGTATTAAAGGAGCAAAGCAAATTGAATATTCTAGCAAAGCAAAAGTTCGGATTGCAAATCCGAACGGCACGTGCAGGGTTGCTAATTGAACTGAATATTTAATTCCCCGAACTGCACGTGCAGGGTTCTAATTGAACTGAATATTTAATTCCTTAAAGTCAGCAGGAACGGTCAGTTTGATCTGCTTATCCTCCACCGTGTAATTGATGATTTTTCCATCCACGTTTAATTGACTCGGCAAGGCACCCAGACCAATGATAGATAGCTTGAAGTTTTTCAGGCTACCTTTAAACTGGCCTTCCTCGGTTTGATGGATAGTGTAAGTACCTCGATGAAGTGCTGAGGTGAGCGTTCGTAGGCTATATGCTTCTTTCAAATACTGATAACCTTCGCCTGCATCTTGGTAGATATGACTTGTTCCATTACCCACGAAGCAGTTCAAATCAACCGTTTCTATCGCTTTTTCTCCCACATATTGCTGTATGGGATATAATGGGATAATGCTTCCTGCTTTTGCGTAAAGCGGCACTTTATCAGGTGTTACCTGGGCTAGTACCAGGTCACCTCCAGAGTGCTTGGTTCCGGCATAGTAATCGTACCATTCCCCCTTCGGTAAATACAGGGCTTGTTCTTTACAGTTTTCACGCAAAATAGGCACTACTAGTAGGTCTTCGCCGAAGATAAATTCCTGTTCGCGCTCGTGCATTCTAGGGTCTGTCTGATCATAAAAAGCGAGGCTTTTGATGACGGGATGGCCAAACTGAATCATTCGCCAAAAGGCGGTGTATAAATAGGGGAGTAGCTGGTAGCGAAATTCGATGGCTTTGCGTGCTAATGCGGTATTCTCTTCGCCGAACGACCAAGGCTCTTGATCTCTTCGATCAAATAGTTCGGTCATGCGAACGGTATCAGCATCTACCTCTGAAGCGCCATCCACATTACTTCCCATACTATGTACTCGGAAGAGCGGGTGAAAAATACCGAGCTGTAACCATCGTACAAGTAACTCACCAGTAGGATCACCAGCAAAGCCACCAATATCTGTTCCTACGAAAGAGAAGCCACTGATACTCAAACGCTGGCACTGAATATTCGCTAAACGCAAATGCTCCCAAGTTGCAAAGTTGTCACCCGTCCAGATGGCCGCGTATCGTTGTCCACCACTAAAAGTCGCTCTGGTGAGCAAAAAGGGGCGCTTATTAGGCTTTTGGACTTTGAGCCCTTCATACGTAGCCCGCGACATCTGCATGCCGTAAATATTGTGCGCCCGCGCATGGTCACCTTGCTCGCCATCCATATCGTGCCGAACTTCATTAGGAAAGGTCATATGATTGACCTTGAAAACGGCGGGCTCGTTCATATCATTCCAAAAACCACTCACTCCATTTTCTACATATAGATCATAGTATAGGCCTTTCCACCATTCGCGCACTTCAGGCTTGGTGTAGTCTGGGAAAACACAAGCTGCTGGCCACACTGGCCCTATCATCATTTCCCCCGAAAAGCGGCGGCAAAACATATCTTTCTCTGTGCCTTCTTTATAAACATGGTATTCAGGATCAACTTTGATCCCTGGATCGATCATCACGATGGTCTGAAAGCCCTCTGCGGCCAGATCGTCGATTAGTTTGGTGGGTTGTGGAAACAGCTCACTATCCCAAGTGAAGCAACGATAGCCATCCATATAATCAATATCCAAGTAGATAGCATCGCAAGGAATTTGATGCTTGCGGAAATCAGCCGCCAATTCGCGTACGCGCGACTCCGGATAGTAGCTCCACCGGCATTGGTGATAACCTAAGGCCCATAAGGGGGGTAATTCGGGTACCCCCGTCAGCTGCATATATTGCTGTGCTACTTCTAATAGGGTAGGTCCGTAAATAAAGAAATAATCTAATTCTCCATTGGTCGCTCCAAAGGTCAACTCTTGAATTCGTTCGCTATCAAAATCAAAGTAGGAGCGATGGGTGTTGTGGAAAAAGATGCCATAAGCAATGCCATCAATCAGACCATAATAGAATGGGATGGAGCGATATAAGGGATCAGATTCAGCACTGAAGCCAAAGGCATCTGTATTCCAGTTTTGTAGCTTTTGCCCTCTGAGATTCAAGGCACCAGACTTATCTCCAAGGCCATAGAATAGCTCTCCTTTTGGTGCTTTCTTGGTGAGTTGGATGGAGGTAGTCCCCTTCAAGATAGTCGAATACTGGTAGAAAGGCTTCGCATCTTCACTGATGAGTTGCCCATCCTCAGTGTAAATTTTGAGTCGAAGGTCCGTATTGCTAATGTATACTTGCAAGTCTGTTGTACTCAGTACGTTCTCAGAACGCTGTTGTACCAATTCTTTTGCACTTAGCTTAAAATCTGCATTTTCTGCGAGGACATAGGAAAAATCACGCTCAAACACACCACTGTAGGTATAGCGAAACCGAATAATTTTATCACTAACCAACTGCGCTTTCATCCGCATGCCGTTGGCAGAAGTAAAAACTACACTATCGCCATCCTGCGTAATCGTCTTGACCTGATCGGGTGATTTTTCAAAATAGACATCAGGAAAGCGATTGGTGCCTAGTGCAAATTCGTTAGAAATAGGCTGTTCGGGTGTCTGTTCGTTGTTTTCCATTAGGATGCAGTTTGTGCTAGTGATTCGGATACAAAATGCGCATGCTCGTGTAAAATGTGCTCGATCTTATTTTTCTCTGCGCGCACCTCTTGTTCTGACCAACCAAAGTACTGCTTAAATACGGAAAGTACCTCATCTAGTGCGGGCAAGATGCTGGGCAAATCAAAGTACAAACGGCCTGAGCGGCGATTCAAAAAGTCCATGGGCTGGATAACTAACTCGTGCTCAATACCAAATAATAATTCTGCTTTAATCAATCCGATTGGCCCTGACCAGCTATTTCTTGATAGCACATCGAGGATTGCATCAGTTTGTTTGCCATAATTATGCACTAAATAATTGGCTAGGCGTTGCTCCAATTCAAAGGTAGACAGTCGATCTGCCACTGTTTTGGTATAGGCTTCTACTTCTTTTGCGCCAGCAAAAGGGCCTCCACTTAATGGTATTTTTTGCGTAAAGCAATCTTTTAGATCTACATCGCTCTGCGATTCATAGCGTTTTACGACTCGATCAACAATACGCTCCGCCATTTTACGATAGCCAGTAAGCTTTCCGCCTGCTATGGAGAGCAGCCCAGATTCCGCCTCAAAAATTTCGTCTTTGCGAGACATTTCCGAAGCTGATTTTCCTTCTTCATGGATGAGTGGACGAAGTCCAGCCCAGCTCGACTCCACATCTTCGCGCGTCAATTTAGCTTCTGGAAACATTGCATTGACTCCTTCTAGCAGGTAATCTACATCTTCTAGGTATACGGGAATATTATTGATATCTCCTTTATAAGGGGTATCTGTGGTACCGATATAGGTAACGCGCTGCCTTGGAATAGCAAATAGCATCCGCCCATCTGACACATCAAAATAGACCGATTGCTTTACCGGTAATCGATCGTGAGGTACAACGATATGTACACCTTTGGAGAGGAATAAACGCTTGCCACTGAGCGAGCCATCCTTTTTGCGTAAGTTATCTACCCAAGGCCCAGCGGCACTAATTACGTACTGCGTATCAATAGTAAAGGTGGTACCTTCTAGTATATCTTCGCACTGAACGCTTCTTATTTTACCTTTTTCATAATTGAAATCTACAGCCTTAATATAGTTGAGGCTCACAGCGCCATAATCTGCTGCCGTCTTTATGTTTTCAATGGTCAGCCGTGCATCATCTGTACGATATTCCGCATAATAGCCACTGCCAGTGAGAATATCATCTCGCAAGAGGGGTTCTTTTTGCTGCGTCTTTTTCTTGTCGAGCATTCGGCGCTTGTCATCACCCGTTACCCCTGCTAGCAGATCATATACCCAAAGGCCAATAGAGGTAGCAAAGCCACCGTAAGTGCCTCCTTTCACTAGAGGTAAAAGCATCTTTTCTGATTTAACCAAGTGCGGTGCCAAGCGATGAACAGTTGCTCGTTCCTTACCTACTTCACGAACCAGCTGTACTTCTAGCTGCTTCAAATAGCGCAGCCCACCATGGATTAGCTTAGTAGATTTACTGCTGGTGCCCGATGCAAAATCTCTTTTCTCAATGAGTGCCACTTTTAACCCTCTCGAAGCAGCATCGAGTGCAATTCCTGCACCGGTAATGCCTCCTCCAATGACTAGCAAGTCATAGGTAGTATTAGAAAGTTGTTCGATAGCTTTTGCACGGTTCAGGGCAGATAAAATGTTCATTGATAATAGTTTACTATTGTTTAGTAGTGGAAAATCCCTATTTTGATTACAGAAAAACAGCCTCAAAGTTTGCTAAAGGCAAGAGGCTATCATTTTTCTTCGTGTTAAAATTACAATAAGTTTTAGTTGCTTCAAATACCACCACTTAGATTATGGAAGATAAAATGCCCAAAACCGTTGACATCGTATCCGTTGGCGAACTCTTAATTGATTTTATAAGCACGGATTTTGCGGAACGCCTAGAAGAAGCCTCCAATTTTAAACGCTTATTTGGCGGAAGCCCTGCTAATATGTGCATGAATATGGCCCGATTAGGTAACAACGCAGTGCTAGTCAGTACGGTAGGGGAGGACGAGCTTGGCAATTATCTCATTGCTGAAGTGGAGTCATTGGGTGTGGATTGCTCTTATATGGGACGCGCGCATCAGCCAACTACCCTGATCTTGGTGACGCGCTCCAAGGAGGTCTCTAAATTTGAGGCTTACCGAGGTGCTGATGCGCAAATTTTAGCTACGCAGTTGCCAGATACGCTGCTTAAGCAAACTCGCCTTTTCCACACGACTTGTTTTGGCTTAAGCCTAGCACCTGCCCAACATACTATTATAAATGCTGCCCAACGAGCTAGTCAATTGGGTGTACAGTTGAGTATTGATGCCAACTATGCGCAGAAAATTTGGCCTGACCGAAAACGAGCACAAGAAGTGGTAAAATCCTACTGTGGCTATGGAGCTTTGGTAAAAATGAGTGAGGTAGACTGGGAACGACTGTACGAGTCTCCTTTGAAAGAGCCCAGTGAAGCAGCAGCTTTCTTACTCAGCCTGGGGGCAAAAGAGGTATGCCTAACCTTAGGAAGTGAAGGGTGCTATGTGGCAACAGAGCAAGAAGCCCACTTCTTAGAAGCGCGCCAAGTAGAAGTGAAAGATACAACAGGCGCAGGCGATGCCTTCTGGTCAGGGTATTTGACTGCTTGGCTGGATGATTGCAGTCTATTGGAGCGTGCGATGGCCGGAAGGCGTATGGCAGAGCGGAAGTTGGGGCATTTTGGGGCGCTGCCCCAAAAAGTACCGCGTGCAGACATTTACGAAGATTTCAAATAAGTTAGCGTGCGAAATGCCTACTTTTGGGTATTATTCGTCAAAGCATCAAATTAGTATGAGAGCCCTTATTATCCCAATGGTAATAATGCTGAGTTTAGCCGCCTGCCATTTGTCCAAACCAACTCCCAATCAAGCCGACCCACCAATTTCTACTGAGTCAGAATCTGAGCCAGACTATGTTGCAGGACAGGTATTAGTACTTCTGAAACCAGCAGCAGCAGCAAAAGAATTAGCAATGGCACATGAGGATATTGGCATGCAAATGAAAGGCCGGTCGAGTCGATCGCAAAACCAATGGATATTTACGTATGATGCTGA
>JBCCRH010000062.1:0-18861 GCA_039208045.1 Bacteroidota bacterium
ATGGATGAGATCAGCTTTATTGCTACCCACATTGACGATGATGGGTTTGTGCGTTTTCACACCCTTGGTGGCTTCGATCCCAAGACCCTTACGGCTCAACGTGTGATTGTACATGGCAAAAAAGATTTGGTAGGGGTGATGGGCTCCAAACCCATCCACATTATGAAACCGGAGGAGCGTACCAAGCAAGTCCCTATCGTCGATTATTTTATCGATCTGGGGATGACCAAAGAAGAGGTCGAAAAGTATGTTTCGGTGGGCGACCCTATTACACGGGAGCGGGAATTGATTGAGATGGGGGACTGTGTAAATAGTAAGTCGATTGATAATCGGGTATCGGTGTATATTCTGATAGAGGCGCTAAAGGCGCTGAAAGAGGTGGAAGTACCGTATGATATTTACGGGGTATTTACGGTGCAAGAAGAAGTAGGCCTAAGAGGAGCTATTTCTGCCGCGCACCAGGTGAATCCCGACTTTGGCTTTGGCTTAGATGTGACAATTGCATTTGATGTGCCGGGAGCGATGCCACATGAAATGGTGACGCGACTTGGTAAGGGAGCGGCGATTAAAATCTTGGATGGCTCTGTGATTAGTGATTACCGGATGGTAGACTACTTAAAGCAGTTGGCCAATAAGCACAATATCAAGTGGCAACCAGAAATATTGCCAGCGGGCGGAACGGATACGGCAGGGGTGCAGCGCTATGGTAAGAAAGGGGCAATTTCAGGGGCAATTTCCATCCCACTACGCCATATCCACCAAACCATTGAGCTAGCCCACAAAGAGGATATTCGCAATTGTATCGATTTATTGACAGCTGCACTCAGCGAGCTAGATCAGTACAACTGGCGATTCAAAAATATTGATGCAGTATACAAAGACGAAGAAGACCTTTTCTAAAACCAATAGAATATGTGGAAAGAAGAAGATAACAAACTTAAAGCTGTCTTTACCTTCAAGGATTTTATGGAGGCTTTTGGCTTTATGACAGAAGTGGCTTTTCATGCCGAAAAGCAAAACCACCACCCCAACTGGAGCAATGTGTGGAATACGGTGACTATCCACCTCAATACTCACGATGCTGGGGATATTGTTACTGAAAAAGACCATGCCTTGGCGAAAGCCATAGATGGAGTATACGCCAAATACCAGTCTTAATGGAGCTTCAATCCAAGTTGCCCACCGTAGGCACGACGATCTTCTCTGTGATGTCCGCTTTGGCGCGCAAACACGAGGCTATCAATCTATCGCAGGGCTTCCCCAACTATTCCTCTGACCATCGCTTGCTAGAGCTGACGAATGCCTATATGCAAAAGGGCTATAATCAATACGCACCGATGATTGGCGTACAGCTGTTGCGCGAGCGCATTGTACAGAAAGTAGAAAAGCTATACGGCGCAAAAGTACATCCAGAGCAGGAGATAACGATCACGGTCGGAGCAACGGAGGCCATTTTCACCGCGATCACTGCGGTGGTGCATCCGGGGGATGAGGTGATCATTATTGAGCCAGCTTATGATTCTTATCAACCAGCAATCGAGCTGGCTGGGGGCAAGGTAATTTGCTACGAGCTAGCCGCTCCCGACTATCGGGTGGATTGGGAGAAAATGGCGGGGCTAGTCTCGGAAAAGACTCGAATGATTATCATCAATACTCCGCAAAACCCGACAGGCAAGACCTTTTCGGCGCAGGACATGGAGGCCTTGCGTAAGTTGGTACGAGCTACCAATATTTTGATTCTCAGTGATGAAGTATACGAGCATCTCATCTATGATGGTCGGGAGCATCAGAGTGTGCTGCGTTATCCTGATTTATGGGAGCGGAGCTTTGTGAGTTTTTCTTTTGGAAAAACTTTCCACAATACGGGCTGGCGCATTGGCTATTGCTTAGCCCCTGCTTTTTTGATGAAAGAGTTTAGGAAGGTGCATCAGTTCAATGTTTTTTCCATTATGACGCCCATCCAGCATGCCTTGGCGGACTTTTTGGAAGAGCCTGCTTCGTATATGGGACTTAGTGATTTCTACCAGCAAAAGCGTGATTTCTTGCTAGAGGCGATGGAGGGTTCTCGCTTTCGGCCACTAGCCTGCGAAGGAACGTATTTCTGCTTATTCGATTACAGCGAAATTAGCGAAGCCTCAGATGTAGATTTTGCCAAGCAGATGACCACAGACTACGGCGTTGCAGCTATACCCGTTTCTGCTTTTTATGCCAATGGTAGGGATGAGCGGGTGATTCGCCTATGTTTTGCAAAGACCGAGGAAGTGTTGGAGCAGGCCGGAGAGCTATTACAAAAGGTTTAGGCTTTTAAATGTTCCGCCGCGGCTTCTAGTTCTTCATAGAAGTCTTCTCCATACTTGCGTATAATTGCTGCTTTCGCAAAACGAAAAACAGGCATTTGTTCCTGCTTGCCTTTCTCACAAGCGGCGCTACAAATATCCCAGCGGTCATAATTGAGCGCTTCAAAGTCGGTCTGCTTATCGGCCTTTACCCGTATAGGGTAGAGGTGGCAGGAGATCGGTTTTCTAAAGTCAATTTTTCCAGCATTGTAAGCTTGCTCGATACCACACTGAGCAGTACCGGTGCGATCGTAAGTCATGTAAGCGCAAGGGCCGTTGTTGATAAGCGGGGTGCTAAATACGTCTGCCTCTTTAGTGAAAACAGCCGTGCCCTGCTCCTCTACTGCTTGGATGCCTGCTGGTGAAATGAACGGTTTTACTTGCTCATAAATCCGCTGTAGCGTGTGCAGCTCTTCATCTTCGAGTGGCGCACCATAGTCACCTTCCCAACAGCACGCTCCTTTGCAGGCGGTGAGATTGCACATAAACTGCTCCTCTACAACATCAAGGCTAATTAATTTATCTTGGACGATAAGCACAGTGTGAAATTTTTAGCTAGGTAACAGCCAAAGAATAAGTTCCGCATTTTGGCAAGGGGATTTTGCTCTAAGACAAGGCGAAAAACGCAGGCGATGCCTTAGCATCGGCGAGGCTTTTCAACGCAGTATTGGAGCAAAAGAGCCAGCCATAAATCGAGAAGTTATTGTTTGACTGTTACTAATATACAGTGTGTACCAAACAAAAAAAGGCAAAACTCGTTTCGAATTTTGCCTTTTTTTGTCAGAATGAGAGCTCCTAGTTTTCTTCCAAGAACCCATTTATTGCAGTAACGGTATTATTTACTCGATCGTAGTTGATGCTGTAGTAGATAAATTTCCCTTCTCTACGTGTGTCTACCAGTCCAGCCAGTCGCAAAATGCGAAGGTGCTGCGAGGTAATCGATTGTTCCAAATTCAACGTGTTGTAAATTTTGTTCACGTTAATCAGATCATTTTGGTCGATGAACTCCATGATCTTCATGCGTAGTGGATGAGCTAATGCTCGAAGAATTTCAGCTGACTCATGCAGCTTCTCTTGGTTAATGTTTACCCTAGTTTTTCTCATAGTAAAAAATTGAAAAAATATTAAATATGTATAGCAAATATGGGTTTTTTTTTCATTTTTTCAAAGTGCAGAAATAAAAAATGCTGTAAACCACCTTGATTTACAGCATTTTCTGATGACAAGAATCACGTATGTGATAAAGTGATAATACGATCAGATTACCAATTCTTCTACCAGTCTAGAAATATGTGCCAAACGATCTTTGTCGAGCGAATAGTTAATAAACTTTCCTTGGCGCTCCGTAATCACGACTCCTGCTCTTCTTAAGATAGCGAGGTGTTGAGAGGCTACGGATTGTTCTAAACGCAGTTTGATATATATATCGGTAACGGTCATGCTGCCGTTTTCTTCGAGCAAGTCGATAATGCGCTGCCTTAATTTGTGGTTGACGGCCCGCAACACCAACACTGCCTTTCGAAGCTCGGCATAGTCAAGCTGAATGTCTTCGTTACCTTTTTTCAAAGTAACGGATTCATTTTTTTGCTTTCTCATTTTTTGATGTGCTTTTCTCTGATTAGTGAATTTTTTCTTTGTGTACCCCAAATACTATACCAAAAATATTATTAAGGAAAATTTTAAGATGTAAATCCTTTGAAATTCCTTTATTTACTTACTACAAATATAAGAAATATTTGCATAATAAAAATATATAAGAATGTTTTAATTGTTTACTAACAGCATTATCAGCGTTTATTACAGCCGCTTTTTAGGCGTCGTAATATTGGGTGGCTTGAGGTAGGTAGGCTCAAAATAAGCTAGCGATTCAAAGTGTTGTTGCTCCCATTTTTGCATGGCAATAGGGATCAGGTTGCGGGCGGCGCACCGTATACTTTCGTAAAATATATCCTGCTGTGGCAAAATGCTTTGGCACTTCTCCGCTCCATTTCCTGAAAGGAGGAGTGATTTACCTGTTTGTAGCAGCTCATTAAAGCTCTCCTCATTGATGATGGCTGCATGTACCGGCTCTATGGTCGAACCATCTCCGTCATAATAAGCAGTGTATACTTCCATCCGACGTGCATCAATCATAGGAATATATATGGCATTAGGCTGCGGGTGTGTAGCAATGGTAGCTAGCGCGATAGCATGCAGGGTATCCACTGCAAGGAGTGGCTTTTGAAGCGCATAGCAGATGCCTTTTGCTGTTGCTGTACCAATGCGGAGGGCGGTGTAAGAGCCCGGGCCTGCGCTCAGCGCAATCGCATCTAGGTCCGTAAGTGTTAACTTTGCTGCTTCGCAGCATTCTTGTATTTGTAGCGTAAGTTGCTCTCCATGTACAAAGGGCGCATCAGCTGTTACTTCGCTCAGTAGCTTGCCTTGCTGGCTAATGCCTACCGAGCAAATATCAGTAGCCGTTTCTAAAAGTAATATGTTTGGTGATGTGCTCATAAATGGAGCTTAAAGGTAAGAACTTAAAAATTTACCAACAGGAATTACTTCCTTTCTCTAGAAGTACTAATTTTGCAGAAAGCACTTTGCATGGTTGATAAATTAGAAGCAATACAGGATAGATACTTTTATTTGGAGGAACAACTCGCCGATCCATCCGTCATTTCGGATATGTCCAGGTACAAGAAAGTTAGTAAGGAATACAAAGATCTGAAGCCAGTAGTAGAGGCATTCAATAACTACAAGGAGATACTCGGTAATATCGAGACGGCGCGCGAAATGCAACAGGAAGACGATCCTGATATGCGTGAGATGGCACAGGCAGAGTTGGAAGAACTTTTGCCACAGCAAGAAGCCATTGAAGAGGCAATAAAGGTACTGCTGATACCTAAGGATCCCGAAGATACCAAGGATGTTATCTTTGAAATTCGCTCAGGGACGGGCGGAGATGAGGCCAGCATTTTTGCAGGTGATTTATACAAAATGTATACGCGCTATTTTGAGGCGCAGGGCTGGAAGTCAGAAGTGCTTGATATCAACGAAGGAACGCAGGGTGGATACAATAAGCTGGTGCTGGAAATCGAAGGAGAGGAGGTGTTTGGAAAACTTAAGTTTGAGTCCGGTGCTCACCGCGTTCAGCGGGTACCCAAGACGGAGTCGCAAGGGCGGGTACACACTTCAGCTGCTACCGTAGCGGTAATCCCGAAGCTAGAGCTACAAGATGTTGACATTAATAAGGCTGACCTAAAAATCGATACGTACCGCTCTTCAGGAGCTGGTGGGCAGCACGTTAACAAGACCGAATCTGCGGTGCGCATCACGCATTTGCCGACAGGCGTAGTATCAGAAAGCCAAGATGGCCGCTCACAGATCAAGAACCGCGAAATTGCCATGCAGCGCTTGGCCGCTAAGATTAGCGAAATGCGCAAGGCAGAGCACTTCAGCAAAATGGCCAAGCAACGAAAATCATTGGTAGGTTCAGGAGACCGCTCGGATAAGGTAAGAACCTATAACTACCCTCAGAATCGTGTAACAGATCACCGGCTAGAAGGGGATTCCAAGAATCACTCCTTGCAGAATGTAATGGATGGTGCCTTGGAGCCAATTATTGAGGCGCTTCAAGTAGCGGAGAATGCAGAAAAAATGAAGGCAGGCGCTACAGACGAATAAGCCCCTGCCTCCACTTTCGTTTCTAGAAGTCCGTTCCAATAGATAAATGCCAGACGGGGTCTTGTACTTGTCGCGTTTCAATACCCCAAGCATAATCAACACGGATAAAGTACCCGAAAAGCATCGAGCGCACGCCCGCACCATAACCTGCCACGAGCGGGTCACGGAAGAAGTTCACTTTCACCTCCACATTCGGTCCATTTTGGAAGAAAGAGGTGTTCAGCGGATTATCATCATCATAAGGTGAAAAGCCCTCCCAAGCGGTACCAATATCAAAAAAGCCTACCAACTGGAAGTTGCGCAAGAAATTAGACTTGATATTTTTTGAGAAGTACTTGAAAATTGGCATCCGCAGCTCGGTATTAATCAAGGCGTAGGAGCTTCCGTTTCGGATATTCTGCTCGAAACCGCGTAGGTTGGTCGCGATGGTTTGAAAGGCAAAGCTTCCATTTTGTGGAATTGGAATATCCTGGTTGAGCCCTGGCTGCGGCAACACCTGATTGTCTACCCCACCCAAGAAGAAAAGCATTTGCTCTGATCCAAAAGAAGCTGCACCTGCCGCCCGCACTGCAATAATAGAATGCTTAAGCAAGCGCTGATAATGGCGAAAATCAAAGCCAATAATACCCGTATTGCGGCCTCCAAAATCAAAGCTCACCTCGTCAATCAGGTTAAGTTCAAAGCGCTTTAGAAACTCTACATACACTTTGTAGCGAGTACCGTTTTTGATATTTAGGGCAACATCTAGTGTGTTATCAAATACATACTCTAGCTTTACCCCAATGCGCTGCTCTCTAATTACAGGGCGCTCCAGGGGATTACGCTCGGTGGCTAAAAACATAGCGCGATCGCGGCGTAGCGTAGTCGTTAAGCGTAAGCTTCTAAAAATATCGAGCGGGTAGCGCAGCCCAAACTGGCCGAGCAAAATATTGGTTTCGCTACGGCCTGGAACCACAGGGTCAGCAGGCTCGGAGAAGCGCTGGTTGCGCCGATAGAGCGCGTAGGTTTTATCTAAGCGATGCTTCTTATCATTAAAGACTAAGAAGTATTCGGCACCATTGAAGGTGGTTGGTAAACGTATACCGCCTTCAATTTCATAATCTTCAAATAGGTCTTTAAAGTTTGCCTTGAGCAAAATACCAGGAGGTGGATAGCCAAAGCCATCGGGATTGCCCAGATAACTTTCGCGCCCTTCAAACAATAGACTATTGTCCAGCTGGGTGGTAACATAATCTGTCCTAAACTTTAGTCGATAAGGCGTGATACGGCCTGGACGAAACTTATGCACCTTCTTTTCCGGCGTTACCGACAGCGCATCGGGATCAAATACGGGGATTTCTGTACTAATGACCACGGGTTGCTGCTCCTCAATTTTCTCTTTTTCGATAATAGTCACAGGTATTTCCTCTTCTTCATCATCGAATTCACTTTGGAAAAAGTAATTATCTATATCTACTTTTCCGGTATCCTGCTTCTCCGCAGGCAATTCTATTTCTTTGACCGTCTGCTCCTCTACTTCTTTCAGTACCGTATTTTCTGTCGCCGGTGGTGGCGGAGGGGGCACAGTGGGAGGAGAGAAATTGGATGAAGAAGGCACCAGGGTTTGTTGAATAGATCGCTGGTAGGCAATTTTACCCGCCTGGTATCTAGTCACTATTGGGCGAACCACAGCCGTTGGATTAAGCATGCGTGTGAAGGCTTGGTAGCTACCATTCCGATAGACCAGCTCTACTAGACGGCCCGTTTTGGGCGACGTATGCTGCTCTATGATGTTTCGATTATAATTGGAGTTAGAATGATTAATTGATCGCTGCTTTACCACTGGACGGATTTGGATGGTATCAATCAGTGTGGTGTCCAAGCTCGCCAGAGACGAATCCGCATGCAAAATGATTTCGGTACCATCTTCCAATAAGATCAATTGCTCATAATGATGGATATATTCTTCCAAATAGCCCATCTGGCGATTGTAAATACCACTCTCATCCGACAAAAAAGAAAAGTAAGTGCTATCTACCGCTACGGGCTGGCGCTCGTTGGCCAAAGGCGTATTGGTGATTCGGACGAGCTCTTTGGAGCGCGTACCCATGTCATAGAAAAACAGATCGAACGTATTTACTGGCAGGATGGTATCCAGTTTCTCTGTACGCAACAGCGAATCCTGACGATTAGAAGCAAATAAAATACCTTGCTGCTCGCCCATTTTCACGAAAGTGGCATCTAAATCGTCATAAAAGTCATTGGTGATGCGCTGGGTCTGCCGCGTATTGGTAAAGTAAAGGAAGATGTCCGAATAGCCCCGAACGGTGCCTGAAACCACTAAAGAAACCGGATTGACATATTCCATACTGTTGACCCGCTGAAACTCTGAGGGCAAATCAATGGTTTCGCTTTCTTCGGTGAAGACATCGTAGGTCTTCATCTTGATAACATCCCGACGTTCGTAGATGATGCCGATTTCGCTGTTGTTGGTATTCCAAGCTACCATTGGGTAGTTGTAGTCCGTAGCTTGGAAGGCATTGCGGAAGCCATTCTTTAGGATGGTCTTGCGATCGCCGGTACGGAGATCTTGCAGGTACACTCTAGTCTTCCCAATTTCATTGGTCACATAAATGATCTTTTTGCCATCAGGGCTCACCTTCAGCTGGCTAATGGGGAGATTGTGCTTATTCCTAATTTTGATAGTGCGCTTCTCTGGCTTTTGACTGGCGCCGGTTTCTAGTTTGTAGCGTTCCTTAAAGTAGTTTTCCCAGCCGTTGATCACCACATTATAAGGGCTACCGAGCACGTACAAGAAACCACTCTCGATGCTTCTGTTAATACGAGTGAGATAAAGCAAGTTAGACACCGTGGAGGAGCCGTAATTTTCACTAATAAAATACCAAAGTGCATGCCCCACCAGCTTTGGTTGCTGCTCCGCTAAGGTTTCAAAGCCCTCATATTCCTCATCGAGGATCGCATCTTTAAGCTGATTATCCAGATCGCTATTCCACTCTTCGCCGATATAAGCCACTAACCCTTGCTTAAACCAATCGGGCAAGTTGAGCATCACCGCGTTCTGAACGATTTCCTGTAGGTTGGAACCAAATAGCATAGAGGTGAGGTACACTTCCGCAATTCCTTCTCGCACTTGCTTCCGCAAATTATTGTGATCCCCATTAAAATAGACGAATACTTTATTCCCTACAATCTTAGTTTGTCCCCCGATATTATTGAAAGTCTCTTCTGCGCCGATATTACTTTGCTTCACATCCGTTATATCGACATAAACCAGGATTTCGATCTTATCATTGATGCGATGCTCTAGGATGCTTTGAATATGATCGAAGTCATACTCAGCAAGCTGCACTACAGACTCTGCCACGCGGCGGCCATCGCCGTACCAAAAAGTGATAAAATTGTCGCTTTCGTACTGCATCCACTCATCAAAATTGCGGTGGTACTGTACGCGGTTTTTGCCAAAGGTAGTCTGAGTGCCTTGCCCAACCACAGCGGTTGCCACACTCATCAGTAGGAGAAGGTAAAGGAATCTTTGCATACGGGGCGCTTTATCAAAAAGACAGTTTTGGTAATGGATTGGTTTACAAATCGTGGGAGTCCTCTTAGTTTTGCGGGAAATTTGGTGAAGTCCCGACAAAATGAAGTCGTGTTATTCAAGTTAATGTTTTTGCCTTACATTTACCACACATAAAACGGAAAATCATGGCACATGTTGCAAGTCTGACCTTCAATCCCTTCCAGGAAAATACCTACATTGTCTACGACGATACAAAAGAATGCATCATTTTTGATCCTGGCTGTTACACCGATCAGGAAAAGCAGCAGCTACAAAATAAAATAGCAGCCTTGGGCCTAACACCCGTACGACTGATTAATACCCACTGTCATATCGATCATGTATTTGGGAATAGCTTTGTAGCGGACACCTACAGTTTGGGCCTAGAAATCCACCGAGAGGAGCTGCCTCTCCTAAAAGCGGTGCCGCAGCAGAGCTATATGTTTGGTGTGCCGATTAAAGAAGACCTGCCAGAGCCTAGTCGATTTATCGAAGTGGGCGAAACCATACAATTCGGAAATACCACGTTGCAAACCTTATTCACGCCCGGGCACTCCCCTGCCAGCATTTCCTTCTATTGCGAAGCGGATGCCTTTGTCATCGCTGGCGATGTACTATTTTACGAAAGTATCGGCCGGACAGATTTGCCAGGGGGCAATCATAAGACGCTGATCGAGTCGATACAGACGCAATTGATGGTGTTGGATGATAAGGTAACAGTATATAGCGGGCATGGGCCGAGTACGACGATTGGGCACGAGCGGCGGCATAATCCATTTTTTTAAATCAATCCTCGCGACTTCAGCTCCAAATATTTATTAATTGTATTCACCGATAAATCCTCGGGTGCCGTCAGCACCGCCTGGATACCAAACTGTTGCAACTTTTGCACCATCTGCTGCTTCTCGTGCAGAAACTGCCGCGCAACGGTTTGCTGATAAATATCCTCCATCGTATGCACATCGCGCCCTACAAACTGGCGTACTTCGGTATTTTCAAAAAAGACCACCACCAAGAGGTGAAAGCGATTGATGCGCCGCAAAATAGGGAGCACGCGCTCTAGCGCGTACATGCTCTCAAAGTTGGTAAATAGCAGCAGCAAGCTGCGCCCTGTAATAATTTTGCGGGCCGCAAAATACAGCAACTCAAAGTTCGCCTCTAGCGGACGTTCTTGCTCATTGTATAGTGCTCGTAAGATGGTATTGATCTGCGTAGGTTTGCTATCGGCTTTCAAGCTCGTTCCGATTTTGTCGGAAAAGGTGATGAGGCCGGCGCGGTCGTATTTGCGCAACGCGATATTAGAGATCACCAGCGTCGAATTGATCGCATAATCCATCAGACTCAGCCCATCAAAAGGCATGCGCATCGCCCGACTCTTATCGATGAGGCAATAGATTTGCTGGGCCCTTTCGTCTTCATATTGGTTAACCATCAGCGCACCCCGGCGGCTGCTCGCCTTCCAGTTGATACTGCGGTAGTCGTCGCCGCGCACGTAGTTCTTGATTTGCTCAAATTCGTAGCTGTGGCCAATGCGGCGAATCTTCTTGATACCGCGCTGCGTAGTGGTGCGGGCAAAGGCTTTGAGTTCGTAGTCTTTCATCTGAATGATGGACGGATAGACTGGAATCATCTGAGCTTGCTCAAGAATTAGCCGCCGCTGCACCAAGCCCAGCCGAGAGCTGATATATACATTGATAGCACCAAAGTGAAATTCGCCCCTTTCTTTCGGCTTCAGGGGGTAAACTATCGTTTTCTCCTCGCCTGCTTCCAGCGAAAACTGCCGTTCAAAATCCCGAATCTGGAACTGTACAGGTAACTCATCAATTACACTTAGATGGAGCCACTGCGTGACTTCACTTTTTAGCCGCAGCTTCACCCTATTTTCATCCGCCAATGAAAAAAGCTTGGGCAACAGCCGTTCCCCGTCAATCGGCTTTTTTGTGCTAAACAAAAAATAAGCGTCTGCAATAGTGCCCAGCATCGTCAAAAACAACAGCCCCTGCACAAAAGGCAACAGCAGCGGAACGGCAAAGCTGAGTACAAAAAGCACCACCAGCCCACCGAGTATCCAAAAGAAAGTATTAGAAAGGTATAAGGCTCTGAGCATTATCGAGGAACTTCAATTTTTTGAACAATGGCATTAATCACATCCCTAGCATCCAGCCCCTCCATCTCGCGCTCCGGCATCAGAATGATCCGGTGGTTGAGCACAGGATAGGTGACGTAGCGAATATCTTCGGGCGTCACAAAATCTCGGCCTGCCATGGCGGCTACGGCCTTAGCCGATTTCAAAATGGCAAGCGAAGCCCGGGGCGAAGCACCGAGGTACAAGTCGCCATTATTGCGAGTATTGTGAATAATAGCGGCAATGTAATCCAATAAACTGTCTTCAATATGCACCTGCTCGACCAAGGCTCTACACGCCTTCAAATCGCTTACGGCCAGCACCGTCTTGATCTCTTGGTTTTTATCGATTTTAAAGTCCTTGCGGAAACGGCGTAAGATGCGTTGTTCGTCTTCTAGCGAAGGGTAGTCGAGGGTGATTTTCATCAAAAAGCGATCCAGCTGTGCCTCTGGGAGCTTGTAGGTACCTTCTTGCTCGATGGGATTTTGGGTGGCCATCACAAAGAAGGGACACTCCATAATATGAGTGGTTCCATCCACCGTTACTTGGTACTCTTCCATCACCTCAAAGAGCGCCGCTTGCGTCTTAGCGGGAGCGCGGTTAATCTCATCAATCAGAATGAAGTTGGAAAAAATAGGCCCCTTATTGAATGTAAACTCAGAAGTTTTGAGGTTGTATACGGTCGTTCCTATGACGTCGCTAGGCATGAGGTCGGGGGTAAACTGGATGCGCGAGAAGTCTGCTTCGATGGTTTTAGCCATCAGCTTGGCTGTCAGCGTTTTGGCGATGCCAGGCACGCCTTCTACCAACACATGCCCCTCTGCGAGCAAGGCTGCCAAGAGCAAATCTATAAAGGCTTCCTGGCCGATAATCACCTTTTGTAGCTCTTCTTTTACCCGATCTACCGCCACTTTGATTCTGAGAAGGTCTAATCGGGGTCTACTCCACTGGTTCAGTTCGTCTTGGGGCTCCTGCACTTCTTCGTTAGGCCTATTTTCATTCGTATCTTCTAGTGCCATAGTTATTTACAATTTTTATAAAAATGATCGACCAATTGATGAAAATCAATAAAGGTTTGGTCGGATACAAAGTTCGATTGTTTGATATTTTGATACATCAGCAGCAGCTTGCTCAGATGTGCTTGCTCAATTTCGGACTTGGTCGCCAGTTTTTCCACGAAAGTGGTATCCAATGCCTTGGTATGCAAATGGTAGCGCTCGCGAATAAAAGCCAGCAGGAGGCGCATCTGCTGAAGTATGAGCTGCCGATGGTTATTTTGTATAAAATAAAGCCGCCCAATGGTCGAGAGGAACTCCAAAGAAGTGTTGGTATTTGGAGCGAGCACAGGGACGATGGCCTGTTTCCGCTTGGCGCGAAATAGCAGGTAGAGCGCGGCCATAGCCAGCAAGAGGTACCAGGCCCAGGCGAGGGCGGGCTGACTCAGAATATAGCTCAGCGGGCTATCACCAGATAATTTTCGATTGCCATAGTTGGTATCGTTCCTAGAACGCCCCAAGCGCTCACTCACGTGACTGTAGGCATCCCAATAAATGGGGCCTTCGTGCAGATGCGAAAATACGCCATCGGCATAGGCGATACCCTGATCTTCCAACAACTGGACATTGGTAAATGCCAATGGGATGGTGTGCAAGAAGAAGGAGCCTTCGCCATAGTTAATTTGGGCAAAATGCACGATGCTATCGAGCGTGTAGTAGGCTAAGGGAACAGCGGCGTGATAGCTGTCGCAAAAGAATTCGGGATCCATGTAATGCCATTCGTACGAAGACGCCTTATTGCGCCATAAGTACTGGAACTGGTAGGCCGAGTCCTGGTTGAGGTCAGCTTGCGCAAATGTCAACTGAACCATGGTATCTTGATAGCCCCAGTAATCATCCCAGTAGTAATCACATACGCCGTAGTCAAATTGATTTGCCAGCTCATTGGGTAGCGTTTTGCTCGCAATAAAGGCGCGGTTGCCATCGGCCACAAATTGTAGGAGCGCATTGAGGTCGGTACTATCCAGTAGCATCGCTTGCCCGATAAATACGAAATTACTTAGGGTATCCGTGCTAGTGGGTAGTGCTCCGTAGATGCTATCTTGAAGGAGGCGGAAGGACTGGTCGGGGAAGTAGTTCTGCAACAGTTCTTTTACTACAAAGGTGCCGTACGGCTCTTTACTTTCGTAATGATACGATTCTCGCCAGTCGAAGCGCTTTTTGGTGGGCCAAAATAGGTAGGCTAAGATGGTGCAGGCAGCCAACAAGGTCAGTATGATGTATATGTATTGTTTTCGCTTCATCGTGGGCGAGTAGCGATTTGTTGGTCAAAAGCCGCAAATTGCGGTGCAATGCGGTGGTAGTCTGCTTCCTGCAAGTGATCGCCTCCATAACGCACCCGATCAAAGATCAGGGTGATTTGACTAAAGCTATCTGCCAGTGGGCTATTGCCCAATTCTAAGAGGTAGTCGCGATTGGTTTTTTCTTTCTTCCATTTGATTAGGGAACGCTCTGATAGCCCTTTGAGCAGGTGGAGGTAGTACAGCCGTACGGCTAATGCAAAATCTTTCTGGGCCAAAGCTTGCTGGATGAAGCGCTCAAAGTCTGACTCGTGCAAGTTGTCCTCCAAGGCATCTAGGTCGATATCAGCCACTTTGGATTTCACCTTTCGGTTAAAAGGCAGGCCAAGTCCGAGGAAACTGCGTAAGATGAAGAACACCACGACTACTAATCCACAGATGACTAATACTTTTAAGATAGTACCTGCGAGGGGCGAACTGATGTAAGAGCTGGGGCCTGATGATTCTGGGGGCAGGGTGCCACCACGGCCTTTTTCGGCGTCCGATTTTTTCTTCTTTTTCTGTTCATCCAACTGCTCGCCAGAGTAGTCAATATCTTTGATGGTGGCTTGCCAGTGCTCGCGATCAAAGCTGCGGCTTTCCACTTCGTCCACCTGCTGCGTCTGCTCGCTCTGCCCATATCCATTTGCTGACAAGCAAAAGAAGGACAGGAACAATAGAACCACATATTGTGCCAACCGCTCCATCATACACTAGCTTCTTTTTGAATACCACGAATTGTTTTTCTGATCCCCACTTCCTGGATTTTTTGCCGTAAGGCTTGCGCCTGAAAAATTTCGAGCAGGCTAAAATACAATAAACTTCCGCCTAAAATGAAAAGCGTAAGCACCATATTAAGCACAAAAACAGCCACCACCGTCAGGACAATACTGCTAAACTGACTCAACGCAGGTTCTTCTAGGTGTACCACCCAACTGACCATATCCAGGAAGAACCACAAAAAGACGGTATCCGAAATAGAAATAAATAAAAAGGAGAGAAAGAATAGAATCAGCATCAGCGAAAAGGCTTGGCTAAACCGTTGCTGCAATAGCCGAAAGGCCAATTTCAAACCAACAAAAACAGATCGTTGGGGTTGCTGGAGCAAAAATAGCCAGAGCAAAAATACGGGCAGCACCAATATGATGAGTGCACTGATGTACCAAAACGAGCTAACAGCGGAGACGATACCAAGAGGATTCAAGACAACCGTCAGAAAAACGAGGAGTAGCAGGGCACAGCCAAAGAGCACTTTAAGCCACAGCATCACCTGCTGACGCGAACTGCTTACCTCCAAAGCTGCTTCTTTGCGCACTAGTCGCTGAACACCAAAAACGAGGAAAGACAGCATAAGGCAACTGAATATAGATACCCACCAAGTAGCTTCGGAGTAGAAATACTGCCCTGCATTTTCAAAACTAGCAAAAAAGTCTTCAGGGAAGACAAACAAACCAGCAGGCTCAACCGGTGAAAGTAGGAACACGCCTGTCGCGAAAAGTGCAGTACAAGCCAAGCAAATCAGCACGATAGCGCCTAGGTATTTTCGCAAAAGCGAAAAAATATCAGCAAAGAGGCTCCCGCTGTTTTTGGTCGCCTGAAAATTGATGGCATCCGGGCTATCGGGAGGTACCCTGTTCAAGCTACGCGCTTGGCCAAAACCTATTTTCGATTTTATCCAAGGATAAACGATAAAGTAGGCAATAACAAAAGTAAGGCAAGCGAAAATAAATAATCCTCGGACAAGGTTCGGCGTATTGGTATTGCGCGTCAAAAAGCCCTCAAAAAAGCCTGCCAAAATGATAATGGGCGCAATACCAATCATAATTTTTAAGCCTCTACGGGCAGATTGTTGGAAGGCTTGCATACGGCGGTAAGTGCCCGGAAAGATCAGCCCGCTTCCCATCGTTAGCCCCGCTCCCCCTGCAATGATAATGGCTGATATTTCTAAAGTGCCATGTATCCAGATAGTAAGAAAAGACTCCCAAAATAGGCCCCTTGCAATAAAAAAGTACTGAAAAACGCCCACCATGATGCCATTGCGAATCAGTATACCTATGGAGCCAATATAGGTGACACCCAGCACAAAAGTCAAAAAAGCCACCCAAAGATTATTGATCGTAATACCCAAAAACATATCAAACCGTCCTCTCCCTTTGTAGATGGCCATAGGGTCATCATTATCAATATTTCGGAGGGTCTCGGCCACATAATCTTCCCCTAGAATGAGCGTAGCAAACGCTGTATCCATCGCACTAGACAGCATGCCAATCAAGAAAGAAAGCACAAACACGACAAAAGCTAACAGAAACGAGTGCCGCGATTCGTGCATGAGCCTGGGCAGGTCATCGCTCCAAAAGGAGAGGAGCCGCTTTGCCCGCGACTTCCGATTGCTGTAAATCCGAAAAAAGATACGCTGCGCCAAGCTATTGAGGTACACTCGCACCGAGCGGTTGGGATAGTACGTACGAGAATAAGACAGGTCATCCGTGATTTGCACAAAGAGGTCGTGCATTTTCTCAGGGGAGCTGTAGCGGCCGTCCAGCACCTGCTCAAACTCCTTCCACTTGTCTTTATTTTGTTTGATGAAGTTGGTTTCTTTCATTGCTCGTCCCCCTTTTCGTAGCCTTCGTAATAGTAGGACTGTTCGATACCTTTAAAAATCACTTCTCGATTATTCACTTCTTCAGTCAAGTTTTCAGAAAATAGCACTCTAATTTCTAAGGTGTTCACTGGGCTTCGTTCCATCGCTTGCAAGTAAAGGGTCTTGTCCACGAACTGCCAGTTTACCACCTTTTTAAGTTGCTTCTTCAGAATCATATCCAGCCAGATACGCATCGCTCGGCCATTGCCTTCCAGGAAAGGATGAGCAATATTCATTTCTACATACTTTACGATGATTTCCTCAAAGGTGCGCTCGGGCAGTTGCTCAATCTTCTCCAAGGCTTCCTTGAGATAAAGGGCATTGGCAAACCGGAAATTCCCTTTCGTAATATTTAACGTTCGGATGTGACCCGCAAAGTCGTACAAGCCACCAAACAAGTATTGATGAATGGCTTGCAGTCCCTTGGTCGTTCCCACTTCCATTGTGTCAATATCCCCAGATTCAAATAGTCGGTAAGCGTTTTCCAAGCTTTTGCCGTCAATGCTTTTCATTCAGTGGTTTTGTTGGTCGATGTATTAACTTTTATATTCTCGTGGATTGCAAATCCACTGGGCGCGTGCTGAGCTGTAAAAATAAAGCTTAGCCCGTGCCAAGCGGATTTGCAATCCGCTTAGCTCTAAGAGCCTCAATTTAAGTTTTTTTCCACACGCTACCAATCCCACGAAGAGATGCACTACCCAGCCATAGAAAAAACCACTTTTTCTCCCGTTCTTTGTGGGGCAATTAAACAATAACCACTGTGGATGGCCACCAAAATTGATATTACAACCACTCAGCATGTCACGATAGAGTATGAGCTCGCCAGCCTGCGCGATCGCATACTGGCCTATCTGATCGATGCAGTCATCATCGTTGTGCTGTACTTTGTGGTTATTTTGGGTGCCCTACAGCTGTTTGCGGGTGCCGTGACGGATGGAAGTAGTATGAGTTTGTACATCGTGTATGCTCTCTCGCCCTTGCTGCTATTTCTATTTTATCACCTGCTGTCTGAGATTTTGGCGGATGGGCAATCGTGGGGGAAGAAGGCGATGAGCCTAAAAGTGGTGCGGCTGGATGGAAAAGAACCGGGCTTAACTGACTACCTACTGCGGGCCGTTTTTCACATTATTGATAGTGTTTTTTCCCTCGGTATTATTGGAGCGATGTTGATTAGTTCGTCTGCCAAAAACCAGCGGTTGGGGGATCTGACGGCCAACACGGCGGTGATCCGCTTGAAGAATACGCAACAATTTCGGCTGGAAGATATTTTAAAGATCAATTCGATTGAGGATTATGAACCAAAATACCTGGAGGTGACGCAACTAAGTGAGCAGGATATGCTGTTAATCAAAAGCGTGCTGGGCCGCCATCAGCGTTACCGCAATGAAGCCCATCGGCAAGCGATCAAGGAACTGGCGGAGCACCTAGCGGGACTATTAGATATTGATGATAAAGAACAATCACAAACGGAGTTTTTAAAAACGTTGATTCGAGATTATATCGTGTTGACTAGATAAGTAGAACATAAAGGTATGGGGCGAAGAAGAAGAAAGCCATTTGTTATAGAAGGACTGACTCTTACGGGAATAGCGGACAAGGGCAAAAGTGTTGGGCGCGACGAAGAAGGGCGCGTGGTATTTGTGACCGACGCGGCGCCAGGGGATGTAGTGGATGTGCTGGTATACAAAAAGAAAAAAGGCTTTCTGCTCGGTACGCCTCAAAAAATTATTACGTATTCCGAAGATCGCACCGAGCCATTTTGTGAGCATTTTGGTAAATGTGGAGGCTGCAAGTGGCAGCACCTGTCTTATGAGGCGCAATTAAAGCATAAGGAGACTGTCGTGCGAAATGCCATGCAGCGCATTGGCAAAGTGGAAATCGAGGAAGTCTTGCCCATTTTGCCAGCACTGGACACCACGTTTTACCGCAATAAAATGGAGTTTGCCTTTTCGAATAAGCGCTGGCTGACCAGAGAAGAAATCACGTCCGACGTTTCGAATAAAGCCGACGTGCTAGGCTTCCACCCACAAGGCGCTTTTGATAAGGTGATTGACATCAAAAAGTGCTGGCTACAGCCAGACCCATCCAACGCTATTCGCAATAAAGTACGAGAAATTGCTATTCAGCAACGGCTACCTTTCTTCGATGCCCGAGCGAATGAGGGCTTCTTGCGGCACATTTTAGTACGTACTTCTTCTTTAGGTG
>JBCCRH010000063.1:0-18747 GCA_039208045.1 Bacteroidota bacterium
TATCGACACATCAAACCGCTTGCTGATGCCTTCTAGCGTATCCCCATCCTGCGTTTGGTAGTCAAAAGGCGGGATGATCATTTGGCCGAAAGGCCGCAATAAACCTACCTGAGAGGTGATCTTACCCTGATTCAGCAATTCTTCCTTACTCACCCCGAGTTTGCGCATCACCAATTCTAAGTCCTCCCGTGCTTGTACCGTATGTGTACGATCGTTTACCGAAATGACGGTTCCAGGCTGAAGAATATCACTATTCAGATTGGTTACTGCCAAGGTAAAGGGGTCAATATTATTACCAAATACATCGCGGGCGATGGACTCAAAGGTCGTACCCGATTCAATGGTATAGCTGGCTGTAAGTGGAATAATCAGCTCCGCATTATGCTTGAAATAGCCCGTTTTTACCAATAGATCAGAGCCAACAAATAGCTCATTGAGGCTTACGCCAAAATGATCGGCTAGCTGCTGAATGGTGCTGCGTTCACGAATGATAAAGCCCTCTTGCTCCCCAAAAGTAATGGTGCGTCCGGCCATTAGGATTTGACTGTTGTCCTTGTTGGCAATAGCGATTTCAGCAGCGGAGACGGGGTGGTCAAAATCCTTTTGGGCAATGCCCGTAAAGGTTTCGGTGAAGTTAGCGGTGTATTGTACAGTCATGCCGATGCGCAGGCTTTTCCCTCCGTTTAGCGGGTGATCCGCATTGGGTACGAATAGGTCGTAGAGGTCAACAGCGTGGCCGTTGGTCTTGGTGCTATCCAAAAGAGTGCCCACTGTTTCGGTACCATTGATATGGAATTTAAAATTGCGCAGGGCGTCGCGGGAGGCTTTTACCATTTGTTTGGCGATCAACAAGTAGTAGTCGGAGCGGATATAGCTGGCTACCGATTCCGGCAGTTCCTCGTTAGGAATGCGGCGCTTGGTTTGGATTCCATCAAATTCATTGGCAGTGCTGCCATCATCTACCGTCACGCGAAGGGCATCGAAGTGAGCCTTTAGTTTACCCATATAATCGCGATCAATCACATTGTAATCGGCAAAGGAGTAGCTAAGGCGGCGCGAGCCATTGTATTCGGATACTTCGATGCGCATGGAGATAGGCATAGGATAGTAGGCGCCATTGGCCGTGCCCTCTCCTAGGTCAAAAGGCGACTGCACTTCAAAATTGAAGTGGCGCCCCATAAAGGTTTCGATCGCTTTGCTGCGAATGGGGGTCGGATTGTCATCCAAATGCTCTAAATAAGCTAGGATATGGAGCAAGTCTTGGTCGCTGATAATTAAATCATCGACTTGCTCTGGTGTTAGGTCATTGGGCTGGAAAGCGGAGGCCATCCAGCGCAGCACTTGTTTGGCTAGTTTTTCAAAAGGGGCATCTGCGGTACCATCTTGTAGGGATTTATCAATACTCGCTTGGCGCTCCTCTTCATTATTAGCGATGGTATCCATGAAAATGGTCGCTACATAGCAAAGCTGTTGCTGGCCTAAGAAAGAGGTCAGCGTATCTAGGTTAGTAGCCTTGGCTGCGTTGGCAGCTTGGATGGCTAGGTCACCAGCAGCAGTGGGTACCAAGGTCATATAGCCCGTAAGCTTAGCTTTGCCGTTAGCAGAGGAGACCAAGTTACCAAAGTTGGGAGGTACGGAGAAGTCAAATGGGCTTGCTGTGGTGGCTTCTACGAGGGTGGGCGCTTCGATCAGCGAGCGTAGCTCGGTCACTCGGCTGCGGGTAGCTCTTGCCAGTACACTATTACCCCGTGCTGCGGTGGCGGCTTTATCGATTTGCCAGGGCGGCGTACCACCCACTTCGAAAGTGAAGGACTGCTTAACGCGAAGCGAGAAGCTAAAGCTAATCTTGATTTTAAACAGCCCCAGATTGATTTTTACACTGGCTTTTGCCTTCACACTAGCAATCACCGAAAGCACAATATCTTCGTAGGACTCAAAGGTGATTTGAGCCATGATTTTAATTTCGATCGTTACATCGGCACTAATAATACCAAAGTCGACCGAGCCATATATCTTACCGATAATGCCAAAAGTACCTTGCAACCAGAAGTAGTATTCACCTGATAACTCTGCACTGCCTCCCGTACTAACAGCAGTAGCACTGTAGGCATTAAATTTGGCGATGACGCCCTCCAAGATTCCAAAAACAGTAAGTTTGATGCCTGCACTCAGAATCCCTGCATTGAAGGTTTTCCCAAAACCCACTTCCGCACCAAAACCAAAGACAATGACTGGATTAAACGAGCCATTGGTAATCACAGGCACCCGATTCGTGGAGGCGCTAGACAATTTACCAAAGTAAAAACCAGCAGAGCCCAATACCGGAATACCCGGAGGAATGATCGCTTCTACCGAGAAAGAGCGACTAAAATCTTGGTTGTAGGGGAAGCCAAGGTCTATTAGAAAATCGCCATTGGTGTACACTGCAATGCTAAATACCGGCAAGGTGATGGTATAGGCGCCAATGGTCAGGCGACGCATCAGATCGGGCAGGGTAATCTCTGTTTGGTATACCCCCACCGTATCACTCACCTGTCGGTACATGATTTGGAAATCCAAGCCCGCAAATATCTTAGCAGGCTTCCCATCTAGCGCAATCCGCAGGGCATAGAGTGCCGGATCATTAAAAATGATTTGCAGGGTAAGGAAATACTCATTCGTTTCGCCCAAGCGCAACACCCCAAAATCGGTGCCAAAGAGCCAGTTGCTGTCGGGATCAAACTTGACCGTTGGCAGTTTTCCTCGTTCGGGCGGTTCCACGCCTTTTAGGACAGCGATGGCTTCTTGTACTTTTTTGGCCTTTTGGAAATCGGGGATCGTCACGTGCTGGCCCATAGCGAGCACGCGTAGGTCGAAGTATTTGTTGCCAGCGCCGGGGGCAGCGGGTGTTTCTTCGGGTTTAGCGGCATTCCATGCCAATGGCTCTCCTGCTTGCGCCCCTTTCCAGAAGAAAGAGCCGTTGAGTTCGATATTCACTTTGCGCTTTTTGCGGTTGGCAGAAGTAGAGGCGCTGCCCTGGTCGCTACTGGCATCATAGGTCACGCCGATGCTGTTGATGCGGCAGAAGCCCAATTCGATGGGGCCAATGGCCACTTGGAGGGATACAGCCTTAGTGGTGAGGTTGAAAGTGAGCGATAAGCTGCTGAGGGGAATTTTATTGAGCACATCCCAAGGTGGGGCCAGTCCAAAGCGATCGCCGGTGGCCCAGGAGATCATGGTCTCTACGATGGTGCCAAGCGTAGTGCCTTCGGTAAAGCTCAGGATCGCTATCTGTTGTACTTGCCCGCTAATGGTTTTCTCTTCGATACGCCCTTCCAGGATACCCCAACGAATACCAAACGATTTGGTATCGGGATCAAAATTGTAGAATACATTTAGATCGATGCCGTGCCAGTGGATGAAGCCATTGATTGCACCGTAGAACTCTTTCTTCCGCTCTGGATGGTTCGCCTCGGTACGTTGGTTGTAGCCGATCAACACGCTCGCCTCAATGGTCGGTGCGCCATCCACTGGAAAGGGTATTTCGAAAGGCTGCGCCGTTTGTGCTTCAAATTCGAAAGCATTGGCCCCTTCTTCGGTCTCGAACCGCACGCGAATGCCATTGATCAGCAAGTCGTTTTCAGAACCTACCTCTAGTTTCCAGTTGTCATCGAATATCCCCAGGTAAGTATTGATGATACGCGCTACCGATACTTCCCCGTCGGTTTGAGTGCCCTCAAATATCCAACCTCCCGACTCCTTATATTCTGCTAGGATGCTAAAATCGAGGCGCGCCTCGGGATCATCGGGCAGGATAGCGGTGGAGGCTTGTACCGCACCAAAAACCCTTTTGCCTTGCCCTTGAATTAAGAAGTTAACATCTTCAATTTGAAATAGGGCCTTACCCTGAATAGTGACAGCAGGCCACCCTAGCTCCGCCCCACAAGTAATCAAGTAGCTCACCGGGCTATTAAAATCTAAAAACAAGGCAAAAGCCGTCACTTGCCCAAGATTGGGCGTATCCACGCTATCCCCCAGATAGGTTTTCACCAATTCACTCACGACTAGCGGATCGGAATCATCAGCCATTTGGGCCGTCAGCACTTTGGCCGGATAGCTCACCCCTACTCCAAAATCAGAGCTAATCACTTCAAAACCGGCATTTGCCGACCAGGAAACAGCCCTTGTTTTAAGGGGATCAACTACGTTCACTTGAATGGACATTCCTTCTTGGAGTGTAATATTCTTTACGACCTCCCAGGGCTGCGTAGTTGCCAGGCCTACCCCAAAAGATGCAATCTTTTTTTGCTTCAGCTGATAGACAAAATCAAAAGAGGACAAGCCTAAATTGGCAATCACATTGAGCGGTGCGGGGAAGGATTTCACAAAATTAATACCCCCCACTAGTTGAAATATCTTCTCCAAATTGGGCAAATCACCTCCCAGCACGCCCGAAAAGAGCAGCTCCCCTTCTGGGCTCGGCAGTAACATTTGAATCTCTAATTCGGTGTCTTTTCCTAGCATCAGCTTACTAGCCAATTGCCCCACAATCCGCGAGGCTCCTTCATCTACCACAAGTCCAATGCTGACTTGCTCCAGCGTAAACCAAGCCGAGTTGAGCAAGGTGAAGGTATCTTTGAATAGCAACTGTAGCGCCAAGGCTAGCCCCCCTTGCTGCTCCGATTCATTAAAGGTAAGCAGCAAGTCGACCCCCGGCAATCCAAACGAATCCGACTGGCCCGATAGCACCAATTGTGAGCTATCCGAAAAATCGATAGTTACCCCTCCCAACTCTAGCGCACGCTGATCAATAATTTTAGTCAAGAAATTGAGGATTAAGCCTTCGCCAAGCACTTCTTGGGTAAGTGCGACTGCTCCATCGGAAAGGGTGGTATTAAGGCGATCATTTAAGCTAGCTAGCGCACTTTGCGCGCTACTTCGCCTAGCCCGCAACGCCTGGCCGTCCCCAGCTGGCTCCGCGAGTTGGTATTTCGGTAAGGCAAACAACAAGGCCATCACTAATTTATCATTCTCTGGCTTTCGGTAGTAATTAGCAATACTCGTAAAGTACTGAATGAGCGCATCATCCGCATTGGTCGATAACATCTCCACTAAACGCGCGCCAAACGTATGCCCCACCGAGGTAGTAGGATCAGCAGGCCACTCCGAGGGGCTTTTCATTAAGCTACTCATGGACTCCATCAAGCTTTGCTGCACGCCCCCTACTGCACTATCCCCAGGGTTGATGGCAGGATACACCCGCCTGCCTCCTTTAGCTAGGTGGATATACGGTTTCCCTAAATTCAATGCTAGATTGGCTGTGCCTTTCCCCTCAAAAACGAAGGGATAATTGGCAATGGAATACAAATAGTTGAAGACATCTGGCGGCAGATTGGGAATGGGGACGATTAGAATCTGCTCCGCCTGCAAGGCAGGGATAATCGTATTCGAAAGCTCAGCTGAAAAAAAGGAGTAGGTGGTTTTGCCGTCGACGGTTCTCTTGGGTGGAAAAATGACCCGATTCCTCAGATTGGACTGCGTGATATACTTGTTGACATTGCTATAATCCTCGCCCGTTTCTTCTCCATTAATCAGTTGAATGAGGTATTCCCAATTTTTCTTTCCAATATCAGCCACCAGGCCAATAATCACACCCTTTTTGTTTTGTGCACTTCCATGCTGCTGGGCATAGGCAATACCTGCAATTAGGTTAAAAAGTATGGAATAGGGCAATCCAGGTAAGGTTCTCAACTGCCCCGCATCATCGACCCCAATACCATAAACAGGCATAAAATTTAGCTGCTCTGCCTCTGGGCTAATTACTGCATCGGCAATCACCAGGGCAGTATCCACTATTTCATTACCCAAATCTTCGCCATTCTCACCAATCGTGTAGGTATCCCACTGTGCGTCTGTTACCACAGGCGGGGACATAAAATAAGCCTGTTGGATAAAAGCAGCGCTCCCCAAGACCGCTTCTTTTTCCAAAACAGTGGGCGTTGCATTGCCTTTGACCCATAGATTATTCTTCGCTAACGTCCACTGAAAAGGCTGTAGCTGTAGGAAACAGCGCACATTAAGCCGATCGGCAAAATTGGATTTTCCTTCCAAGCCTCCTGTCAGGCCCAGCTGCCCCTCTGCCGGATTACTCGCCGTAAAAGAGCTAAAAGCGGTAATCGTAATAGGCCGAACCCCATCCAATTGATATACGCCTTCTGGATGATTCGGATCGTAACCAGGCAGCAATACCTTTAATTTTTGTGGCACGGGATCATTGGCATCTTCTTCATACACTAATCGAATCGTCTTGGTATACCCCAGCTGAATAATTCGCCGGATAAGCAATAAGGTAGTGGCCTGGTGGCCAAAAGCAGAGGAAGCGCCTGTGTAGAAGCGAATTTCAGTCACTTGGTCGTTGCCAAAAAAGGCTTGCAGCTCTTGCAGCTTCGCTGCTGTCAACACTTCATTTTCTGCTAATACGCCTGCTTGAATACGCTGTAGTAAATCGGTAATGGTCATTGGAGGGTGGTGTTTGAGGATAATGAACGATTGGGTTTTGGATCAATTTAGGCTTCTTGTTTTTTGTACATGGCAAACCAGCCTAGGGCACTCGCGTCGCCATTGGCTTCACTATTTCCAAAAAGGAAAAAGTTAGTCGCTCCGCCGGGCGGTATTTTCAGTAAGCCTAAAAACTTAAGGGCGATCTCGGTAAGCATCAGTAAAAAACGCTTTTCATCAGGAATGTAGGTCAGTACGATCTGGCCAATGGAAAGCTTAAGCACATTCTGAATATCTAGCAGCTTGGCACCACCGCCCGTCCCAGGCAGTTCCATTCCAACCGTCACCTTGTAGAGGTTCTCCCCCTTGCTCTCCGGCGACCAAGCTAGCAGTAGGTGCGCATCTAAGTTGATCTTACCAGCCAATTCCCCTGGCGTACCCAGATTGACTCGGCAGCGCAAGCCGTACCAAGGCTGGCCATTTACACCAGTGAGTGGAATATCGGTTTGTACCGAAAGATAGCCTTGCTTGGACGGCTCACTGTCGCTCCGGCCAATCACTAGCGTATTCAGGTCGAGCGAGAAGTCGCGGACGAGGCTGTGCTCGCGTGGCGTACTGCGCGCCATATCAAAGCGGATTTCGCTGGCGCTAAATGCAAAAGTCTTGTCTTCGGGAGTGCTGAAGCGCATTTCAATGCCCAAATTGTGGAAACGAAGGCCTTGGCGGGGGATGAGGTCTTCTTCATCGGGTGGCGTGCCAAAAGATAGAATATCAAAAGGCGTTTCTAGGGTGGGGTCTTTTAAGCATTGGAAGTCGAGGTAGCCGCTCATGGCAAACCAACAGACGTTGATGCCATTGGCCTCGTCGGGATCGGCGGCAGTGCGCGTCTGTAGCTTGGCGCTGGTAAGCTCAATTTTATTGAACACATTATTGGTAAATAGGAAGGTATAATCGCTAATGGTGCCCAAGCTGTACACCGCCTTTCCGTTATTGTCTTGATAGCTTCCACGTAGTACCAGTGTATTAAGGGTATTGCCGCCTGGCCCCATCGCCTGCACCGGCATTTGGAATAGATTGTTAACCGTCAATTGGGCATAGCTTTCAAAATTTTTAATGGCCGTATTTTCAAATAATACCTTTAGCGTAAGCAGACGGAAATCATAATCATCGCCAGTGCTGGGGAATACAGGCTGTACCTCCTCCCCTTTCGCTGGCTCCTCATAGGCGGGGTCTTCATAGTAGATCAAGCCAAACATAGCGCTCGGCTCTTTCAGCACAATTGTCCCATTTTCCTTTTTGATTTGACTAATTGCAATTCCAAAGTGGTGGGCATAAAAGGCATCTAAATCGGTAATTCCTGCCTTTAGGCCAATCAAATCGTCCGGAAATTGCGTGGTCATCCGAAGGATGAGCAAGCCCTGCCAGTTGGGATCGGTGACGATTTTTTTGAACTTTTTGAAGTATTTCTGAGCTGCTACATCATCAGTGCTATCAGCTTTGGCGACGCCATCGGCACAGTAGCGCTGTATCCAATTGGAGAGTACAGAAAGCTGTGAATCATTGGGCGTACTGGGATTATCTCTGGTGATGGGCGAAGAAAAGTCCGCTGCCTGCGTCCACTTCCCAGGATTCGCTGCTAAGCTTTTAGCAGGGTCGGGATCATAGATCGCTCCTTTTCGCCCCTTAAAAAGTACAATATTGGTATAATCGCCATAATCGTTTTGTCCCACTTGAGCCGAGAGCGTCCACCCGCCAATAGTCACTTCATTTTTAAAAAGCGTACCACTACTAGCCCCATTGCTCGCCAATGCCCCCAACTTGCTAGGATTGGTAGCCACTAGAAATAGTGAGCCATTCTGGAAGGCCTGCTGCACCTCATCAGTAGGTTGCACAAAACTGATTTCATTCACCCCTTCCCCACTCTGCCCAATTAATATCTCCTGCCAGACACTGCCCCCATTATTGGTTTGTAGCTCAATAATCACCCCATTCGGATTAGTCACTCGAATGGGCTCGTCACTACTCGTATTTCGACTCATCCGCAGCGTACCTGCTGCACTCTGGCTCAGCGCTGGCCCAATCAAATCGCGCCGCACGGGTGCCACCAGTAAAAACTCAAAATCTTGTACTTCGTCTTCATCAAATCGATTGCCTGCGGCACTTGGTCGCACCCCACCATAAGGAAGCAATGGATAAGCTACCGTATCCGAATGGTGGACGGAATAGCCCGGAGTCATATGCCCCAGTACCGCCTCCGCTGCTTGATTCACAATATCATCAAAACCATAGAGCGCAGCGCCCCTCGGCTGCGCTACGTAGTAGAGCGGGCTACCCACCTCCCCCGCTGCCACAGCTGCCCAAGAAGTTACCCGCTGCTTGGTGAGCAACGGCTGGGTTGGATCAATCGGTGGGAGGAGCGGAGAGGCTTCTGGGAAAGGAAAAACAGGAGCAAAAGCAGGCTGCCGCGCCACGAATTGGAGCTGATCACCCGCATAGCCGCCTTCTACTCTTGGCTTAAAGCTGAAAAACTCTGCGCCATGTAGGCCTCCCATCAGGTCAAAGGTAGCATCTGCATTAGAGTCTTTGATGCCCATACTAAAATTGCCTTCCGGCGAAAGGTATAAGAAGCCGTTGGTTGCTTTGTTGAGCACGAGCCTAGCGTTATTCGCTACTGGCCATAGCTCGACGGTTTTGCCAAAAATAGTGCGGTAGTAGCTCTCCAACACCGTCGGCGTGCCATCTTCATTTGTCCCAGTAAATTCCAAATAACTCACCCTCGATGCACGCGCCGCTTCCACACTCGTCGCTGCCATATCTTCAAATATATCATGCCTCGCATTATCAATATCTGCTGGATGAATCACCCCTCGAAAGCCCATACTGATACCCTTACTCGTACACAGCGGATATTCTTCAGTCGCCACCTTTTCGTCTTCTAAGCCAATATACATCTGGAAGCCCATCTTGTAGCGAGAGGCCAATAGGCTATCCGTCAAGTGAATATCAAACTGCAAGAGGCCTTGCTTATCTCCAATGAAATCAAGCGTGAGCACATCGATCTTACTACTCCCTCCTGTACCGCCTGTCCCTGCAATATCATAGGCTTGCTGGCCTGGCGTTCCAATCCGTATCCCGCCATCTAGCACTGTGATCGCTGCCGGGCGCTTACCCGTTATCAAGTGCTGCTGCCCGCTGGGGTTGATGATACCCGTTGTAGTGGTAGTTCCGTTTTTATTGATCCCTAAAAAAGCGACTTGCTTACTGGATAGCTCCTCCATCGACAAAGCCCAGATGATGGCGCGATTTTCCTCTCTATCCTTCACTATTGTCAATACGGCACTCACAAAGCTGTCTTGCTGTGCTGCTTCTAAGTTGGGTGCTTTCGAGAAAAATACGAGGGTGCCACCATGGCTTTGCATAGCTGCTTGGAGGTCAATACTGCTTTCGGTGCTTGCGCTCGGGAGGATCAGGTACCAGCGGCCTTTTTCGGTATCTGCTGGCGTATTGTGGAAGAGTTGATCGGTTAAGTGTTGGGAAAACATAGGGGGGGAGGGTTGGGGGTGATGGGTTTTGGGTGACGAATTGCGGGTTTTGGGTTTCGGGTCTCGGGTTGCGGTCGGTAGTTAGTAGGCGGTGGTCAGTAATCAGTGGTCAGTTGGTGCGGTGGTCAGTGGTTGCAGGCAGTAGGTGATGGTCAGTAGGCAGTTTGGTACAGTATTAGTCTTGGTAATTCGTAATCCAGCACTCGTAATCCGGCACTCGGCATCCGTAATCCAAAACTCTTCATATGACGTGGCTTCAGGTGTACATTTACTTAAAACTACGAAATAAGTCCAAATTATATATAGCAACTGGGGTTTTTATCAAAATAATTGGTGCTTAGGTTTTTGTTGGGTTTTGGGAAGGGGAATCTTTTTATTTTTGTGGGCTATGAATCAGGGATTTACTTATAAGGCGAGTTATTGGGAGCGGACGAGCTTTTTCCAGAAGGCGGATATTACGATTGTGGGGAGTGGGATTGTGGGGCTGAGTGCGGCGCTGAGCTTGAAGGAGCGGCAGCCGGGGCTTCGGGTGGTGGTAGTGGAAAAGGGGCCGTTGCCGATTGGGGCGAGTACGCGCAATGCGGGTTTTGCTTGCTTTGGGAGCATGACGGAGCTGTTGGAGGACTTGGAGGGGCAGCCGGAGGCGGCGGTGTGGGAATTGGTGGAGCGGCGGTGGCGAGGGCTGCGGTATTTGCGGGAGCGGCTGGGGGATGAGGCCTTGCGCTATCGGGAGTGGGGTGGCTATGAGTTATTTCGGGAAGAAGAGGAAGGGGCCTTTCGGCAATGTGTGGATCGGATGGAGCATTTTAATGTGCAATTAGCGGCAATTACTGGTGTGCCGGAGGTCTTTCGAGTGGTGGATGAGCGGGTGGCTACTTTCGGCTTGCGCCAAATCCAGCATTTGATTTGTAATACGGCAGAAGGACAAATTGATACGGGGCGGATGATGGCTGGATTATTGCATTTAGCGAAAGCGAACAACATACCAGTATGGACGGGCATGCCGATAGAGGCGATAGAGGTGCTACCCAATGAGGTGCGCTTGGAGACGAGCTATGGATTTAGCTTGCAGAGTGAGCAGGTATTGGTGGCGACTAATGGCTTTAGCCAGGAGTTACTGCCAGACTTGGGCCTACAGCCGGCGCGCAACCAAGTACTAATTACCCATCCTATTGAGGGACTAAAAATTGAAGGATGTTTCCACTATGATCGGGGGTATTATTACTTTCGCAATATTGATGGGCGCATCCTACTGGGTGGGGGACGCCATTTAGCGAAAGCGGAAGAAACGACGACGAGCTTTGCACAGACCGAGCGGATACAGCAGAAGCTGGTGGAGCTGTTGCATACGGTGATTCACCCGGAAGCGCAGGTGGAGAGCTGGTGGAGTGGCATCCTGGGTGTAGGGCCGAGCAAAAGCCCGATCTTGAAGCGGGTGAGCTAACGAGTGGGGGTGGCCGTTCGACTGGGTGGCATGGGGGTAGCGATTGGGAGCTTGCTGGGTAAAGAGGCGGCGGATTTGATGCTGGATCGTTTTTCTCACAAAAGTTAATCTATGCAGGTTTTACAACGCATATTACTATTTTTTGGAGGGTTGGTATGGCCATTGGCACTGGGGGCTCAAACGGCTAAGCCAGGGGTGGTCAGCCCCAATGCAGTCGAAGCTGATACGACTAAAAAAGATGAGGTCGATATTATTCATGCGGATGTGTTTGAGTTTATTCAGCAAAAGCCGACGGTGATACAGAAGCTACTCGACAATGTAGAGCTGAAGCAGGATAGCGTATTTATGTATTGCGATACGGCGACTATTATTAATAGCACAAATGTGCGGGCGAATGGGCAGGTGCTGATTCAGCAGGGGGATTCGTTGAGTGTGTTTTCGGATTCTTTGGTGTATGATGGGGCTTTGCGCGAGGCGGAGCTGTTTGGGGATGTCATTCTAGTAAATGGCAATCAGCGACTCTTTACCGATCGTTTGTCGTATGATTTGAATACAAAAGTAGCCACTTACTTTAGTGGGGCTACCTTGACCAATGATTCGACGCAGCTGACTAGTAAGAAAGGGTACTATTATGTCGATCAGCAGGAAGCCTATTTTAAGGATAGTGTAGTGGTAGTTGATCCTCAGTTTGTGCTTCGATCTGATACGCTGCTTTTTAATACAGAAAGTAAAACGGTGTTTTTCTTGGGGCCTACCCTCATTAGCAGTGATAGCAATCGTATTTATTGTGAAGATGGTTTTTATGATACGCAAGAAGGCATTGCGGAGTTTCGGCAAAATGCGCAGTATGTGAAGGGGGAGCAAAAGGCGGTAGCCGATACGATTCGCTATGAAGGCAGTACTGAGCAATACATCTTGCAGGGGAATGCTTCTTTTGAGGAAAACGACCGGCGCGCCCAGGCGGACATTATTCGCTATGACGAAAAAAATGATAAGACCTTCCTCACCAGAAATGCGACCTACCGAGATGAAACCCAAAATATCACCTCCGATGAAATTGTTTATGATGCTAAAAAGGAGGTGTACTCTACCAAAGGACGTTCGCGGATCGTCGATCCGCCGCAGATATTACTAGCCGATCAGGTAGACTATTCAGAAGAAGCAGGTCTGGGTATTGCCAAGGGGAATGTGATTTGGAATGATACCTCTGCTAATCTGACCATTGTATGTGAGCAGGCTGATTATGACCGAAAAACCGATTACCTCAAAGCGATGGGTGGGCGCGACGATCGGCCCTTACTCATTAGTATCCTAGAAGGCGATTCCCTATTCTTGACTGCCGACACTTTGCTTTCGCTAAAAGAAGATACACTTGCCACCGATAGCAGCCGTGCCTTGATTGCTTTCAATGATGTGCGGGTGTACAAAAGTGATTTGCAGAGCCTGTGCGACTCTATGGTATACACCAGCTCCGACTCGATCTTTCGCTTTTTTAATGCGCCGATTATCTGGTCGGATACCAGTCAATTCACTGCCGATACCATCCACATGAAGCTAGCCAATGAAAAGCTGGATAAAATCTTTTTATACAATAACGCTTTTATCATCAATTCGCCGGATGAGTTGTTCTTTAATCAGGTAAAAGGGAAAAATATCACGGCCACCTTCGAAGAAGATGAGCTGCGGCGCATGGATGTATCGGGCAATGCCGAGTCCGTCTATTATGCCATTGATGAGTTTGGCGGCTATGTGGGCGTCAATGAAACCATCTGCAGCGATATGGTGCTGCTATTTGGAGATAATCAGGTAGAAAAGATCAAGTTCTTAGCAGCTCCGCAAGCTACCCTCCACCCCATGAAGCAAGTGGATCACGATAAGCTAAAAATAAAAGGCTTCAACTGGCAATCGGGTATTCGGCCGCGCAGTATAGATGATTTGTATGGTGAAAAGCCCCAGCGCGTCCTCCTCCAATTGCCTGGCAATGAACTCCGAAACCGCGAATTTCAAGAACGCTATAATAAGGGTACTAAAGAGCCCAAACCAGAGCTAAAGCCCAAACCTCAACCTCGGGGAGCAACGAAGAATTAATAGCTAAACTTCAACAAAAAAAGTCAATGGAAGAAGCACAAATAGAATCCATCAACTTAATAACAGTCTCAGAATACATTCCATCAGGTGGCGGTGGCCCGAAAAGGCACTGTTTGACGGAGGAGTTTGCCTTTTCTAGCCTTTTTGCTTCGTTTTTTGGCAATGAAAAAATGAAGAGCCCCGCCGGCTTGAGGCGAAAACCAAGCTTAATTCAATCCTTCTCAGCCGTAATGACTAACCTAATAAAAGGTAGAACCTTACTTGGTACGCTTGATGTAAAAAAACTTATTACGTTCTTTTCTTTTCTACTACTACTCAGCACTACCTGCTTCGCCCAAACCGAAGCACAGCAACTACTAGAATCTGCCAATACCAAATACAAAGCAAAGGATTATACAGGTGCGATTAAAGCCTACGAAGCTGTGCTAGCCACTGGGCTTCAATCCGAAGCGCTCTACTACAATCTGGGTAACGCCTACTACCGCAACAACCAATACGGCAAAGCCATTCTCTATTATGAACGTGCCCTGCTACTCGACCCCACCGATGCTGATATTCGACATAATTTGCAGCTCGCAGAAGCGCAAAAGACCGACGAAATAGCCGTTATTCCTACCTTCTTCTTAAGCCGTTGGTGGTACAATGGAAGCTTGAGCCTGGGGCCGAATGGATGGAGCGTGGTCGGTATGCTCTGCCTTTGGCTGGGGGTCGGTGGACTCATTCTATGGCTGATGGGGCCCAATCGTACTCGAAAAAAGCAAGGTTTCTTAGCAGGAATAGGTTTACTAGTGCTGAGCTTACTGCCCTTATCCCTGGCATTTAGCGCCAAGCAGTACCTCCAGAATAGCCAGGAGGCGGTGGTTACCAAGCCCGAAGTTTCCTTATACAGTGCTCCAGACACCCTGAGTCAATCGCTGCGCCTTTTGCATGAAGGCACTAAGGTGCAAATGATCGATAGCCTTTCGAATTGGCATAAAGTACAACTTAGTAATGGCGATGAGGGCTGGATGGCGATGGAGGATGTAGAGGAGATATAAAAAAATGCCGACAAGTGAGCTAAGGTCCTTGCCGGCATTTTTTATGCTTGAGCGGAATAAAATTCCTTACTCTTCGTCTTTCTTAGCTTCTGGCTCCCGACCACCATCTAAGTGATCTTGGTACGCTTCCAGCTCTGCCCACTGCTCATTAGCAGCCATTCGTGCTTGCTTCGCCCAGGTAGCTGGGTCATGCATGCGGTAGCGAGGGCCTGCATCATCGAGGATAGCTTGTACCTTCTCTGTTGGTGCATCTGCTAAATCTTGCCAAGTCATGATGCCTGCATCGTGTAGCAAACCTTCAATTTTTGGGCCGATACCTTCTACCATCTTCAAGTCGTCTTGCTTGATCTTCTTGCCAGAAGGTAGCGTGATTTTAGCTGGTTTAGCAGGCTTTGCTGGCGCTTCTTCCTTTACAGGTGCCTCTTCAACAGGAGCGGGAGCAGCAGCAACTGGCTCTGCCGGTGCTTCTTCTACCACAGCAGCTATTGGCGCTACTTCCGGTTCTTCTACCCCGATAGCTATCGGGGCTACTTTAGGCGCTGGTGCTGCCAATACCTCCTCTACATGAGCAGGAAGGATACTTACAAAAGTGCGGTTCAGGCGACCTTTAGAGAAAGCTACTTTACCCTCTACTTGTGCGTGTAGCGTAAAATCTTTTCCCATATAAACATTGTCACCAGGATGGAACTTGGTACCACGCTGACGAACGATAATATTTCCAGCTAGGGCGTGCTGGCCTCCGAATAGTTTTACTCCAAGACGTTTACTTTTACTGTCCCGTCCGTTATCCGTAGAACCTACCCCTTTTTTATGTGCCATGACATTCTAATTTTTGAGCTCAACAAATTGATTACCTTCAAATGGATTAAAAAGCGATGCTATCCACTTTAATTTTAGTAAAACGCTGGCGGTGTCCATTTTTCACCTTATAGCCTTTACGTCTTTTCTTTTTGAAGACAATCACTTTGTCTCCTTTCACGTGCTCCAGTACAGTAGCATTTACGCTTGCTGCGTTCAGCACCGGCTTGCCTACAGAAACGGCACCGTCGTTATCTACCAAGTGTACTTGGTCGAACGACATGTTGTCGCCTGCTTCGGCTTCTAGCTGGTGGACGAAGATCTCTTGACCTTCCTCAACTTTAAACTGCTGACCAGCTATGGTTACGATTGCGAACATTTTTGAGTATTTTGTTATCAATTTCTAAACGAGGTGCAAAGATACGATGCAAACCCCAATAAAAAAAGTGGGAAGTTTAAAAAAATCTAAGGCTAAATACTGGAGGTTCTTGCCAAGCCACAGCGTGCTTAAACCTCCAGTATTGTCTAAGCTCTACTTCGCCTGGCTCCTCTGCTTTAGCACTTGCCTAATCGCGCAAAGCCCCCACCCCCAATTTCGCAACTATACGACCGATCATGGCCTACCTAGCCCCGAAGTGCACTCCTGCATGCAAGACACCGCAGGTTATATGTGGTTTGCCACCGATAATGGCATCAGTCGATTTGATGGCTACTCATTTACCAATTTCGGACCGCGGGAAGGCTTACTACATCCTGTCGTTTTTTATATACAGCAAGATACCACTGGACGACTTTGGTTGGGCACCATGCAAGGACGCCTCTACTATATTGAGGGCGATAGTATTTTACCTTTTTCTGGCAATACTCAAATTGCCCAAATCAATCCCAACAATCGACAATTAAACGATTTTTATATCGATAAGCAAAACAATAAGTATCTCTCCATATTACATCATGGTATTCTTCAATTCAGCCCCAATGGGGTGCTCCAAACCATTAGACCTCAAGAGCATCAATGTCATTCTTTTTCAATACCTATTGATGATATCTGGATGACTGGGAGTTTTGGCATAAGACATCACAAATTGACATCAGATTGGCCCGCACTAGCTCCCAGGTCGACCATCAGTTTATCCAAGAACAACATCCCACTCCATCATCTTAAAATCGAATTTGAAGGAAGAACATTTTGTAATTCAGGGAACACCATTGTTCAACTACCAAATGATCGTATACTAGGGTATCAAGTTTCACCAGGCACCCTATTTGAACGGACTTCAAAAGGTATAGCTTGGCACCGCCCTTTTCCTTATAAATTTGATCGTAAGTCCGTATATGTTGCCAAGAACACAGGTATATTGGTAGGCACCCAACAAAAGGGAGGACTACGTCAATTCGCCGATATAGAGGCCCTTAAAAAAGGGGCGTTTAAGCAGTTATTACCCGATGTTTCTATCACTCATATCTATCAGACTCCCCAAGGCGCATTCTGGATTTCTACCCTCGAAAATGGCGTTTATTATACTGCTCAGCTCGACCATAAAATCTACGATCAAACTTCCGGTTTTCCACATGGCCATATTACTGCTCTTGATTTTCAGTCTGCTCACGAACTATTTATAGGTTTTAGAAATGGAACACTCCTTCAGTTTAATGCGCTAACTAACCAAATAACGTACCTCCCTGATCTTCCCAATCAAGGGGAGCAGCTCATTTATGATGTCCTATTTGATCAACAACGACAAGAGCTTTGGGTTACGAATAGTAGATTACAGCATTATGATTTTCAGCAATGGTACTATACCGACTTTGAGGATAATTATCTGATCGGCAAACGACTGAGCTTAAGTAGAACCAATGAATTGCTCTGGGGTACCAATTCTGTAGGTTTTGGTAAAATTCGACTGGCCGACAAATTAGTCTATCCACAGCCACCTTCATCTACATGGCACCGCACTTTGCGAATTTGGGAAGACTACCAAGGTCGTATTTGGGTGGGCAACATTAATGGCCTTTTTGAGTATAAAAACGAGCAACTTATTCCGCCAAACTTTACGCATCCAGCTTTTAATACCCGAGTAGAAGATATTGCCGAATTATCGGATAGCACGCTGGTCATTGCCACTAAAGGACAAGGGCTGCTCTTGTGGAAAGACAGCTATTTTAAACAACTCACTACAGAAAAAGGGCTAAGCTCTAATATGCTCGAAAATGTCCACGTCGACGAAAAGGATCAAATCTGGGTAGGCACACTGGAAGGCCTTAATCGAATCCTTAGAAAGGGTACCAATATCGATATAGAGGTGTATACGATGGCACACGGCCTGCCTTCCAATGAGATCACTCGTGTCAATTCCTATGCCGGTCAAGTCTGGGTGGCAACGACTAGAGGCCTATTAAAATGGCAAGATTTCCCTCGCAGCACCAAGACGCATCGGCCATTACTTGAACAAGTACTAGTCAACCAGCAGGTGATTCAGCTTTCACCCAATCCTCATTTTAGTAGCACCGAGAACAACCTTTCTTTTGAATTTGTCAGTATTAATTATCAACAGAACGGCAAAATTCCCTACCGCTACCGCCTCAATCAATCCAATTGGCTGTATACCAACAACCGGATCGTCAACTACGCCCAATTAGCTCCCGATCAGTATACCTTCGAGGTGCAGGCCCAAAATCAAAACGGCATTTGGAGTCCTTCTCAATCTTTTTCCTTCACTATTCGACCGGCCTTTTGGCAAACGTGGTGGTTTATTAGTAGCATCTTCATAGCCCTGATTGGGCTGGTCTACTGGGCCTATCGCAACCGCCTACAGCGCGTACAGCAACGCACCGCCACCGAGCGCGAAATGACTCAGCTTCAGCAAGCCGCCCTGCGCGCCCAGATGAACCCCCATTTTATCTTCAACTGCCTCAATTCCATCCAGCACTTCATTGCCAAAAACGATCAGACCAACGCCATGCGCTACCTCGCCAAGTTCTCCCAACTCGTCCGTGGCGTACTCAACGCTTCTATGGCCGAGCAAATCAGCCTCGAAGAAGAGATCAATATCCTCGACACCTACCTCATCCTCGAAAAGCTCCGCTTTAAAGACAAATTCAACTATCACATCCATGTCGATGCCAGCATCAACCGCTTTGAGCGCACCATCCCTCCCCTACTCACCCAGCCTTTTGTAGAAAATGCCATCAAACACGGTTTTGCCAATATCCAACAAGATGGACTCCTCGAAATCCTATTTTCCCTACAAGAAAAGCAGCTCCAAATCATTATCCGCGACAATGGCGTAGGTCTCCAAAACGCCCAAAAACGATCCATACCAAGAGCCCACAAGGGCGTAGGCATGAGCATTTCGCAAAA
>JBCCRH010000064.1:0-18552 GCA_039208045.1 Bacteroidota bacterium
AGTTTACTTCCTGCTAGTGGGTTTCAGTCTGCGCAGTTTCGGAAGATTGAGATACTGAGTACCAACCTGGTTCAGCTAGTGCATTATACGAAGCGAGAGGAGTTTGATGTATATAGTCCTATTGAATTGATGTATCCCAATTTGTATTGGAAGTCAGGGGCCACGGAGTTAGCAACCGGCAAGAAAACGCTTACGCTAAAGCAGTTTGAGCAAAAGTATTCCAATGAGTTTATCTGGCTAGCTGGGGAGATGCGGGAGAAAAATATTTTACAACAGTACCTCCATTTGCCCTCCGAGGCACAACAAGACATCGCACTGAAAGAGGCACTGCGCACCTTCGATTTTCAAGCAAATGTGCTCTGGCCGTTGTCCCACTACAAGTCTGCTGTCCGCTACCTCGACCGGAAACCTGATATTATAGAAGCGACAGGTGGAACGAATTGGCAGAAATATTTGCCCCCTAAAAATCAGCGGATTATCTTTTTTCCAATGCTCTGGAACGACGAAGAGCTAGAAAAATGGGGAAGACGAATTGTATTATAATAAAACTTGTTTCGCTCATTTATAACTGGCGGAACAAGGCTATAAAAAATGCTTTTGAATAGGTGCTAGCATACTAGCGTGAATGGCCGTATTGGATGCAATAATCGATTGGCCAAACAAATAATCCGATCCACCCTGAAAATCGCTCAATTGCCCTCCGGCTTCTTGCACTAGTACAATCCCTCCAGCTACATCCCAGGCATTCAAGCTATATTCGAAGAAGCCATCAAAGCGCCCACAAGCTACATAAGCTAAATCCACGGCGGCAGAGCCCATGCGGCGCAGCCCACGCGTGTGCTGCATAAAATGAGCGAGTACGTTCAAATAGCCTTGCATTCGATCATAATCGTAATAGGGAAAGCCTGTAGCGAGTAAGGTGTGGCTCAGTTCTCTCCGTTGGCTTACTTGGATAGGGGAGCCATTCAGAAAAGCACCGCCATTTTTCCAAGCGTAGAAGGACTCCTGCTGATTAATTTCATGCACAATCCCCAGCACCAATTCCCCATTGCGCTCCAGCGCTACACTAATGGAAAAAACTGGGAGCTGATGCAAAAAGTTAGTAGTCCCGTCTAGCGGGTCGATGATCCAGCGCAAAGACCCTTCCCCTTGTGTGACAGTTGCCTCCTCTGTCAAAAACGTAGCTGCTGGGAGAAGAGCTCCTAAACCATCCACTAGTCGTTCTTCAGCTGTCCGATCGACATAAGATACTAAGCTATTCAAACTCTTTTCTTCGATAGCTTGCTCTGTTACTGCTCCAACCGATTGCTCAATAAACTGAGCTACTGTGTGTACTACGGTTAGTGCCTTTTGGCAAATAACTGCTAATTCCATTTGCTTAATCTACTTTCTGGTAAATGGCGGGTAATTCTCTGCCCTTGCCATCAAAATCTAATCCATAACCGATGACAAAATCATTGGGAATCGAAAAACCAAGGTAGTCAATGGGTATTGGATATTGTGTGGCAGCTGGCTTGTGTAAGAGTGTGGCAATTTCAATGCGCTTGGGGCCAAGGGCCTGTAGTTGCGGGATAAAAAAGGATAGTGTTCGGCCAGTATCAATAATATCCTCTACCACGATTACCACGCGCCCAGTAAGGTCTTCTTTTATGGGGAGTAGTATGTCGACCTCGCCAGAGGATGCCAAACCCTGATAAGACGACAAGCGGGTGAAAGTAAGCTCACAAGGAATCTGGCTAGCGCGCACCAAATCGGCCATAAAAATAGCCGCACCATTGAGTATACCTATAAAGATGGGTGGTTCTTTTGGGTGCTTAGCGCGAATGGCAGCACCTAGTTCTTGCACACGATCTTGAAGAGTCGTCTGATCTATGTATAGCTTAAAGTCCAGGCCATTGACCTGCACCAGTGGTGATTCCATGCGTCTTAGTATTACTCGTCTAATCCATATTTATCTAGCAAATAGACCAAGCTTGTCATGGCGGCAACGCCCATGTGCAGTTCCCGCTTATTGACCGCTTGTATATGATCTATAGGCGTGTGATGATAATCAAAATAACGTTGCGAATCGGGCATAAAGCCGATTAGCATACCCTTTTGAGGCTTAAGCCTAGAAATATCAGCGCCTGAGCCCCCCTTCTTGAACGTAAGCCCATAGGGTTCCAATAGGGGGAGCCACTCCGTGAGCTTTTTGAATTTCTGGTTGAATACCCGTTCATCGGCATCACAGCTAAATCCTCGTGGCGTAAACCCTCCTCGATCTGACTCTATAGCAGCTAAGTGATACTCTCCATTTTCATCAGAAATTTTTTGATAAACTTGTGCTCCATACTGACCATTTTCCTCATTCATAAACATTACGCAGCGGATGGTTCTATTGGGCTGGTAGCCTAATCTCTTTAGGATATGGATGACATCCAACGAATGTACGCAACCTGCTCCATCGTCATGTGCACCACCACCGACATCCCAAGAGTCTAAGTGGCCGCCCACTAAAATAATCTCCTCAGGGTGGGTACTTCCTCGAATTTCGCCAATGACGTTGTAGGAGGTTTTCTCAGCGAGCATTTTGGAGGTGTTTCGCATAAACACCCGCACAGGCTCTTCCTGAAGCAGTCTGCTTAGCAACTCTGCATCCATAGTGCTGATCGCAATAGCGGGGATTTGGGGCGCTTCGTCCCGATAGATCATCACGCCCGTATGCGGCACGGTATCAATTCTATTCGTCAACGAACGGACGAGTACTGCCACAGCACCATATTTTGCTGCCTTGCTAGCACCATACACCCGTTGCCCCGCTGCACCACCATAAGCGTTAAATGTATTGATTTGAGTAGGATCCATAGGGCCGTTATAGAATACAATTCTTCCCTCTACCTCACTACGACCGAGGCTGTCTACCTCTTCTAAGCTCTTCACTTCTACTACCTCCGCAGCCAGTCCTGCCGGGCCAGTACCAATAGAATTGCCCAACGCCAGCGCTCGTAGCGCTACGGTTCCCATCTTAGAAGAATTCACAATACGAACTTGCTCGCGTTCTCCTCTCGACCAATGAGGTACCTGACAAGGCTGTAGCCAAATGGAGTCCATGCCAAGGGTATCCATCACTTGGCGGGTATATTCTACTGCCGCTGCTGCTTCGGGCGAACCACTCAGGCGGCCACCAATTTCCTCTGACAGAAATGTCAGCCAGTCGTAAGCTTGCCCATTAGTGAGGGCTTGATCATAGATGGATCGAATGAAGAAGGCATCATTAGAAGGTGTTTCTTGTTGGCCTAAAAGGGTGCCAGCAAGAAAAAAACAGAAAATGAAAAAAAAATTTTTCAATTGCATGGATGTTGACTTGTAGTTCTTTTTGCAAAAAAGCAGAAAAAAAGTTAAAAAATTGCTGAATCGTAAAAGAGAAAATTATTCGGAAATTGACTTTGTGTTAGAATAAAATTTCTTGCATGGGGTTAAAACTTATGTTTTTAACTATTTTGTTTTTCAGCGTATATTCTCAGGGGCTTCTCTCGACCTCGTAAATCATTGTGGTTTTCAAAAAATAACCCTATTTTTAGTAGCCTGTTAAACGCTAGCACGGTTTTTTTACGAATTTTGTAATTGTATTTTTTACACAAAGTATTTATATTTGTATAGACAAAAAGAAAACAACTACATTAAAGAATTATAATTTGGTTTTATTTGGTTAGGGCTGAGGTAGTGCTGTGGTGGCGCTGCCTCTTTTTTTTGTCCTAAGAGCATGTTTAGTTGACTACAATTAAGGTCTGGCTGATGCTTTGGTTGCACCCTTGTAGTTGTACATGATACCTTCCTGCAGATAGCCCTTGCAGATCAAGCTGCTCACTAGCAGAAGCTTCTAATAGCAACTGGCCGAGATCATTAAAAACCTTCACATACCAGCTGATGCAGCTTTTGGGTAAGTGTAATAAACCATCGTTAGGATTAGGAAATACGACTTCATTAGGTAGGGTAGCTGGTTCCTCGGTTGGTAAAATAGCATCTTGCTTTCCCAAAATAAAAATATCAAAATCCCCTGCTGCAGTGCGCTCAAAGGGCACTAGCAGGGACTGCTCAAAGCCCCCTCCTACCAGTAGATTACCTGCTGTACCTAGCGTCACTTGACTGGGGCGCGTTTGGCCCGTGCCTGGAATGCTGTGTACCAATTCTAGTTCGCCATTTAGCTGTAAGCTCATAAAAAAGCCATCGGTAGTGCCGTTAGTGGCCGAAATAGTAGTATTTCCGATGGTGTGCGTTTGTTCGTACACTCCGGTGATCAGCAGCTGATCGCCCGTGAGCTCTGCTGCCGTAGCTTGAAAGAGCGCAGCATCGCCAAATGTTTTTGCCCAAAGAGGAACTCCATCCGAGGAGAACTTTATCACATAAGTATTAGGTCGGATACTAGTACTTTCAATCGACCAATCTTCTGTAATTCCTATTACCCCAGTTAAATATCCAACCTGATAAACTGCTCCCTCTGCATCCCGCACTAGCGCCACCACCTGATCGTCAAACACGCCCCCCAGCTTTTTTGCGCCAAGCGGAACCCCTGTGGGAGAGAACTCCGCCAAAAAGGTGTCATCATCAAAGGAAAACGCCGTCAGGGTATCATTGGCTACTACAAGGGTATCATTGTAAAAGCCGCTAACGAATACTCGCTGATCATCCAGCACACTAAGCCCAACAGCTCGCGCATCCCTGCTCTGTCCAGCATGGCTCGCCCAAATGGGGGCACCCGTTGCGGTCAGTTTTAGCACAAAAAGATCCGTTTGTCCATTTGCCGTAAGGCCAAGTCCGTCATATTGTAGGCTTTCGCCAAAATAGCCTGCTAGGTGCAGATTTTCTTCGGCATCGACTCCAAGATCATTGATATCTAGGAGGCCGGTTCCAGTGATAGCTTTTGCCCAAAGCACGGTTCCCATTTCATCCCACTCTGCGATAAAAATCGCTTTAGGGCTTTGTGTGGTGTTCAGCTCAAAAGGGCCTAATTCGATAGTTACCCAGAAGATACCCACACCGAGGGTATGATCATTTTCTAGCACTATGATTTTAGCAAATCGGTCATCTAACACACTTCCATAATGCTTCGCCCAGAGTAGCTCCCCTGCTTCGTCGAAGCGGGCAAGCACCAAGTCATCTTCCCCATTCGTAGTAAAGGTATTGTCATTTAGCGTAAGCGAACTACTAAAAGCCCCTGCCAATACATAGCCTGCATCAGAGCAAAAGCTAAGCCCCTGGCACTGCGTTACGCCCTGGGTTCCCAAAATCTGGCTAGTTGACCAGTCTTGGGCCATGCACCAGCCCCACCCACTACTCAAGCATACGCAAAGTAAAATTGGAAGACCTCTCATTGATAAATTACCTATTTTTGCTGCCTTTAATCTAATGAACTTATGAAGATCTACACGTATTCAACACTCCTCTGTTGCTTAAGTTTTTTGGTGCTATTTACTGCATGTGGTGACGGCAGCGCATCAGACAACGGCCAAGCTATCTCCGAGCAGCGCTCTACGGGCACTGGCAATCCTGCCATTGATGCGCTGAGCGAAAAAATAAAAGGGCGGCCCGATGACGCCACATTGTACGCAGACCGAGGTGCCGCTTACTATGATAACGATGGTTATGACGAGGCTATTTTTGACCTCCAGCGTGCCATTCAGTTAGATAGTCTAAACCCTGACTATTTTCATCTGCTTGCAGATGTCTATATGGATTATTTCAAGTCAAGATTAGCCCTTGCTACGATGGAAGAAGCACAAAAGCGCTTTCCAGAACGCATTCCAACGCTACTTAAACTGTGTGAATTCCAACATATTTTAAAGCAGTATGAGGAATCGATGAAAACCATTGATCAAGTGCTGAAGCTAGATCCTCAAAATGCAGAAGCCTACTTTATGTTTGGTCTCAATTTTCGAGAAACAGGCGATCCAAATCGAGCTATCAATAGTTTCCAAGAAGCTGTTTCCATAGACCCTGATCTAGTAGATGCCTGGATTAACCTCGGGCAATTATATAGTGATCAAAATAGCCCACTAGCCAAAACCTTTTTCGACAATGCCATAGAAGTAGCCCCAGAAAATATCCTAGCACTACACGCCAAAGCCAATTATCTCTCTAGTCAAGATGACCTCACCGGCGCAGTAGCAATCTATAAAAAAATCAATATACTCGATCCCCAATACGAAGATGCCTTCTTCAATACCGGCCTCCTATATCTTGATCTAGATTCCATCGCTGAAGCCAAAGCTCATTTTGATATGGCCCTCAAAGTATCGCCCACTTTCATCCGTGCCTACTACTATCGCGGCGTTGCTTATGAACTCCAAGAGCAATATCCCAAAGCCAAAGCTGACTATGAGCAGGCCCTACGCATGGCTCCCAATTATGAAGATGCGCAAGCAGGAGTAGAGCGAATCCAAGTTCGGCTGGGAGGGGACGGTGGTTGAGGGGTTTGGGAGTTTAAGGGTTTAGGAGTTTTGGATTACGGATTACGGATTACGATTGACGGGTTCTGGGTACTCCCGCTCCTAATCCGCCACCCGAAATCCGAAACTCACCACCCAAAACTCGTCACCCGTCACCCAAAACCCTTAAACTCCTAAACCCCTAAACCCCTAAACCCCTCAACCCAACACCCTCCTATCCCTCATACGAAATCCGATAAATTACATCTGCAAAATCATCTGAAACGAGCATGGAGCCATCGGGTAGAAATTCTAGGTCGACGGGGCGGCCCATGACGTCATCTTCTGCTGCATTGAGCCAGCCTTCGGCGAAGGGTTGGTAGCTGACGGCCTTGCCATTGTCTAGCTCGACTTGCATAATGCGATAGCCAATTTTGGTGCTGCGATTCCAAGAGCCGTGCTCTGCAATGAGGATATGGCCTTTATAAGCAGCAGGGAATTGGTTAGCGGTATAGAACTCTAGACCAAGCGGTGCAACGTGTGGGCCTAGGTTTTGAATGGGAGGGGTGAACTCGGTGCAAGAGCGCTTTTTGCCAAACTCAGGGTCAGCCATGTTGCCCTGGTGGCAGTAGGGGTAGCCAAAGTGCATATTATCTTTGGGCGCATGGTTGAGTTCACAAGCAGGAATATCATCGCCCAACCAATCACGGCCGTTGTCGGTGAACCAAAGCTCTTTGGTTTCTGGATGCCAAGTGAATCCTACCGTATTTCGGATGCCCTCCTGCACAATTTCCATGCCTGTCCCATCGGGGTTCATCCTTGTGATAGTATTAAACACCCTGTCTTCGGACTCGCAAATATTGCAAGGAGCTCCTACGGGCACATACAATTTATCATCTGGGCCAAAGGCAATATACTTCCATCCATGATGGGATTCGGTAGGGTATTTATCAAATACGACTTTGGGGGCAGGAGGGTTGTCAAGCTGTGCTTCGATATTGTCAAAGCGCAAAATTCTACTCACCTCTGCTACATAAAGTGCCCCATCTTTGAAGGCTACGCCATTAGGCATCCGCAAATTCTTAGCCAAAGTATAGACTTTATCGGCTTTCATATCGCCATCGATATCTTTCACTGCGTATACACTTCCTTCGCCGCGCGTCCCTACAAAGAGCGTACCATTTGGAGAGAGGGCCATGGAGCGCGCATTAACTACTCCATCGGCGTATACTTCTATTTTAAAGCCGTCTGGTAATTTGATTTTATTCAGGTCGAGGCCTGCTCCATCGCCAGCCGATTTTTTGGGTGGATTGATATTGCTACAGGTAAAAAGCACGGAAAGTAATAGCCATCCGGCAACACTTAAATACTTCATTTTAGTTGTTTTATAATTTAATTGGTTTGCGATCAATTTAGGGGAAAAACCAATAGAGGAAGCGTAATTTTCGTCCCCATCTTGTCAAAATTTGTGATTCGGCCCTGTATCCTTTCATCTATTTTGCCGTATACACGTTATATAAATCATAAATTGGTGGATTTCCCTTTTCGGAATACATTTTTTTACTGAAATTAGTTAGCAGGATTGAAAGGTCTTTTGAGGAATTATAATGAAACGCTATATTCTGTGTATATCTACTGTATTAGCCATCACTTATGCTTGTGATCGCCGCACTTCGAGATTAGCTACTTTCGAGGTGCATGGCATCGATGTATCACACCACCAGCAAGCTATCGATTGGAACAGAATCGCTGCTCAAGATGTTCAGTTTGCTTTCGTAAAAGCCAGCGAAGGAATCACCTTCAACGATCCACTATTTTGCCACAACTGGGATGAGATGCAGCGCGTACGCCTACGGCGCGGCGCCTACCACTTCTTCCGCCCCACGGTGCCAGCCCGCCAACAAGCCCACAACTTCATTGACCGAGTAGAACTCACTTACGGAGACTTACCTCCTGTATTAGATGTAGAAGTACTTGACGGTGTCTCCAAGCCAGCACTCATCGCAGGCATCAAGTCCTGGCTGTTCACCGTGGAACTTCACTATGGCATCAAACCCATCTTATACACCAACCTAAAGTTTTACAACAAATACCTAGCCGGCCACTTCGAAGGCTACTCCCTCTGGATTGCCCGCTACAATGACCGACAACCCACACTAGCTTGTGGCAGCCCTTGGCAATTTTGGCAATACGGCAACCGAGGCCAAATTGACGGTATCCAAGGCGATGTGGACTTCAACGTATTTCATGCTTCTCTCGATGCACTAGATTCGCTCTGCCTGAAGCCAAAGCCTGTTCTTAGTGGTAGATAGTGGTGGTCAGTGGACAGTGGTCAGTAGACGGTGGTCAGTGGTCAGTGGACAGTTGTCAGTAGACGGTGGTCGGTGGATACTCCTAACTCGTCCTCCGCCCTCCTTTCCTCCATCCTCCTTTCCTCCGTCCTCCCCAACCTACAATACTTCCAGTCCTCTGAACGCTCTCGTTCCCAGTACCTTCGGTGAATCTGCATCTAGCCATTTTTCCAACACGCTAGCATACACATCCCGGAAGTCCACCTGATAGATTAGATCGCCATTATTCAGGTTAGATAAGTCGGGGGCAGCATTGAAAAAGCCGGGGCGCTTTAGGCTACCTCCAATAAGGAATAGATTATTGGCAGTGCCGTGGTCTGTTCCTTTACTGCCGTTTTGTTGGACTCTGCGACCAAATTCGGAGAAGGTCATAATCAAGGTATCCTGAAGTAGGTGGTGCTGTTTTAGGTCTGCTACTAAGGCTTTAACCCCTTCGGCATACTGCTGGAGCAGCCGTCCTTGCTTATTGGTCTGGTTGACATGCGTATCGAAACCTGTTAGGCTGACATAATAGATGCGCGTATCCGTATCCGCAGTGATGAGTTCTGCTACTTGCTTGAGGGATTTTCCAAAAGGTGTCTTGGGATATTTTCCCTTCGACTTGAACACTTTTGACTGCTCGTACAAGTAGCTAGCAGAAGCCTGGGTGTCAATCATGGTTTTGTATAAGTAGGCTACTTCCTCTTCATGATGGTGATGGTCAAACTGTTCGCCAATTGCTTTTAGATACGCATTGCTGGTTGTTCGATTTAGTTGTCGGGGATCACTCATAGCAAAGCCACTGTGGGTTGCTCCTTTTAGGGCTAAGCTTAGGCTATCGTCCACTTCTAAGGCATGGTGGGGCGACTGGCACGCTTGGCAATCACTATCTAAGTAGCGGCCAAGCCAGCCTGAACTCCAGTATTCGCTGCTACTACTGGCAGTATGCCAGATATCCATTGACCGGAAATGCGATCGATCAGGATTGGGATAGCCGACACTATTTATAATGCTAACTAGGCCTTCATCATATAGCGATTGTAGGGCAGTCATGGCAGGGTTCAGCCCCAGCTCGTCACTGATGCGCAGGACCTTGTCTTTTCCAATCCCAATACTGGGGCGACTCTTGTAATAAATATCATTTCGGTAGGGTACTACTGTATTAAGGCCATCGTTACCTCCAGAGAGCTGAATGACAATCAGAATTTTTCCGCTGCGGCTTTGGTATGTTGGTAAACCGGAAAATCCTTGTAAAAAGGAAGGCACCATCCAAGCAGTAGAAGCAAAGGCGGAGTTCTTGAGGAAGTTTCTTCTGTTCATAGATCTATCTTTTTAGGGGTTAGCAGGTTTGATATTCGGGTAACGATAGCAATTTTAGCGTAAGCTCCCCTACGTATTCCGCAGGAGTAGTGGCCTTGATTTGCTGGTGGATAAATTGTTGATCGAGCTTTGGTTTTTGGGTAAAAAAGAGGCTGCACAGCGTATCGAAGACAGCCTTTTCGGATTGGCCAGTAGTCATTTCTACCACAGGTTCCAGGTCTATTTCAGCGGCAAGTCGCTTAAAGGCTTTGCCCCTACTGCTTGCCTTTAGGTCGTCTTTAGCACGTAGATTTACGGAGGCATTATTAAAAAGATAAGAGGCTAAGTTGAGCCGAAGCATGAGGGTGGAATTGTCAATCCAAGTCCGCCCGCCAGGCCAGCCTGCCACATTTGGTGGGTTGAAAAGAACTTGCCCTAGCGAGCGCTCCAAAAATAAGAGGCTACGGGTATCCCGAAAATAGACATTCAAGTCGCGCGTAATTCCTGCCATTAGCTCAACAGGAGACTTAATCTTGACGCCTATATTTTCAGGGGCATAGAACCAATCCGCCTCAAAAAGGGTGCGCATCATGCGGCTAATATCATAGTTAGAGTTGTAGAAGACATTGGCTAGCTGCTGCACCTGCGACGCATTGACTTTGGGGTTGACAAAATAGCGATAGACCTTGGTAGCAATAAAGTGAGCTGTCTCTCGCCGTTCCAAAATCATATCAATAATGTCATCGCCATTATATTTGCCCGTTTTGCCGAAAAAAGTTTTCTTGCCATAGTCGTGCTGAAAGCTTCGGAATACAAAATTGCCAGCTAGGTTAGAAGACCAACCGGTAAAAGCTCGTGCTGCTTCTTTCACATCTTGTTCCGTGTAATTCCCTCGTCCAATGGTGAATAGCTCCATGAGCTCGCGCGCAAAATTTTCATTGGGTTGCTTTTTTTTGTTCTGCTGATTATTCAGATAGCGGATCATAGCAACATCTTTGGCGATAGCCTGTGCGAGACTCCGGAAATTGCCGAGCGCATGCTCGCGAATGGTATTGAGTTGGGCAGTGGCTAAGGAACCCAGTCTAGACCGACAGGCAAAGTGCCCATGCCAAAATAGACTCATGCGCTCTAACAAATCGCTGTATTGCGGATTGCCCATGCGATAGACCCAATCGAGGTTGAGCTTGCGCACTTTCTTTTCATTTTCTTTTCGCAAGGCTACCCGCTGTTCGTCGGATAGTCTCTTCTTGGGGATAGTCGTGGTGGCTCCTTTTACAGGCACTTTCTTTCCCGCTGCTAGAAACAAATCATCAATGGCCATACTAATAGGCCAATCTTTTTTTTCTTGCCACTGCTGGGGGCTGAGCCCAAAGCCTGCTCGCCAATACAAATGCTGGATATTTGCCATGTTATGCTTTTGATACTACTATAGATAAGACGGGAGTAAGGCACTATCGTTTAAACGCTATTTCTTAACAAAATCGTAAAAAATGCAACTTGCTTTTTTTGCATGCGTTCTTAAACTGTGCATCCATTGTAGAATCCTTATATTGCAAAAAACAAAATAATAGCATCATGATATTCAGATATTTGCTGGCAATAGTGCTTTGTTTAGTAATGACTCAAGGGAGCTTTGCTCAAGGTATTGATTTCTTTAAGGGTAGTTTTGACGAGGCCTTATCCACCGCGAAGAAAGAAGGAAAACTCATTTTTGTGGATGCCTATGCCGTCTGGTGCGGGCCTTGTAAGCGTATGGCAAAAACGGTCTTTCCAGATGAAAAAGTAGGGCAGTTTTACAATAAGAATTTTGTAAATATTAAGATGGACATGGAAAAAGGAGAGGGGCTGACTTTCCGCAAAAAATACCCAGTATCCGCTTTTCCTACGCTCTTCTACATTGATGATGCTGGCCAAGTGGTACAAAAAGTAAAAGGGGCGCGCCAAGCTGAGGGTTTTATTGGCCTAGGTAAGCAAGCTCTACAAAAGGCAGACCGTAGTGGTGCCTATTTGGAAGAATATGAAAAAGGGAAGCGCGACCCCGAATTTATCTATGAATATATTCGGGCACTAAATAGAGCGGGAAAACCAAGCTTAAAGATTGCAAATGACTATCTGAAAGGCCAAAAAGACTTAACTACGCCAGCAAACCTCAATATTTTATTTGAAGCTACTACAGTGGCTGATTCTAGAGTGTACAGTTTATTCATTAAAAATCGGGAAGCGATTACAGAATTGCACGGGGCAGCGGCTGTAGCAGAACGCATCGAACTAGCCTGCCAGGGCACCGTAAAAAGAGCAATCGAATTTCAAAGTGAAGACCTTCTAGAAGAGGCCATCAATAAAATGGAACGTGACTACAAAACTAAAGGCGATAGCTTTGCGGCCAAGGCGCAGATGGATTATTATCTAGCTATGCGGGATGCGGATGCTTACTTAGATGCCTCGAAGGATTACGCCAAGGAAGTTGCTAAAGACAACCCAGAAGAACTCTATCAATTGTCGGCAGAACTCACTAACCACTTCCGGAAAAACCCCAGCGTAATGAAAGAAGCAGAGAAATTTGCTGGTAAGGCCGCTAAAAAGGGAGGGGACAACTATCGTTATTATCTCAATTATGCCAGTATTCTCAATATGAATGGAAAAAAATCGCAAGCGCTGAAAGCAGCTCAAAAATCAAAGGAATTTGCAAAAAGTGAAGGCCCTAAAGCAGTGCGTATGGTAGAGGTTATCATCCGTTCCATTCAAGAAAGCTGATAGGCTTATTTTGTCAGTTATATACATCATTTCAAACCATAAAATAAATAACCAATAGATATGAAACATAGCGTCTCTACTTTCCTAATTGCTTTTTTTGCAATACTCAGTTTACAAGCCCAAGATGGGATGGTTTTTACAGAAGGGAACTGGGAGTCTGTACTGCAAAAAGCGAAAGAACAGGATAGAATTATCTTTTTTGATGCCTACACTACTTGGTGTGGCCCGTGTAAAAAACTTGCAAGGGAGGTTTTTCCTGACCCTGAAGTTGGCAAATTCTACAATGCCAATTTTATTAATGTGTCTTTTGATATGGAGAAAGGCGAGGGTACCGAGCTAGCAGCTAAGTACAACGTACAAGCTTATCCTACCTTACTATTCATTGATGCAAACGGAAAGATGGTGCATCGAACAGCGGGGTATATGCCAGCTCCACAGTTTGTGCAGCTTGGTAAAGAAGCCATTGATCCGGCCAAAAACCTGCAAGGTATGCGCACTAAGTTTGAAGATGGCTATCGCGACCCCGACTTTCTGTACGATTATACCGAAAAGGCAATGATGGCAATGGATGGGAGTCAGCAGGAAATTGTGGAAGCATATCTAGGGACACAGGCAGATTTAAACTCTAAGCGCAATGTGAAATACATTTTTGATTATTTAGATGATCCAGATTCTAGGGCCTTCGAATTTATGGTTCAGCGCAAAGATTTATTTGTGGATATGTTTGGAGAGGCCGCAGTTGGAAATAAAATCAAGCGCGCGATCAACAACAAAATTTATTATGGCGGAACGGAGAACCTATCACTAGAGGAGATTAAAGGTTTGTATGAAAAAGCATATCCAGAAAAGGCTGAAGAGTTCTTCGCACAATTTAAAATTAACTACTACCGACGTGCTAAGGATATACCAAAATTTGCGCAAGCAGCAGTAGATTACTTCAATACCTATCCTTCTTCCAACCCTTCAGAACTCAATAATATTGCTTGGACTTTCTACGAAGAAGTAGAGGATAAAGCACTACTTGCTGAAGCAGCAAAATGGGCAGAGCAATCCGTTGCACTCCGTGGGCAATACTACAACTATGATACGCTCGCAGCCGTTTACACCAAGCTGGGAAAAACAGACAAAGCTATAGCGGCTGCTAAAAAGGCTATCGAAATAGCAAAGTCGACGGGGGAAGAGTATAAGGCGACAGAAGATATGCTCAATAAATTGCTAGACGCCAGAGGGTAGCCACATAATGAATAAAAAGCAGCTTATCGAATGCGTCCCTAATTTTAGTGAGGGGCGCGACATGGCCATCATTAAGCAAATTACGGATGCCATTGAAAGTGTGGAAGGTGCACAATTGTTGGATGTTGATCCAGGAAAAGCTACCAATCGCACAGTCGTTACCTTTGTAGGAGAGCCTACACCTGTTATTCAAGCAGCGTTTTTAGCGATCAAAAAGGCAAGTGAACTCATAGATATGCGCAAGCATAAAGGGGAGCATCCACGAATGGGTGCTACTGATGTTTGTCCACTTATCCCTATCGCTAATATTACTATGGAAGAGACGGTACGCTATGCTCACGAATTGGGAGAGATGGTGGGTAAGGCGCTCGATATTCCCTTCTACATGTATGAATCGGCAGCCACCCAGCCTGCTCGAAAGAATTTAGCAAATATCCGTGCTGGAGAGTATGAAGGCTTACCTGAAAAGGTCGTCATGCCCGAATGGAAACCCGACTATGGCCCTGCTAAATTCAATGCCAAAGCTGGAGCCACTGCTATTGGTGCCCGAGACTTCCTGATTGCTTATAATGTGAATCTCAATACCACCTCTGTGCGACGCGCTAACTCGGTGGCCTTTGACGTACGTGAAAAAGGACGGATTAAACGAGAAGGGCATCCTATTACGGGGAAAATAGTAGAAGATGAGCAAGGTCATCCAGTACGTATACCAGGCAGTTGTAAATCTGTAAAAGCCATTGGCTGGTACATTGAAGAGTATGGCTTTACTCAGATTTCGATGAATATCACCAACATTTCAGACACCCCTTTGCATAGAGCATTCGAAGCATGCCGAGAAAGTGCACAGCAGCGCGGACTGCGAGTTACTGGTTCTGAATTGGTGGGCTTAGTACCGCTAAAAGTGATGCTCGATGCAGGGCGCTATTTTTTGCAACAGCAGCGTAGATCAGTTGGTGTTGCTGAAAGTGAGCTTATTCGAATTGCTGTACTATCACTAGGGTTAGACCAGCTTGGGCCGTTTGATCCCAATCAGAAGATTATTGAGTATCGGATGCGGGAAGAAAGCACCACTCCGCTGCTGGATATGAGCTTGGAAGCTTTTGCTAATGAAACAGCCTCGGAAAGTATGGCGCCAGGAGGTGGCTCGATTGCCGCTTATGTTGGAGCTTTGGGGATTTCGCTAGCTACTATGGTGGCTAATCTTTCGGCGCATAAGCGCACTTGGGATGATCGCTGGGATTTCTTTTCAAAATGGGCGGAGCAGGGGCAGCAACTTAAAAAAGAGTTACTCGCATTAGTAGATGAAGACACTAATTCTTTCCACGCAATTATCGAAGCTGTTCGTTTGCCGAAAGGCACCAAAGCGGAGAAAGCTGCCAGAAAAGCCGCAATGCAAAAAGCAACCAAGTATGCGATAGGTGTCCCCTTTCGGGTAATGGAATTGTCGCTCCAATCTTTCGAAGTAATCGAAGCGATGCTAGAGCATGGCAATCCCAATTCTATTACGGATGCCGGGGTAGGGGCGCTTTGCGCACGCGCAGCAGTTTATGGTGCTTTTATGAATGTGCAAATCAATGCTAAAGATCTGGAGGATAGGAGCTATGTGCAACAAGCGCTGCATAAAGGCGAGGCGATGATAGCTGAAGCTAACCAAAAAGAGAAGGCGATCCTAGAAAGGGTAGCACAAGTTATTGGTAACTAAAAAATCCCCTAGGACACTCGTCCTAGAGGATTTTTTATCAAAAGCCACCTATATCTGTGATCCAGGCGATACGCTTACTTTTCTAATCCAAGGTCTGCTTAATTTCCACAATTTCATACGCTTCAATTACATCACCTACTTTAATGTCATTGAAGTTTTTGATAGAAATACCACACTCCAAGCCCGACTTCACTTCGCGTACATCATCCTTAAAGCGCTTTAGCGATGAAATTTCCCCATTGACACCCTCCTTAGTTGGATACACTACGATACCATTTCGGATAAGGCGAATATGGCTGTTCCGGTTGATCTTACCATCCTGTACATAGCAACCTGCAACAGTACCGACTTTACTGATTTTGTAGACCTCACGTACATCCACTTGCGCAATGACTTTCTCCTCTTTGGTAGGCTCCAACATACCTTCCATTGCTGCACGTATTTCTTCAATGGCTTCATAGATGATCGAGTAGGTCTTAATTTCTACCCCTTCTCGCTCAGCCAATTTGCGCGCTGCCAAAGATGGACGAACTTGGAAGCCAATAATAATGGCATCTGAAGCAGAAGCCAGCAATACATCCGATTCGATAATCTGACCCACTGCTTTATGGATTACATTGACTTGGATAGTTTCTACGGACTGCTTGATCAAAGAATCTGATAATGCTTCTACTGAACCATCTACGTCACCTTTGATAATCAGATTTAGCTCTTTAAAGTTACCAAGCGCCAAGCGACGTCCAATCTCATCTAAGCTAATTCGCTTAGTAGCTCTATTAGTTTGCTCTCGTGAAATTTGAGCCCGCTTAGAAGCGATCTGTCTCGCCTCTTGATCACTTTCTACTTCTTTGAAGCGCTCCCCTGCTTGTGGGGCACCTCCCAGTCCAAGCACTAGCACTGGTGCTGATGGCCCAGCTTTCTTTACACGCTTCCCACGTTCGTTGAACATCGCCTTAACTCTACCCGAGTATTCTCCTGCTACAATCGTATCTCCAATGGTCAGCGTACCCGTTTGTACCAACATCTTCGTGACATATCCACGTCCTTTGTCCAGTGATGCTTCAATAATGGTACCTGAAGACATCCGGTCAGGGTTAGCGGTTAGTTCGAGTAATTCAGCTTCTAGCAGTATCTTTTCTAGCAGTTCATCAATACCCATCCCTGTTTTAGCAGAAATGTCTTGTGACTGATACTGGCCTCCCCATTCTTCTACCAGCAAGTTCATGTTAGCAAGTTCTTGCTTGATACGCTCAGGTTGTGAATCCGGCTTATCTACCTTATTAATGGCAAATACGATCGGTACACCTGCCGCTTGGGCGTGACTGATGGCCTCCTTCGTTTGAGGCATCACATTATCATCAGCTGCAACAATAACAATTGCAATATCGGTTACCTTAGCACCCCGAGCACGCATTGCCGTAAAGGCTTCGTGACCAGGCGTATCCAAGAAAGTAATTCTCTTTTGATCTTCACCCACTTTCACTTCATAGGCACCAATGTGCTGGGTAATACCCCCAGCTTCGCCACTTACTACATTCGCTTCGCGAATATAATCCAATAAGGAAGTCTTACCGTGGTCAACGTGTCCCATTACGGTTACAATTGGAGCTCTTGGCTTTAGATCTTCTGGATCATCAATGATTTCTTCTTCCTCTTCTACCTGATCTTCTACATTGATGAATTCAATTTCGTGGTTGAACTCTTCGGCTACAAGTTCTATGATTTCTGCATCTAAACGCTGGTTGATAGAAACAATTACCCCCAGATTCATACAGGTCATGATCACATCTGTAACAGCTACATCCATGAGGTTGGCCAACTCTTGTACAGAGATAAACTCCGTTACTTGGAGCTTATCGGTAGTTTGCTCCATCTCACGCTGCTCCTGACGTTCTCTCAAGCGCTCACGGTTGTCTCGGCGAAGTTTTTGGCGTTTTTTCTTTCCTCTTCCAGAAAGGCGCGCCATTGTTGCCTTGATCTTTTCTTCAATTTCCTTTTGAGAAACTTCTTTTGGCTCTTCCGATCTATTATTGCCTCTGATAGGGCGACGTCCCCCTCGGTTATCTCTTCCACCAGAGCGGTTTCCTTGGCCCTGGTTTGGTCTGCTGTTAGGATTGGCCGTTACCTTTTTGCGTTTACGCTTTCTCCGCTTCTTCTGGTCTTCCGTAGAGGCTCCTCCTCCTGTAGAGGATTTGGATTTATCACTAGTTGGAGCACCAGCTTTTTTCTCATTAGGCTTATTACCTGCTTGATCTTTATTACTACCAGTTCTAGACCCTGGTTGACCTTTTGCTACTGGTGCAGGCTTGTCTTTTTTCTTTTTCTTCGGGCGGCCCTTTAGCTTATCTGTATCAATCTTCCCTAAAATCTTTAGTCCTCTTAGCTCGGGAGCCTCAGCACGTACCACTTTATTAGCCTGTGGTGCAGGAGTGTCTGTTTTTTCTTCCTCGCCCTCGTTTGGAGCTGCTTGTTCCTTTGATTCAGGTTGAGCCGGTGTGGCTTCTTTTTGGTCATTTGATACAGTAGAAGGCTGTTCTTCTTTAGGCGTAGCTTTTTTATGCTCTTCTGCTGGTTCTGTTTCTTCTTTTACAGTGGGCGGAGCTTGTGGAGTATTAGACGCTGCCACCACTTCAGGCTCCGACTTTTGCTCCGTTTTTACGGCAGGTTTTTCTTGCTTCCCTTTTAGTCGCTTGCTTAGGTCTATTTTTCCTAATACCTTAAGTTTTGGAGCAGCTTTTTCTTCAGCAGCTTTTTCAACGACAGGCTCTTTCTTTACTTCAGGTTGAGCTTGTTCTTTGGGCTTTTCAGCTGGCTCAGGTGGAGGAGCTAC
>JBCCRH010000065.1:0-18539 GCA_039208045.1 Bacteroidota bacterium
CCGACGGTTTCGGTATTGACTTCGAAGCCACCGTCCTCGTAGACGAGTTCGCCCCAGCGGTTAAAGACCTGGAACTTTGTTATCTGCGTTCCCGCTAGGCCATGAACTAGCAAGCGGTCGTTAACGCGATCGTCATTTGGCGTAAAGCCAGTTGGTACGACTACTACTCGTGGTTTTTGGATAAATACCGCCAAGCGATCGGTTGCTTCGCAGCCTAGGGAGTCAACGCCATACAGCTCGTAGCTAATTGTATTTTGCGAATTAACAGTGGGGTCAGGGCACTCGTTACACGAAAGGGTACCGAAGTAAGGGGCCGACCAAATGAAAGTAACCTCTCCTTGTGCGTTAGTCGCATTGGCGTCCAGCTGAACAGTATCGCCTAGTGTTAATTCAATATCATCGCCTGCATCTACCACAAAACTAGGTGGCTCCATGATTTCGGTTTGTTCGATGAAAATACAGCCATTATCATCTTGTACAAAGACATTGTATACACCTGCATTTAATCCAATGAGGATACTAGAGCCAACATAGAAATCATTGTCCGTACTAAATCGGTAGGGGGGAGTACCTCCCTGTACATCTACTTCTATGCGGCCATCGCGGCCACCATTACAAGAAACTTCGGATGGTTTCAGGGCACCCTGAATTAAAGCAGGGTCTATCAGCTCGATGGCATCAACGAGTTCGCAGCCATTGGCATCAGTCAGGGTAACTTCATAATTGCCTGCGGTTAGGCCTGCTACTTTTGAGCTTTCGACTCCATTCGACCAAGAGAAGGAATAGCCGCCAACACCTCCCACTGCGACCGCAGCAATCTGTCCATTGGACTCTCCAAAGCATAAGTTGTTGGTGCCTTCTAGCTCTATTTGCAAATCGGTAGGTTGTGCTACCAGAACTTCTGTGTTGGCTTCGCAGCCTTCTGCGTCCACAATGGTAGCGCTGTAGCTACCAGTAGCTAAGTCGGTAGCGGTTTCGCCAACTTGGCTATTGGCGTTGGCATCCCAGGTGACGGTGTAGCCTGGGTTGCTTCCTTGTATATTGGTAATGCTAGCGGTACCTGTAGCTTCTTCGAAGCAAAGCACATCTGTGCTGCCAGTATTGAAAGTAATCGGGTCAGGCTGTGGCAAAAAGGTGGAAATCATCGTTTCACAACCCTGGTTGTCAGAGACCATGAGTACATAGCTTCGATCGCCGACTAGATTGGTGGCGATGGGCCCAGTTTGGCCATTATCCCATTCAAAATCGTAATCTTCGAGTAGGGTACCAGCACCTCCCATGATGTCATTTACGCCAAGGCGCCCGTCGGATAGGCCAAAGCAAGTTGGGAAATTGGGGATCACATTCACCATCAGTGGTTCTAGGTCGCTTGGGGTGATGCTCGCTTCGGCAAGGCAGCCATTTTCATCGGTTACTTGCAGGGAGATTTCGACACTATCTAGGCCGATGGCTAGGAATTCGTCTTGTCCATCTTCCCAGAGGTAGGTATACTCGCCCGTGCCCCCTGTCGCCGTCGCCGATACTTCGCTTCCTGCATTACCAAAGCAACCCTCTAGGGTTTGCATTAGGCTGACTTGCAGGGCTGCTGCGGGCTCCGTGATGGTATAGTCGGCTTCAAACACACAGCTATTTTCATCCGTGACTGTCAAATTGTAAATGCCTGCTGTTAGGTCTTCAATCGATGCTGCATTATCTTGGGTATTCCATTCAAAGGTATAATCACCTACACCTCCTGCTACATTAAGACTAATGCTACCAGTGGCATCTCCTGTGCAGTTAACATCTGCGATGGTAGGTGCTATGGTGATAGTATCAGGTTCGGTTACTTCTATTTGAGCGGATGTTTGGCAGCCATTGGCATCTGTAGCAACTACTTCGTAGGTACCAGCTAGTAGGGAAGTAGCCGTTGGAGTAGTCTGGCCCAAGCCATCATTCCAGAGGTAGGTGTAGGGTTCGTTACCACCACTGATAGTTACGGAAGCAGTACCCGTGTTAAAGCCATTACAGTCTACTGGGGTGAAGGTAATTTCGTCTACGACAATCGTCTCAGGAGCTGTAAGGAGTTCGCAAGCGACGGTTTCGCAGCCGTTCTCGTCGGTTACGCTTACGCAAATTTCACCTGCTCCCAGCTCTTGAACTAGTTCAGCAGTAGCAGTACCGCTGCTCCAAGCATAGGTGTAATTTCCAGTGCCGCCCGTTGCACTAGCGCTGGCACTACCATCGGTGCTACCAAAGCAAACGGGATTGGTAAAGCTGACGCTGACTTCCAAACTATCGGGTTGGGTAATATCAATACTAGTGGTACCTACACAGTTTTGTCCATCTGTGGCAGTGACGGTATAGGTGCCAGCAGCAACATCAGTAATATCTTGAGTTGGGTTGGTAGGATCGGTACTCCAAGTGTAGGTAAAATTGCCATCGCCCCCTACTGCGGAAGCAATCAATGTACCATTATCGGCATTGAAGCAGTTGATTGCTGTATTTATCTGAGCATTTACGATAACTTCATCTGGTTCGGCGATGAAGATGTTAATCGTATCCCGGCACATTTCTGCGTCCATGACGCCGATGATATGTGGGCCAGGGGTAAGATCATTGAATATTCCATCGGTATTGGTCGTAGCGACCTCATCTAAAAAGTAAGTGTATGGGCCATCCCCATTTTCGAGCGTGGTTACTACTATTCCATTATTGGCTCCAAAACAGTTAATATCTGTTATGCTAAATGCCGTGATTTCTAGCTCGCAGACGTCGTAGACACAAGTAGCGCTACCAATCCCCAGTGGGCAATCGGCAGGAATGCCAGGGAGATATACTCGAACTTGGACGGTTACTTCATCATCGTCAACTAGGCCAGTGGCATCATAATCAGTTTGAGTAATGGGGCCAAACCAATCTGTGGCGACTCCATTGATAATTACATTGATTTCATACTCGGTAAAAGCGCCTACTGGATCCCATGTGAAATTGAGTATGCCATCTCCTGTGGGGCGACAAACTACATCAGGGGCGGGTATATCAGAAACTACGCCAACCAGGATAGTATCCATAGATACGCAGCCATAGCTATCTTCAGCCGTGAGGATATACTCCGTTGTAGTTGCTGGCGTGGCAGTTGGATTCGGACAATCGGTACAAGATAAGCCATCAGCGGGCGACCAGGTGTAGGTGATTTCATTGGTAGAGGAAAAGGAAATCGACCACGAAATGAATTCTCCTACATCATTAGGGCCGAACTGGTCAGAGACAATAATCGACCAAGGGCCATTGATATCGGTACCTACTAGATCCCCAAAATTGCCTTCTGGTGAAAACGTACCGGTGAAGGGACCCGTTCCACCAGTAATGGGAGTTGTAGCAGTTGGACTAAAGCAGGTATTGGTGTAATTATCGGAGCCACCGCCATTGCCTGTGGAAAGGGGGATTTCTGCTCCATTGGGTGCTCGTAAGAAAATCGCTAGATCGGAATTCCAATCGGTGGCAATATCAATACAGACGGACTCTAGTTGCGTCGTCGGGTCGGTTAAGGTCAGCGGGCTAACACTATTGACTTCGATCGTGTTAGCATAGGGATTACTTGGAGGATGGTTTGCTGCTCCAAATGGGTAGGAAGGGTAGGACTCGAAAGTTATGGTATTCTCGGTTTGTACATTATTACTGACGTCAATTAATGAGCTCTCTCCCTCACAGATAATATCATCCGGTGCAGGGTTTATATTTTCTCTACAATCATAACAATCGGGGTGAGTATCTGGAAGCACCATTACGTTGATGCTCGTATCGAATTCACAGCCAAATTCATTGGTGACACTAAAGATATAACTGGAAGTACCTGCATTAACAGGGGTCGCAACAATAGAGTCTTGCGAAAAGTAAACGATAGAGGGGTTATCTTCCCAGGTGTAATCGATGATGGGCGGCGTGAAGGTTTCGATGGTTGGAAAGATAGAGGGATCAAAATTGATGCTCCACTCGAATATCCAGCCATTATCACTACCCCATTGATCTTGTACGATGATGGTCCACTCGCCATTAAGCGGACAGCCTAATAAATCAGTCAAGTCGCCAAAAGCGCTATAATCGCCAGTGGGAAGGGTGCCGGGGTTATTGGCGTTGACGTATTGAGTCCAGTTGCCATTGGTAGCATTAGGCGTCCAGCAGTATTCCCAACCGACCCCCTGCCCAGGAGGGTCAGGTGTCATAAAATCATCACCTTCAAAAGGGATACCAAGAAAGACTTCGTTGGCGATAAATTCTTGACTTTGTAGAATAACCTCGGTACCATTGGGGCATAAAATGGAAACATCTAAGTCGAATAGCCAGGAGTGCTCCATCGTTACACAGATACTTAATAGATCATCGATATTGTTGAGGGTTTGCCCTGGAGAAAATTCGGTGAAGGCAATACTCGTTTCGTATATGGCCCCCGTTCCATCGGGAAGTGGTAAGGAGTCCGATCGCACCCCTCCTGCGGGGAAGGTTCCTTCATTGGGAATAACGGATACTAAAGAGTTTGGGTCGGATGCATTGACTACCCCTACTAGGGTGACGGTATCGCCTGCACAAATTTCTTCATCTAGCATACCTCCGGCAAGAAAAGAAGGAGGTGGAGAAACCCGCACCCGTTGCGTCAGAAAGTTGGTATTTTGACAACCTAGCGTATCGGTAATGGTAAGTTGAATAAAGTAACCACCGGGTTCTTCATAAACTTTTGTCACATTGGGCCCTACAGCGGAGGTTCCATCGCCGAAGTCCCACTCAAAGCTAGAGGTCAAGTCGGAATGATTATATACTTCACCATCTTGAGGGTAAATACCCATTCCCGAAAGGGAAATTCGATCACCAGGACAGATGTCAATATAGCCGGTATCGGCAGGCATGACGGGGGGATCGGTCATCACCAAAGCAGCTTGTATCGTTTGGCAGGCCACCGTACAGTTGATATCGGCACTCCAGCCTGCGCCTTCATTTGCACCATTGCTGCTAAATGTGATGGTTACACAGCCAGTCGGATTTACCGCAGTAGCTTGAATAATAAAGGGCGAACCTGGTAGGAATTCACTCATAAATCGAGTGTCAGGATCAACCGAGGCCCCATCATAAAATTGGATAATATCTCCTGTACCTATATCAGTACCAGAAAATACCAATTGAATGTGCGTACCAGAGCTGCCATCTGGGCAAATGGTAAAGGCAAAGTCTTCATCAATGCCGTAATTACCGCTAGGTCCGCCACTATCGTAAAATAAGCCATCACAGGTAGTAATGGTATCATTGGTGATTAAAAATTCCTGGGCGGATAGTTGGAGTCCAAAAAAAGTGAGTACTACAAATAGCAGCAGGGGAGTCCATTTAGTTGACCTCATTAGAAACTGGTTTTCAAAGTTTTAAATCACTAGATTACAACTTGTTGTTAGTCAGATAGATATACGTTTTACACGTACCTTAGGATACTAGAAAATACTATGGAATAGTCGCTAGTATGTACGAATGATTAGCTTGCACGGAACCATGCAATAAGGGGCATAAAAAACGTGGAGATGAAAAAGGATGTTGATTTGTACTCAACAAATATAAAAAAAGGTATAAAGTTTTCTGCATCTGCTTTTTAATTTATTGTCCCATCATACAAATTTATTTTTTATACGCAGTATCTAGCCATCTTACCAGAGATTAAATCCACTACTTGCCGACAAATACTAGGATTGGTAAGTTCGTGTCAACGCTATTCGTTGAGGTGGCCTTTTTTTTTAATTTTGCAGCAATAAAATAAGACGCTTATGCAAATTTTAGATGGTAGAGAATTGGCAAAAACGATTCGGCAGGAGATCGCAGAAAAAGCGAAGGCTTGGGTCGCATCGGGGGGTAAAAAGCCTCACTTGGCAGCAGTATTGGTTGGAGACAATCCAGCTAGCCAAGCTTATGTGCGCAATAAGGTGCGTTCTTGCGAGAAAGTAGGATTTGAATCTACGATCGTAAAGCGCGAGGTATCAATTACGACAGAAGAATTACTTCAAGTAGTGGCTGATCTTAATAAGAATGAAGATATTGATGGCTTCATAGTGCAGCTGCCACTGCCCGATCATATTGATGAGCAGAAGGTTACTCTAGCTATTGATCCGCGAAAAGATGTAGATGGATTTCATCCCGTCAATTTTGGGCGCATGGCTCAGGGTATGCCTGCCTACTTGCCAGCCACGCCCTATGGCATTTTGGAAATGCTGGAACGTTATGAAATCCCAACCGAAGGAAAAGAAGTGGTAGTAGTGGGGCGCAGTAATATTGTGGGTACGCCCATCAGTATATTGCTTTCGCGAAAAGGGACGCCAGGGAACTGCACCGTTACCCTCTGCCACAGCCGAACGAAGGACTTAGCAGCGCATACGCGTCGGGCAGATATTGTAATTGCAGCAATTGGCAGAGCAGATTTTATTACAGCTGATATGGTAAAAGAGGGGGTAGTGATTATTGATGTAGGGATCAATCGGGTCGATGATGCAAGCGCCAAGCGCGGATATCGGCTGAAGGGCGATGTAGATTTTGAAGGGGTGGCCCCAAAGTCGAGTTATATCACGCCAGTACCTGGAGGGGTCGGCCAGTTGACGGTTGTAGCGCTTTTATTGAACACCTTGAAATCTGCCATGGGAGCGATCGTTGATTATCGATAGCATCTGTAGCGATTCGATTTTTATGTTAAACCACCTATATGAACTGTAAACAAGGAACCCAGATCATGATTGATCAAATTACGGCGGTATTATCTGATATGCGGGATGAGGAGTATGCTGCGCCACTTGATATTTTTAACGGCTCTTCTATTGGGCAACATTTTCGGCATATCCTCAACTTTTATCAATGTGTACTGAAAGGAGTAGAGGATCATGTAGTGGACTATTCGAAGCGAGTACGCGATGCACAGGCCGAATGCGATACTTGCTATACGCAAGAGGCTTTTGCCGCAATAAGTAGTGCTGTTGGTACCCTTCAAGAAGAGGCTGCTATCGCCGTTAAAGCTGATTTTTCAGCTGACCAATCTTTGGGTCGCCCCATGGTACAATCGAGTATAGGTAGAGAGCTGATGTTTGCTTACGATCATGCAGTACATCATTTAGCGATTATTAAAATTGGTTTACGGGTGGTTTGCCCACATCTTGAACTGGATGAACGCGTTGGGGTGGCTCCTGCCACCTTAAAATATCATGGGCGCTAGCCCCAAATTATATGGATTATTGGAAATTTAGTATTCAGGTAGATACCACTCTGAAAGAGGCTTTGCTGGGACTTTTGAGTACTCTTCCTTTCGACTCGTACGAAGAGGACACGGCTGGCTGGCAAGCTTATTTAGCTGCTCAGGAGGAAGTGGGAGAGGTAGAACAATCGTTGCTGGCATTTCAGGCTGTTATCCCCTTTACGTACCAAAAGGAGTGGGTCGAAGCCCAAAATTGGAATGCGATTTGGGAAGCTAATTTTGAGCCCATTCGGGTACGTGACTTTTGTGGGATTAGAGCCGCCTTTCACCCGCCGTTTGAAGGGGTTCAGTACGAATTGATCATTCAGCCGAAGATGGCCTTTGGGACGGGGCATCATGCCACTACCTATATGATGGTGGCAGAGATGGAAGGTATTGAATTTTCCCAACAGCAGGTACTAGACTATGGTGCAGGAACCGGAATTTTAGCCATTCTTGCCAAGCAGTGTAGCGCTAAAACGGTAGATGCAGTAGAAATTGATCCACAAGCTTGCGAAAATGCAGTGGAAAACTGCGCCATGAATAATACTCCTGAAGTACAAGTACTAGCAGGAGACCTTCAGGTGGTGGTGGATAAAACTTATGACGTCGTTCTTGCCAATATCAATCGGAACGTAATTTTAGCGAGTCTTTCCACGTTATTTTCTATGATCCATGTGGGCGGCAAGCTATTGGTTTCTGGAATATTGGAAGCCGATGGCCCGCAGGTAATCGGAGCTGCTGCAGCACAGGGATTTTTGCATCAAACCAGCCAACAAAAAGAAGGCTGGCTATGTATTGCTTTTACCCGATAATTCGAAAAAGACGCATTTATGTACAAAGTAGTTCTACCCCTATTTTTCCTACTTATTTTCTGTAGTCAAAGTTTTGGACAAAAGTTAGAGGAATTTTCAGAAGACCCTACCATTTTCTTAAGTGAGTTAGAAACCTTTATGACTTCTAGCAAGCGGAAGCAGATCGTAGAAGTTTGGGAAGATTTTGAGCAGGTAGCTAATGGAGGTATGTTCACCTCTGAAGAAATGCTCAAAATTAATGCCATTTGCAATAAAATGCTGAAACTGCGCATGACTCCGTCTCCTTTTTTTACCCACTATTTGACGGCAGTCAGTCTAGTGAAAAAGGCAGAGAATGGAGATTTACGCTTTATCGAATGGCACGAGGTACTCACCCAACTTTTGGAGAGCAACGAGAATAAGAAAAAGCGCTACTTCGATGATTTTACTGAATTCTCTATCGATTTTTTTGAGAGCAGTGCCTTGCGCTCCTCCACTAGTACCTCTTGGTATGCCCTCACCACCAAATATCAGTGGAAATTTGAAGAAGGCAAGCCCACTCTTGCTTTCGAAGACTTCGATCTGATGGCTTCTCGGCGCACTGACTCCATTTTTATCTACCAAACCAGCGGAAAGTTTTATCCCATTCAGCGCCTGTGGAAAGGGGAGGGGGGACGAGTGACCTGGGAACGCTTTGGACTAGACCCTAGTGTATATGCAGAGTTAGGTCCTTACAGTTTTGAAGTGAACAAAAGTTTGTATGAGGTAGAGAATGTAAAGATGCACTACCCCTTATTTTTTGGAAATAAGCCAGTGGAGGGAAGTTTTAGAGATAAGCTATCCGCCGGTGGGGATGCGACAGGAAACTCCTACCCTCGGTTTGAGTCAAATGAAGCAGTCATAGAGCTCCAAAACTTGGGGGAAGGAATTAGCTATAAGGGAGGATTCCGACTGCAAGGAACCACAATCTACGGATATGGAAATAAGGATAATAAAGCTCAGATCAAGATTACAGACGATGCCGACCAATTGGTACTGAAAGGTACCGCAGAGTTATTTACTATTAAACAAGAGGAACGCATTGTGGGGGAGCGGGTAGAGACGACTTTTTACTACGATCAAGATTCCCTTTTTCATCCCTCGGTAAATGTACGTTTTGAAATTCCCGATCAGGAAGTAACGCTGACGCGTGGCAATCGGGGGAGTGATCGAAATCCGTTCTACAGTTCATTGCACAAGGTGAATATTAGTGTAGATCGTGTGAAAGCTTATCTGGCAAAAGACTCTGTGGTGATTGGTTCTAAAGGTTTTAGCATCCAAAAGAAAGCAGATGTAGCCTTCGAATCGCTGAAATTTTTTGAAAAGAATGAATACCAGCGCTTCCAAAATATTGGTACCATCAATCCGATTGCCGTGATGAAAGCTGCGGTGTATAAAGAAGACACCACTTTCCTCCAAGCCAGCGTACTGGCCCAGTATATCAACTCTAAGTTTAGCGTAGCAAATATTCAATCTTTGCTTTATGATCTGGTATCCAAGGGATTTATCAATTATGATGAAGACAAGCAAATTGTAGAGGTAAAAGACAAGGTTTTTCACTATGTCGATGCGGATCAAGAAAAAGTGGATTTTGATTTTTTAAGTATCAACTCGAAGACGAAAACGGCTAATGCTTACTTGGATTTGGACTCGAAGCAAATACGTATTGAAGGGGTACAGTCTTTAGAATTTAGTCGGCCACAGCGCGTGGCGCTGCGCCCATCAGGGGGGCAGGTGATCCTCAAAGAGAATCGAAATCTTGACTTTGATGGCAATCTATTTGCCGGTTTTAGCACCTTGCAAGGGAAAGATTTTCATTTTGACTATGATAAATTTCAAGTTGATTTAGACTCCGTCCGTTATTTCGACTTTTTTGTGCCTACTGGTGAATTGGATGAAAAGCAACAGCCTGTCGCCAAATCCATCGCTTCTCGGATTGAACATCTGCAAGGGGTGCTTTTGATTGATGCCCCATCCAACAAATCTGGGAAAGACGATATTGAAATCTTTCCTTCTCTTCAGAGTAAAGAATATTCTTACATCTATTATGATCAAGATAATATCCAAAGTGGGGTTTACGCGAGAGATTCCTTCTTCTTTAGACTCAATCCCTTCAGTTTTAACCGTATCGATAATTACACAGCGGACGATCTAGAATTCAAGGGTGAGATGTTCACTTTTGATATTTTTCCCTCTTTTGAGGAAACCGTGCGTTTGCAAGAAGACGAGTCGCTGGGCTACATCTCCCAAACGCCTGCTGAAGGATTTCCCACCTACATCGCTGAAGGAGAAGAAAAAGGGCGTTACAAAGGCGAGCTAGCGCTCAATCATAAAGGACTAAGAGCAGGTGGTGTAGTTGATTATCTGGGGGCCACCCTCAATTCGGAGGATTTTATTTTCAAGCCCAAGCAGATGATTGGTACGGCCGAGGTATTTGATTTGAAAGAAGATCGCGAATCTGAAATTGAGGTACCTAAAGCCTATGGGGAGAATGCCAGTATTGACTGGCGGCCTTATCAGGATAGTATGTACGTGCGCAATGCGGAAGAAGTGCCCTTTAAGCTATTTCAAGAAGACAACCACACGCTTGCCGGAACGCTCATTCTGACGCCAGGCGGCCTGAAAGGCGATGGCAACTTTGATTGGGATCGCGCGAAGATGTACTCTGAATTGTTCTCTTTTGGTGCGTTCTCAGCCAGTGCGGACACGACTTCTATCGGAATTAAGGCAGGCGAGCAAGGCGAAGAATTAGCCCTATATACTAAGAATGTAAATGGTAAAGTAGATTTTGACGAAAAAGCAGCTTCTTTTAAAGCCAATGAAGAATTCTTGGTAACAGACTTGCCCTACACGCAGTATGTCACCTCCATGAATGAGTTTGACTGGGATATGGAAGCCAACATGGTAGAATTCCAAGCTTTGGCGGATAAGCTAGGGCAGTTTACCTCTGTACACCCCGATCAAGACTCTCTGAGCTTCCAAGGGGAAACAGCCACCTACGACTTGAATACCAATACACTGGCGATTGGTGGCGTGCCTTTTATTCCAGCTGCGGATGCTTTTATCTATCCAGACAGTGGGTTTGTACAGGTGCAGCAAGGAGGTAAGATTGATCAGTTAGAAAATGCCAGGATTGTAGCGGATACCTCGAATCAGTACCATGTTATCAATCGAGCAACAGTGCAAGTATATGGTGGGAAGCACTACGAAGCCAGTGGATTCTATGAATATAATGTGGGGACTAAAGAGCAAGAGTTTGAGCTGCAAAATATTGTAGGAACCAGAGTGGGCAAAGGAGCGATGAGTGAGAAGAAGGCGGTGACACGGGCGCAGGGTGAAGTGACGGACGAGGATAATTTTTACATTGATGAAAAGACGGAGTTTCAAGGCACCATTAATCTGGAGGCAGAGTCAAAAACGCTGCAACTAGATGGCTTTGCGCGCTTGGAGAGCGATAAATTACCCCGTCGTTCTTGGTTTTCGGTGAGTAGCCCGGGGGATAAGAAAGACCTGGCTATTCAATATGATACGCCAAAGGACATTGAAGGTTTTCCATTGAAAACTGGTATATTTTTGAGTAAGGAAATAGCCAATACCTATCCCGTAGTGATGATGCCGCTCCGCTTCACCAAGGATCGCCCAATATTTCCTACCAAGGGTATTTTCAAATACAATAAAGAGCGCGACGAATTCATTTTTGGTGATTCGGCGAAGATTGAGACCAACGCACTCCGTGGCAACGTAATGACCTTTGATAATAAAACAGGCGATGTCAAAGCAGAGGGGCGCTTCTTTTTAGGCTCTGGCCTAAAGTATATCAATATTGATGCAGCAGGCACGGGAAAAGAAAAATTCAATATTGTCTCGCTAGATGCAGATACCAACATGGTCTCCTTAGATGAACCTGTTGGGCCTCCACCAACCAAGCCCATGGAAATTGAAGTGATGGCGGGTATTCAGTTGATTTGTCCAGCTCCGCTCTTGAAATATATTGAAAACGATTTCAAGTCTATGAGTTTTGATGCCTTACCTATTGCCTATTTGACAAATCTTGACTTTTACAGAAAGTCTATCAAAGAGCTTTTCCCTGCTGAAGATAAAGAAATGCAGGAGGCACTTGCTGGCCTGAGTTCAGGTATTCTCAATTTACCCAAAAAGCACAATCCCTATACCTTCTTGCTAAGTAAGGTGAAAATGAAGTGGAGCCAAGACTACCAATCCTTCGTTTCTACAGATGATCGCATTGGGGTGACAAGCATAGCGGGGGAGCCTCTGAATAGAATTGCAAAAGTATATTTAGAGGTGCGCATGCCTTCTAACAATGACGATCGCCTCTATATCTACATCAAATCGCCCAGCGAGCTGTTTTACTTTTTCGGCTTCAGGCAGGGCATTTTGAATGTTACTTCCAATAACCCAAAGTTCATGGAAGAGCTAGAAGGGATGAAAGAAAAAGACCGAATCATCAAAATGGGCGATGACCAGACCTACGAAATTCAGCCGGTAGAGCCGGGCGATGCTACGCGTTTTGTACGCCGCGTGCTGGCTGCGAAGAAATAAATAAATAAAAAGGCTGCCTTTCTGGCGAAAGTGCAGCCTTTCAAAATTGATGTGTAGTTTTCCCATGAGGACAATGCCCCACGTGAAAAGTGAGAAATATCTACAAAAGGGTAGATAGATTGTTAACCAGTCAAGCTGGATTAAAGATGATGTTTGTTTTATGACAAGGAGAAAGGGTAGAAGTTGCTATCTTCCTTATACGAGCATCGTGCATCAAGGTTTCATCTTTCTAGTATTTTAGATTATCTTTTCGCAAAAACATGCGATTTACCCTTCTGTTGTGGTGTTTGGTGCTTTCGCAAAATGCCATAGCCCAAGAAAATGCAGACCCCCGCTTTCAGCGCTTCCCTCCTGGTACAACCAAATCAACTTACCAATACCGACAAGCCACAGGAAAAACCGTGCAGCAATCCCGAGTGGAACCCCCTTTCTGGTGGGTGGGGATGGAAAATCCGAATGTACAGCTGCTGGTTTATGATCAAGATATCAGAGACTATGAGGTGAGTATCAACTATCCAGGGGCTCGCTTGCTCAATACGAATCGAGTGGAAAATCCGAACTATTTGTTTTTAGATATCGAGCTGGACTCCACCGTAGTCCCTGGGACAATGGCGATCAATTTGACCAAAGGCAATGAAATGCTTTCTTACCCCTACCAACTTTATCAAAAGCCCACAGCGGAAGACTTTATGCTTGGGGTAGATGCTAGCGACCTGCTCTATTTGATTATGCCGGATCGTTTTGCTAATGGAGATACTCAAAACGATCAGGTAGAAGGGATGCTTCAAGCAGCGGTGGATCGGAAGAAAGTACTTTACCGGCATGGTGGCGACCTGATGGGCATTATGCAACATTTAGATTACCTCGAATCGCTAGGCGTAACTACCATCACACTTAATCCTATTCAAGAAAACGACCAGCCCTACGATTCCTACCACGGCTACGCCATGACGGATCACTATCAAATAGATCGGCGTTTGGGCACCAATACACAGTATCGGCAGTTGGTGCGCCTGTGCCATGCACGAGGGATGAAGGTGGTGATGGATATTATCCACAATCACTGCGGCGATCAACACTGGTTCATCGATGACTTACCGATGCGTGATTGGATTCACCAAGGCGATTCCTTACAGCGGGTAGTGTATCGAGCGCCAGTACACATGGACCCCTATGCTTCGAAAGCTGATCAACAGCAAGTTACCAATGGCTGGTTTGATGATCATATGCCCGATCTGAATCAACAGAATCCATTGGTTGCCAATTATCTGATTCAAAATCACCTGTGGTGGGCTTTGTACAGTGGGCATGATGGTTATCGAATCGATACCTATGTATATTGCGATCAAGCATTCTTAGCAGAGTGGGGGCGAAGGATGCAAGAAGAGCTCCCCAAGCTGTGCATCTTTGGAGAAACCTGGGTGCATGGCGTAGCGGTGCAGTCGCAGTTCACCCAGAATAACAATCTGAGGGACGGCTACAATTCTCATCTTCCTGGCGTAACGGACTATCAACTGCACTACGGCATGATGGAAACCCTAGCTGGGACAAAAGGCTGGACGGACGGCCCCTATCGTTTGTATTACGCTTTAGCGAAAGACTTCCTCTACGAAGACCCTTACCGCAACGTCATCTTCTTAGATAACCACGACCTGAATCGCATTTACTCTGCACTCGATCAGAATATAGAAAAGCTAAAAACAGGCATGATCCTGCTCTTGACCCTACGGGGTATTCCTATGCTGTATTATGGTACCGAAATTTTGATGCAAAACGATGGTGGCACCTTTGGCGAAGCCGGACGCTTGGATTTTCCGGGTGGCTGGCCAGGGGATAAGCCCAACAAGTTCAAGCCCGAAGGGCGCACGGTGGAGGAGCAAGCCTTTTTCTCTTTCCTGCAAGGTTTAGCTGCTTATCGCAAAAATACCAGGGCTCTCCAAACGGGGAAGCTAATGCAATTCATTCCTGAAGATGGTGTATATGTCTACTTTCGCTATGATGCGGAAAAGACGGTGATGGTGCTCATCAATTCCACGGATGAAGTGCGAGCGTTAGATACCCAGCGCTTTTCGGAGCGTATTGGGGGTGCTGCTTCCGCAAAATCGGTGCTTGATGGGGCGGTGGTGGAGTTGGGGCAGCAGATCGTATTGGGGGCGCATGAGGGGCTGGTGTTGGAGTTGGAATAAAAAACTGGCACGTGCTTAGCGGATTTGCAATCCGCGATGGATAACACCTCCGAGTCCTTAAGGACTCCGAGGTGTTAAGGGCTCCGAGGCATCTAGCATCGCCTTCACCTTTAGCAAAGCCAGCATCGCCAAGGCATCCCGCATACGCCCATCCAACGCCATCTGGATGGCTTCTTCCAGCGGCAACTTTTTGACCCGCAAATCCTCCGTTTCTTCCGGCTGTGCTTCGCCAAAGCTCAGTTGGGTAGCTACAAAAACATAGGCCCGCTCATCAGTCACCGAATTCGACATATCGGCTTCCAGTATGGGTGTCCATTGCTGGGCAGTAATCCCCGTTTCTTCTAGCAGTTCTCGTTTGGCAGCAGCCAAAACATCTTCTCCTAAGGGGCAGCCTCCCTCTGGGATTTCCCAGCTATACTGCTCCAAGGTGTAGCGATACTGGCCGACGAGCCACGTATTGCCCGCTTCATCAATAGGGATGATGCCCACGGCATAATTTTGAAATTGTACGACGCCGTAGATACCAGGGTTGCCAGCCGGATTCAGCACCTCGCGGTGGCTAACACTGATCCAAGGGTTAGAGTAGACTTGCTTTTGAGAAAGGGTTTTCCAGGGATTGTGCTCCATTTTTACGATCAAAGATAGCCCTTCAGGGAGTACATCCAATAGCCCACCCACTCTTTGATGAGCAGTTCCCAGCGATTGAAACCATTGCGGTAAGGGAATAGTAAGGAGTCGGGCACCCAGCGCGTCTTTTCCGAAAGATAATCGACGCCGTAGGGGGTGAAGGTAATACCTGTTTTGCGAAAGCAAGCTGCAGCACGAGGTAGGTGCCAGGCAGAGGTAAGCAATAGAGCTCGCTTGGCACCCGATTGTTCTTGAAGGAGCTCAGCGCTAAATACTGCATTTTCATAGGTATTGCGCGATTCGGCTTCTACCAGAATAAGGCTGTCAGGCACGCCAATGCGGAGGAGATACTGGTACATTTCATTTGCTTCTTTGGGCCGGTTCTCAATAGGGTGGCCACTACCACCGGTGAGTAAGAATTTTTTGATTTTTCTAGTACGGTATAGCTCGTAAGCATTAAAGAAGCGGTTGCCACGATTATTAAAGTTATGGCGATCGTGGGAGGGGAGAATCAAAGAATTGGAATAGCCACCTAGCACAATACCAATGTCATAGGGTTCTTCAATCTGATCGGCCGTGATGGTTTCGGGTTCCCACCAATTGATGACTTGGTTGAGGATAAAGTGATTGGAAAAGAAGAAGAAAAAAATGGTGGACAGTTGCAAGCTGCGCCGCCGCCACTTCGCCTTTGGGGAAAAGAGGGCTAAGAGTAAAAACAGGCCCACCCAATTGAGTGGTTTGAGAAAGACAACCAAAATTTTGGAGAGCAAAAAGAACATTAGCGCGCTATTAATTGGTCAACTACTTTTCGAATACCTGTAGTGGCTGGTTCTTCGATGACGGTCAGGTTTCGGCTTCTGCTTAGTTCGTAATTAATGGCAGGCTTGGGGTCTACATAGAATACCTCGGCAAATGGTGGGGCGAAGCCCACTAGACCTGCTGCCGGATATACCTGCATCGAAGTGCCTACAATAATCACAATATCGGCTTGGGTAGTAATGGCAGCCGCGTGTTGCAGCATGGGTACTTCTTCGCCAAACCATACGATATGGGGTCGCAATTGCGCTCCTTTTTCACAAGTATCTCCAAGGTTTAGGTCTTTTTTCCATTCGTAAACCAAGCTCGAATCTAATGTACTTCGCACTTTGAGTAGCTCTCCATGTAGGTGTACAATCTGGCGGCTCCCTCCTCGTTCGTGCAAGTCATCTACATTCTGCGTGACTACATGTACATCGTACCGATCTTCCAGTTCTGTCAGTGCATAGTGCGCTACGTTGGGCTGCACCTCGTGCAATTGCTTGCGGCGTTGGTTATAAAAATCGAGTACTAGTTCTTTGTTGCGTTCCCAGCCTTGTGGGGAGGCAACTTCCATGACATCGTGGCCTTCCCAGAGGCCATCGGCATCTCTGAAGGTTTTTATTCCGCTTTCTGCGCTGATGCCAGCGCCGCTCATAACGACTATTTTTTTCTGCATGTATTTATTTTTGTATTTGCCGATTAGCCCGCTACTATTAATTTTGCTCGTGATCTTATGCTGTTATCAGCCTATAAGCCGCGCCTAGATGCCTCGCTATATCCCCAGCGAGCAGGGCTTCTGGGCTCATTTTGGCGGCAGCCAGATCACCTGCTAGGCCATGCAAATATACGCCTAAAATGGCAGTTTTGACAGGGGAATAGCCCTGTGAAAGTAGGCCTGTGAGGATGCCGGTGAGCACATCGCCGCTGCCTGCGGTGGCCATGCCAGGGTTGCCGGTGCTGTTGAAGAAACACTCCCCGGAGGGGGTAGCGATGCAGGTGTAAGCGCCCTTCAGAATGATGGTACATTGTAGGGCCTGTGCACGTTCGCGGAGGCGTTCCAGGCGCTCAAATTGGTTGTTGGTTTTTCCGAAAAGGCGCTCAAATTCTTTGGGGTGGGGGCTGAGGATGCTACCACGGGGGATGCGTTCCTGCCAATGTTGCTTAGCGATGATGTTGAGGGCGTCGGCATCCAAGACGAGGGGCTGTTGTGCGGATTCGAGCAGCTCGTGCAGCATGATGATGGTGGAAGTAGCCAGGCCAATACCGCAGCCGCAGCCAATGGCTTTGTAGGCTGAAAGATCGAGAAGGGTAGATAGGGTATCTGCTTCGGGATCGGTACTTACCATGGCTTCGGGTAGGCCTATTTGCAGGATGGGGTAAGCCACCTCAGGGGCGTGGATAGTAAGTAGCCCAGCGCCGCTTCTTAGGCAAGCCTGACCGGCAAGTAAGGCTGCTCCGACCTTGCTTTTGCTGCCCATCAGGTGGAGCACATGCCCATAGGTACCCTTGTGGGAAAAGCGCGCGCGCTTTCTGTATATTGCTTCAATATCGGTGGCCTGAATGAAATGATAGGGCGTTTTTAGTTGATCGATGTAGCTTGGGCTTAAGCCAATGGAGTGAACGACCCAATGGCCCACTGCTTTAGCATTTTCCGGAAGGAAAAAAGCAAGCTTGGGTAGTTCAAAGCTAAAGGTGAAATCGGCTTGAAAGGTTGTAGTGGTGGTAGCTTGATGGGCAAATAGGCCGGAGGGGATATCTATGGCTATACGAGTACTTTTCTGCGTATTGAGATGAGTGAGTAGCTCTGCCCAATAGCCACTGACGGGGCGGTTGAGGCCTGCGCCAAAAATAGCATCGATGAGGATGCTTCCAGTTGGAATAGTAGGTAGGGGAGCATCGAGTGGGAGATCAATTTTTTGTATTCCTTGGCGGGTGGGTAGGCGGAGAAGGTTGGCCTGAAAGTCAGGCGAAGTATTGGGACTGATTTGGCAGCAGAAGACCTGCACCGCATAGTGCGACTCGGAGAGTAAGCGAGCTATTGCTAGGCCATCGCCACCATTGTTACCAATGCCACAGAAAATGAGGACCGGAGTATCGGTACTGGGAAACTGCTCTTGAAACCATCGGACGAACGTTAGCGAGGCGCGCTCCATCAAATCGAGGGAAGCAATGGGTTCGTGGGCAATAGTGTGTGCATCGAGTGCGCGGGTTTGGGCTGGAGTGATTATTTTCATGGCTGAAAAATAACGACAATTGAGGAATGATGCAGCAAACTTTTTTTGAAGGACTAAAATTGGTTGAACTAGC
>JBCCRH010000066.1:0-18456 GCA_039208045.1 Bacteroidota bacterium
ATGGTGGTGAGCACTACCATGTGGGATGATGCCTGGTTTAAAATGATTGCCAATAGCAAATTTAAGGAGATGCCGGGCTTTGGCAAGGCTAAGAAGGGGCACATTTCTTTGCAGGATCACGGAGATGTGGTATGGTATCGGAACTTGAAGATTCGAGATTTGAACTAGGATAAGTATACATGACGCAAAATGGTTTGCAACATTGCAAACCACTTTGGTACAGTATATACTGCACATTAACTGGTTTGCATTTGGCAAACCAGTTAATCGTCAGTATAGACTAAACAAACAGAAAAATTAGCGAATATGAAAGCGATAACTCGGGTGCAGCTGTCGGTGATGATGTTTTTGGAATTCTTCATTTGGGGCTCTTGGTTTGTAACAATGGGTACCTTTTTGGGCAGTAATTTAGGAGCAAGTGGAGCGCAGACTGGCATGGCTTATTCTACCCAATCGTGGGGGGCGATTATTGCACCTTTCATCATCGGTTTGATTGCAGATCGATTCTTTAATGCAGAACGCATCTTAGGGATTTTACACCTGTTGGGCGCTTTGATGATGTATCAAATGGCTAATGCAGATGATTTCAGTGCGTTTTATCCGTATGTATTGGGCTACATGATTGCCTACATGCCGACTCTGGCCCTAGTCAATTCCGTATCCTTCAACCAAATGCAAGACCCAGCTAAAGAATTTTCCCCCATCCGAGTATGGGGTACTGTAGGTTGGATTCTGGCGGGTATTATGATTAGTTATGCGTTTAGCTGGGATGCGCAGGCAGCCATTGAAGGAGGAGCACTGAAGAATACATTTCTAATGGCTAGCGGGGCGTCACTATTCTTAGGACTATTCAGCTTTTTCTTACCCAAGACACCGCCTAAAGTCGATAAGGGTGAAGCCATAAGTATTGGTGATATTATAGGCTTAGAAGCGCTTTCTTTACTCAAGAATCGCAACTTTCTAGTCTTTTTTGTCTCCTCTATCTTGATCTGCATTCCCCTTGCTTTTTACTATCAGGTGACCAACCCGTTTTTGGTAGAAATTGGCATGTCGAATGTGACAGGTAAAATGACGATTGGGCAAGCTTCAGAGGTGGTTTTTATGCTATTATTACCCATTTTTTTGAAGCGATATGGCATTAAGATCACTCTTTTGGTGGGAATGGCCTCTTGGGCCTTGCGCTATGTTCTTTTTGCCTACGGTAATGCAGGAGAGCTGTCCTTTATGCTGATTTTAGGGATTGCGCTGCATGGCATCTGCTACGACTTTTTCTTTGTGTCGGGGCAAATTTATACCGATTCGAAGGCGGGGCCGAAGGTGAAGAGCGCGGCGCAGGGCTTGATTACCTTGGCCACTTATGGGGTGGGGATGTTAGTTGGCTTTTGGGTAGCGGGTAAAATTACGGATGCAAATTTATTGAGTGATGGCACGCATACTTGGCAAAATGTATGGGTGTTTCCCGCTATTTTTGCAGCAGCTATTTTTGTGCTGTTTGGCTTGTTTTTTAAGAATGAGAAATTGGATGATGTTGTATCGTGAGTGCTGATCTCGGCACATAAACTATAAAACAATGAGTAGAAAAATAAGAATGGGCATGGTTGGTGGAGGCCGTGGAGCATTCATCGGAGCGGTGCACCGAATGGCAGCGGCGATAGATGGACAGATTGAGTTGGTGTGTGGCGCATTTAGTAGCAACCCAGAGAAGTCGAAGGCATCAGGGAAAGATTTTTTCTTGCCAGCAGAGCGTGTATATGGGAGTTATGCCGAAATGATTGAACAGGAAAAAGCTTTGCCACTGGGAGAGCGGATGGATTTTGTGGCGATTGTGACGCCCAACCATGTGCATTATGGACCAGCGAAGCTAGCTTTGGAAAATGGGTTCCATGTGGTGTGTGATAAGCCACTTTGCTATAGCATGGAAGAAGCCTTAGAGTTGGAACAGTTGGTGGAAAGGACCGGACTGATTTTTGCGCTAACGCATAACTACACGGGCTATCCTATGGTGAAGCAGGCGCGAGCGATGGTCAAGCATGGGGAATTGGGAACGATTCGGAAAGTAGTAGTGGAATACCCCCAAGGGTGGTTGTCTACCAAGCTGGAAGATAGCGATCAAAAGCAAGCTTCTTGGCGTACTGATCCGAGTCGGTCGGGTGCGGCGGGTGCGATGGGCGATATTGGGACGCATGCGGAGAATTTGGCAGAGTATATTACGGGATTAAAGATTAGCGCATTGTGTGCAGATTTGTCGGCGATGGTGCCGGGGCGGCAGTTGGATGATGATGGGAATGTGTTACTGCGCTTTGAGAATGGGGCAAGAGGCGTGTTGCACGCGAGCCAGATTGCAGCAGGGGAGGAGAATGCCTTAAAAATATATGTATATGGCGAGAAAGGAGGACTGGAATGGCATCAGATGGCACCCAATAGTTTGAAGGTGCGATGGCTGGATCGGCCGATGCAAGTGCTGCGGCCAGGGGTAGGCGAGTTGTATCCAGAGGTGGCTGCGCATATGCGCATTCCGGCGGGGCATCCGGAGGGATATTTGGAAGCTTTCGCCAATATTTATCGGAATTTTGCCCTTTGCGTACGGGCGCGCTTGGAGGGAACAGAAGTTGATCCGATGTATTTAGATTTCCCGACGGTGTCGGATGGGGTGCGTGGGATGGTGTTTATTGAGAAGGTGGTGGCATCGAGTGGGAGCTCGGAGAAGTGGACGAAGATGGGGTAGGGGGGTGGCGCAAGCTTTGGAAGTGCACCTCGGAGTTCTCAAGACCTCGGACTCCTTAAGGACTCCGAGGTCTTGAGAGCTCCGAGGTGTCATCAAAATTGGAATAGCATGAACAACAAGGTCAACCTATGGGCCATTTTGCTGGCGTTTCTCGTGGGGCAAGGCATCTACCTAGCCTGGTTTTACCTGCTTGCTGATCGCTGGCTCGACCTCAATGGCTTAACCCCTGACTTTGTGGCAGAAAACCAAGGAATAGACCTCTACATTACTGGAGCGTATACCATTCTATTGATGACAGGCGTGCTAGCTTGGCTCTTTCGAAAGATGAAGGTGCAAACTGCCCGTGAAGGACTTTGGATAGCTGCTGTGATTGGGTTTGTGTTTACTTATCTTCCTAATTCGTTACAAGATCAGATGGCTTTTCGACCTTCGACCTTGCGGTGGGTTGAGGGTGGAGTGTATGTGCTGATTGCTGGGGTTGTGGGTTTGATATTGGGGGCATGGACTATACAAGAGGAGGAAGAATGAGCATTTGATCGCGGATTGCAAATCCGCTCGGACTGTTTAAACTTTAGAGTAAAAGAAAATTTATGAAAACGATAAAAGGCCCTGCCATTTTCTTGGCACAATTTATGGGCGAGGAGGCGCCATTCAATGCCTTAGATACGATTTGCCAATGGGCGGCTGATTTGGGGTATAAAGGTATCCAGATTCCGACGTGGGAAGATCGATTGATTGACCTTGAACTAGCTGCAGAAAGTAAGACGTATTGCGACGAGCTAAAGGGTAGGATCAAGAAGTTTGGGTTAGAAATTACAGAGCTATCCACCCATTTGCAAGGACAGTTGGTGGCGGTGCATCCGGCCTACGATAGCATGTTTGATGTATTTGCCCCCGAGCAGTACCGAAAAAATCCCAAGGCGCGCACCGAGTGGGCGACTCAGCAGGTGATCGCAGCAGCGAAGGCAAGTGCGAATTTGGGCATTCAAGTGCATGCGACCTTTTCTGGGGCGCTGGTTTGGCACACCATGTACCCTTGGCCGCAGCGTCCGACGGGCTTGGTGGAGACTGGCTTCAAAGAACTGGCCAAACGGTGGTTACCCATCCTGAATGTTTTTGAGGAGCAAGGGGTAGATGTATGCTATGAGATTCACCCTGGGGAAGACTTGCACGACGGCGTTAGTTTTGAACGCTTTTTGGCAGCGACCAACCAACACCCACGGGTAAAGCTATTGTACGATCCAAGTCATTTTGTCTTGCAGCAGCTGGACTACCTGCAGTATATCGATTTTTATCACGAATTTATTCGTATGTTTCATGTGAAAGATGCGGAGTTTCGTCCTTCCGGAAAAGCTGGCGTTTATGGCGGTTTTCAGGATTGGATCGATCGGCCTGGGCGCTTCCGTTCTTTGGGTGATGGGCAGGTGGATTTTAAGCAAATTTTTAGTAAGCTTTCACAATACGGCTACGATGGCTGGGCGGTGCTGGAATGGGAATGTTGCATAAAATCGCCAGAGCAAGGCGCCAGAGAAGGAGCTCCGTTTATCAACGATCATATTATTGAAGTGACGACCAAAGCCTTTGATGACTTTGCAGGAGGAGAGGCGGATGAAGCCCTGAACCGTAGTATTATTGGCTTGGATTCGTAAAAAGGAGTTATTCGAATGTGGGTTTTTTCAAGATTTTTACTGTTTAGCTGCTGTCTGTCGTGGAGCCTCACGGCTTTTGCGCAAGCATCCCCCCAAACGATTCGCGGACAAGTACTGGATAGTGGTAACCGCCAAGCTTTAGTAGGGGCCAATGTAGTTTTACAAAACGTTAATCGCAATACGATTACCGATTCGTTGGGGCGGTTCAGAATTGCAGATTTAGCTCCCGGGCGCTACGATCTTGCTATCAGCTACGTGGGTTATGGCACTTACAATCAAGTAGGCCTTTTGGTTGAATCGGGCAAAGAAGTAGTGCTTGAAATAGAACTTACTCCAATTGCTAGCTCTTTCGATGAAGTGGTGGTGAGTGGTGCAGTAGAGCAAGGATATTCGAGTTTCAACTCCATCAATCAGCGTTCGATTACTGTGGAAGAAACGGCGCGCTTTCCAGCTACCTTCTTCGATCCGGCACGCTTAGCGGCTAGTTTCCCAGGGGTAGCTGGCGACAACGATCAGGCCAATGGCTTGTCCATTAGAGGTAACTCGCCGAATAATATGAGCTGGTGGCTAGAGGGGGTACAAATTGTAAACCCCAACCATACGCCCAATGCCGGTACCTTTAATGATCGGGTGACCCAAAATGGGGGCGGAGTGAATATGCTGAGCGCTCAGCTACTGGGCTTGACTCGCTTCTATTCTGGCGCTTTTCCCACTGCCTTCGGCAATGCAGTAGGAGGGGTGTTAGATATGCGCTTGCGCAATGGGAATAATGAGCAGCTAGAGTTTACGGGGCAGGCAGGCTTAATTGGCCTGGATCTTGCTGTGGAAGGGCCGTTTTCGAAACAGTCAGATGCCTCCTATTTGGTGAATTACCGCTACTCTACAATTGGGTTGCTAAGCTCTCTAGGCGTGCCGCTGGGCGACGAAGAGATTAACTTTCAAGACTTAGCATTTCACCTAGTCTTTCCCTTAAAGAATGGCAATAAAATACGGGTTTTTGGACTCGGAGGGCGCAGCGAAAATATCTTTGAAGCAGAACGTGATTCCACTCAATGGGAATTTGAAAAAGATGGTTTCGACATCAATTTTGAAAGCCAGATGGGTGCGCTGGGGGCAGTCTTTACCGTGCCTATGCGCAATGGATTTTGGAATACGTCGCTGGTAGGTTCGGGCTTGGAAAGTACGCGTACGGCACTTCGGCTTGACCAAGACTTTACACCACAGCAAGATGATTTTGATGAGCTTATACAATCCAAAATAGCAGTGCATTCTTGGATTCAGCAACAGTTTTCCAACCAATTTGCAGTACAGTATGGTCTACTCACTTCACGTGAATACGGAGAAGTACGGACACTTGAAAATGGTGACGAAGTGCTAGCTGATGACAGTATTTCAGGCTGGCTAGTGCAGCCTTATGTAAATGTATCGTATCAGTTTTCGGATCGTTTTAGTGTACAATTGGGGGGCAATGCCCAATATTTTTCGACTTATGAATCACTAGCTATCGGGCCACGTCTGCTGTTGAGGTATCGCTTTGGTGCCAGGCAATATGTGGAGTTATCGGGAGGGCGCTTCAGCCAGCTACAGCCCTTTCAGCTGAGCTTAAGTAATGCAAATATTGAGCGACAATCGGACTTAGATTTTACCAACTCGAATCAGGTAGAACTCAGCTATAGTACTTCCCTAAAAGAGTGGGGTAATTTGCGCCTCCAAACCTACTATCAGCGCTTGGATAATGTACCTGTTACTTCAGCCCCTTCTTCCTTTTCAGCCCTAAATTATTTGTCAGGTGTAGTAAATGATCGCTTGGTGAATGAAGGCGAGGGGGAAAATTATGGTGTGGAGCTAAGCCTTTCCAGGCAGTTGCAGAATAACTACTATTTTCTATTTAGTTCCACCTTGTACGAATCACGCTACCAAGGTAGCGACGGTGTATGGAGAGATACACGCTATAATGGCAACTATATTTTTAACCTTACCGGAGGCCGAGAAAAACAATGGGAGCGCTCCAGCGGGGAGGTGTATAGCTTGGGGCTAAATGCGCGGATCGTCTACAGCGGTGGATTCCGAGAGACGCCTATTGACTTGGTGGGTAGTGAAGCATCGGGGACGACCATTTTTCAGGACGAGCTAGCATTTACCGAGCAGCAGCAAGACTACTTCCGAATCGATTTTCGGGTATACTACAAGCGCAATAAAGACGGCTATAGCAGTACGCTAGCCTTAGATGTACAAAACCTGACGAATCAAGAAAACGTAGCGTTTTCGTATTTTGATACCCGACAGAATAAGGTTTTACTACAGGAACAGCTCGGAATTATCCCGGTATTGAGTTACAAAATTGAATTCTAATGGCCAGAAAAATTAGTAATGGACTAATTGCTCTCTTATTCCTTCTTTTTGCATATTTTCAGCTGAATGATCACGATTCGTTACGCTGGATATTGCTGTATGGCTATGTTGCCTTGGTGGCCATCTTGGCGGTTTTGGGCAAGCCATTTAGAGGGGTAGCGCTTGGGGGGGCAATTATGGGCACCATTTGGTTAGCTTTTTTGGTACCTAACCTTGTAGATTGGCTAAGTCTAGGGATGCCTTCCATTACGGAGTCGATGAAAGCGGATAGCCCTTATGTGGAGCTAACGCGGGAGTTTTTTGGGGTGTTGATTAGTGTGTTGGCGTTGTGGGGGTATTTTGTACGGGCCAGGTTTTCTAGGCAATAAAAATGGTAATGATGAAACGAAGAACTTTTGTAAAAACAACTTCCATGACGGCATTCTGGGCGATGGCCCTCTCACAGGCCGCTTGCGCAAGTGGAAAAAGAGTGGGGGACATGGGCATACAGCTTTATACTGTTCGCGATGATATGGAAAAAGACCCCATTGGCACACTAGAAAAACTGAGTCAGATGGGCTACGAGCATGTAGAATCGGCTGGGTTTAAAGAAGGGCAGTATTATGGAATGTCACCCAAAGCCTTCAAAAAAGTGCTAGATGATTTGGGCTTGACCCTATACAGTGGGCACAACTCTACGGGTACTGCCGAGCCGGAACTACGCGGCTGCTTGTACAATGATTGGGAGCTGGCAGTGGCAAGCGCTGCCGAAGCGGGCCAGCAATATATGGTGATTGCCTATTTGCAGGAGCAAGAACGGCAATCGCTGGATGATTACAAGAAAGTATCGGAGCAGCTTAATGTGGCAGGAGAAATGTGTAAAAAATACGGGCTCCAGCTGGCTTACCACAACCATGATTTTGAGTTTGAAAAATTTGATGGGCAAATTGCTTATGATGTGATGCTAGATAGCACAGAAGCGGAGCTGCTGGCTATGGAGCTTGATTTATACTGGATTACCAAAGCGCAGTACGATCCATTCGCTTATTTTGAAAAATACGAGGGGCGGTTCCCGCTGTGGCACGTAAAGGACATGGATGCCACTGCGGAGCAATTTTTTACGGAAGTAGGCAATGGGATCATCGACTGGGAACCCATCTTTAGGGCTGCGCAAACCTCTGGAATGCAACACTTTTTTGTGGAGCAAGATCAGTGTAAAAATCATCAGCCCTTAGAAAGCGTCGCGATAAGTTTAAACTACCTTACGGCAATGCGCTATTAGAAATTATGACTTTCTAGTTGCGGCTAAAAACGTATCTTTAACATTGTTATCTATTTGATTATGAGGTAAGGTAAAAGGTATGGATACATCTGCAAGGGCTACTAATCAAGAGGAATTAGCGGCTGCTAATGTGGCATTGGAAGTTATTAATTCTGCGCTAAGTATGCTCTTTAGTGATGGCCCTGTGAAGCGAGTGCTAGAGGAGGTCCTCCAAAAGCTAAATGCTGTCTTGAAAGCAGATGGGGTGTATATTAATAAACGACTCTATATTGCTGGTACTACCCTAGAGCTTAAGCGCCTATCAGGGGCACACCAATCGGATGGAGAATGGCAAGAGGTATCTTCTATGGAGCGAGCTGTTAAATTAACACCAGCAACCGCTAGGCAGCTGCAAGCATCCGAAAAAATGATCACTCCCCTCATTCAAAGTATAGACAATCATCAGGATAGGATCAGTGCAGAGCGTACCCTTCTGACGGAGCACGGCTTTAAGGTCAGCGTTGATTATCCAATTGTAATTGATGGAGGTCAGGTGTGGGGCTATTTATCCATGCTTTATAAAGAAGAACCTTCTGCTGAAGTGCAGCAAGTCTACCCTTTATTGAAAGGCTTTACCTATTCTTTGGGGCATTACCTTCAGCGTAAAGAGGTAGAGCAGCAACTAGAAGAACAGCGACTCAATACTTCTTTGATGCAGGTCATTCCTGATCATGTGTTCTTGATGGATTACCAAGAAAAAAAGATCATCCACTATAATGTAAAAGAAGAATTTATTGGGTTCGATCTGAAGAAAAATCAGACGGCCTACAACTTATATGTATCGCGTATTCATCCTGATGATGTAGCGCAAGCCGTTGATCTTTTCCGTGAACGAATAGAAAAGCTGGAACCTGGGGAATACCTAGACTTGGAGTATAGAATGCAGCATAAGGATGAGAGCTGGCATTGGTTTAGCGAGCGAGCTACTGTAGTGAGCCGCACGGCACAGGGGAAAGTGAAGACTTATATGATTATTCTTCAAGATATTACCACTAGCAAAGAGGCAGAGCACCGCCTAAAAGCGAGCGAACAGCGGTACAAAAACTTTATTAAATATAGTAATGACGGAATTTATTTTGTCAATTGTGGGATTCCCATCCCTACGCATCTTTCGCCAGAAGAACAGACAAAGTTGTACTACGAAAATGCCTTCGTGCAGGAATGCAATGATGTTTTTGCCAAAATGTATGGCTTAGCTACGGCAGAAGATATAATTGGTACCACTGCAAGATCGACCCATGAAGGAGAAAATTATGAAGAGAATACCAGATCGTTTATTGAGTTTGTAAAAAATGGGTACCGAATTCGAGACTTTGTCACTATTGAAGAAGATAAAAAAGGAGGTAAGCGTTACATCCTCAATCATGGGGTAGGTATCATTGAAAATGGACACCTAATAGGGATGTGGGGAACGCAACAAGATATTACAGAACGGCTAAAAGCAGAACAGGCCCTAAAGCTAAGTGAAGAACGATTAGAGATGGCTATGAATGGGGCGAAGCTCGGAATTTGGGATTGGGATATGACTACAGGAGAGGCTACTTACAACAACTATTGGGCATCTATGATTGGCTATGACCTAGAGGAAGTAGACAACAATATATTATTCTTCATGCAGCATATCCACCCGGATGATCATAACCATCTGAATGAAGTCATTCAAGAACATATCGATAGCCGAAGCGACTTTTTCGAGGCGGAGTTTCGCTTTAGAAGCAAAGAAGGAGACTGGAAGTGGATATACGACCGCGGGCAAGTCAACGAATGGACGGAGTACGGTATTCCTAAGCGAGCGGTAGGCATGCACATGGATATTACGCAGCGTAAAAATGCAGAGATCAATTCTCGTAAAAGCGAGGCCCTACAGAAAGCCATACTGAATGCCCTACCGGATTTGAAATTTCGGATTAACAAAGAGGGCATCATTTTGGGCTATTTTGCAACGGGCAATGAAAGTAACTTATATGCCTCACCAAAAGACTTTCTGAACCAACCCGTTGATAAGATACTGCCTGTCCATGTAGCGAAAGGTATTTTATTCAATTTAAAAAAAGCCATTGAGCAAGGCTCGGTGGAGAGTTTTGAATATATCCTACCCGTAGACGGTAAAATGGAGTACTATGAAGCACGTATTAGTGTAATCAATGAAAATGAAGCGATGGTGGTGGTTCGTAATATTTCTATTCTAAAGAAAGCCCAAACGGACTTGCAAGAAAAACTCAAAGAGCTAGACATTAAGAACAACAAACTCAAAGAATATATCGACTCCAACTTGCAACTCGAACATTTTGCCTACATCGCTTCCCACGACCTCCGCGAACCTGTGCGCACCATGCGGAGTTTTGCTCAGCTACTAGAGCGCCGCTATGGCAAAACACTCGATGATGCTGGAAAATCCTATATCCAATTTATTGTGAATAGCGCCAACCACATGAATCAGCTTATCGAAGATTTGCTGATTTATTCTCGCGTCAACACCGTGAAAGATGAAATGGAGCAAGTGGATATTCGCAAGGTAGTAGAAGAAGTGCTTACGGATATGCAAGACTTTGTGCGCGAGCAAGAAGCTACCATTCACATAGAGGGAGAACTGCCAGTACTCCAATCAAGTGGCCAACGCATGCGACAGGTTTTTCAAAACTTAATAGCAAACGCAGTAAAATTCAGGAAAGTAGAAGAAGCTCCCGTGGTAGTTATCCAAGCGACAGATAACGGGTCTCATTATACCTTCAGCATCAAGGATAATGGGATTGGGGTAGATCCCGAATTTAAAGACAAGATTTTTCTGTTGTTTAAAAAGCTGCACAGCAGGGAAGAGTTCCAAGGAACAGGCCTTGGACTAGCCATTTGCAAAAAAATTATCGAGCGATTTGGAGGGGAGATATGGGTGGATTCGATGCCCGATGAGGGAGCTACTTTTTCTTTCACTTTGGCGAAGTGAGCAGAAGATTTCAAACATCCACCTAGCTAGCTTGTTACAAGCTTCAGAGTATTGAATACACCCACTACATGGCTTTATTAGAGTTCACTAAAAAAGGAATCTTTTGCCCTCAGGCAAACGTATACATCGATCCGTGGCGGCCAGTTGACCGTGCCCTCATTACGCATGGTCATGCCGATCATTCCCGTTTTGGGCACAAATCCTATTTGTGTACGACTACGGCAAAACCAGTGATTCGCTACCGCTTAGGCCCGATCGCCGTTCAGACGATTGACTATGGGAAAGAGATCGATATCAACGGAGTAAAAGTTAGTTTTCATCCTGCTGGTCATATCATTGGGTCGGCCCAAATTCGACTGGAATACAAAGGGGAAGTCTGGTGTGTATCAGGTGATTATAAGATTGAAAATGACGGGCTATCGGAAGCATTTGAGCCAGTAAAATGCCATGCATTTATCACAGAATCTACCTTTGGCTTACCCGTATACACTTGGCAAGATCAAGCCACTATTTTTAAGCAGATCAACGATTGGTGGCGCCAAAATAAGGCAGAGGGCAAGGTGAGTTTACTCACTGCTTACGCTTTGGGTAAGGCACAGCGTCTGATTTATCATCTCGACGAAAGTATAGGTACCATCTACACGCATGGAGCGGTAGAAAATGTCAACGAGGTGATTCGGCAGCAAGGTATTCATATTAAGCCTACCACTAGGGTCCGGCAGGCTATTAAGTCCAAAGCCTTTATTGGCAATATTATCATTGCGCCGCCGGGGGCGGTGGGGTCGCCTTGGGTACGTCGTTTCAAGCCGCTTTCTGTTGGGATGGCATCCGGTTGGATGTCGCTACGTGGGGCGCGGCGGCGGCGAGCAGCAGATCGAGGATTTGTATTATCCGACCATGCCGATTGGGAAGGCCTCAACCAAGCAATTGCCGAGACGGGGGCCGAGCGGGTTTTTGTGACGCATGGCTACACCGAAATCTTTAAGCGCTGGCTACGCGACCAAGGCTATGATGCGCATATTGTAGCTACTGAGTTTGAAGGAGAACTCTCAGAAATGAATTCTACAGAAGGAGAAGAACAAGAAGCATGAAAGATTTTGCCACCTTATTCACGGCCCTCGATCAAACCACTAAGATTAATGCCAAGGTAGCTGCGCTAGCCCACTTCTTTGGCCAAGCTAGCGATGCTGATCGCCTCTGGACGATTGCTATTCTTTCGCACCGACGGCCCAAACGAACCGTTACTACCACGCTACTCCGCCAATGGGCAGCCCAAGAAAGTAAACTGCCATTGTGGTTATTTGAAGAGTCGTACCATATTGTTGGAGATTTAGCGGAGACCATCGCTCTCGTACTTCCAACTACTGAAGTGGCAGCGCAGCAAGATCACCCCTTGAGCTATTGGGTTAACTATATAAAAGCGTTGGGTGCCCTAGCAGAGGAAGAAAAGCACGAACAAGTATTAGCTGCCTGGCGGCAAATGGATAAGCAAGAGCGCTTCATTTTTAATAAGCTCATTACGGGCGGCTTTCGTTTGGGCGTATCCCAGAAGCTGATGGTACGAGCACTATCTAAGCATACGGGGATAGATGAAAATAGCCTAGCGCATCGCCTCATGGGGAACTGGTCGCCAGATTCTACCACCTTCGAAGAACTGGTTATTGCAGCGAATCCTGCTGACGATATTTCAAAGCCTTATCCTTTCTATTTAGCCTACGCTTTGGAGGATACCCCAGAAGCACTGGGCGAGCCTGCCGATTGGCAAGCGGAGTTTAAATGGGATGGTATTCGTGGGCAGTTGATTGTGCGGGAGGGAGAGCTGTTTGTGTGGTCGCGAGGAGAGGAGTTGGTGACAGATAAATTTCCAGAGTATCAGCTTTTGCGAGAAAAGCTACCCGATGGAACCGTTCTGGATGGCGAAATACTGCCGTATAAAGAGGGGGAAGTGCTGTCTTTCAATGTACTACAAACTAGAATTGGCCGTAAAAACGTAAGCAAAAAAATATTAGAGAAAGCACCTGTCGTATTGCGGGCATACGATCTGCTGGAATGGCAAGGGCAAGACCTACGTGAACAGCCATTAGGCGAACGCCGTATCCTACTAGAGCAACTGCTGGCCAGCCAGGATTTTGGGGACACCCTACAACTCTCGGAACAGGTAGCCTTTACCGACTGGGCGGAGCTGGCTCAAATCAGGGAAAATGCGCGGCAGTACCGCTCCGAAGGCTTGATGCTGAAGCAAAAAAGCTCGGCCTACCGATCGGGCCGAAAAAAGGGCGATTGGTGGAAGTGGAAAGTAGACCCCCTCACTATTGATGCGGTGATGATTTATGCGCAGCGCGGGCATGGCCGCCGTGCCAACCTGTATACTGATTTTACTTTCGCTGTTCGGGATGGAGATGCGCTGGTACCGTTCACTAAGGCCTATTCTGGCTTGACCGATAAAGAGTTTCGAGCGATCACTAAGTGGGTAGGGAAAAATACGGTGGAGCGCTTTGGCCCAGTACGTAGCGTGAAGCCTACGCATGTTTTCGAAATTGCTTTTGAAGGCATCAATGCCTCCACGCGCCATAAATCAGGCGTAGCCCTTCGCTTCCCGCGCATCAGCCGCTGGCGTAAGGACAAACCTATTGAAGAAGCCAATACTATTGAAGATTTGAAGCAATTATTACAACAGTATGGGGGGTAAATCACCATCCTAGAAAACTAAGCATAAACTCAGCTGTTGTGCTAATAGAATCAAGTGTAATACAAATTAGGATGTATATTTGCATCCAACAGATAAAAATGAAATAGCTATGGACAGTCCAATTATGAAGAGTCCGGTGATGTTGTATACCGAGCAAACACCAAATCCTGAGTCGCTCAAGTTTGTGACCAATCGTATGCTCTACAAGGGAACAGCCGACTTTAGAGAAGAAGAACTGGCAAACGAGTGGTCTCCGCTGGCCACTGATTTATTTAATCTACCCTATGTAAAAGGGGTATATATATGCAATAACTTCGTCACCATCACCAAGGAGTTCAACTACGCCTGGGAAGATATTATGCTGAAGTTGAAGGAGTTCATAAAGAACTATGTAGAGGAGCATGGTGAAATTGTAAAAGAAGGCTTTGCAGAGGCGATGGCGAAGCTAGAAGAGGAGCGTGGAGCCAGTTACGAGTACACTGGCGATGAGGCAGAGCTGGTGAAGAAAGTAAAAGACTTGATCGATACTTACGTAAAACCAGCGGTAGAAATGGATGGTGGTAATATCGAGTTTAAGGCTTGGAATCAAGGTACGGTAGTGGTGGAGCTACAGGGCTCTTGCAGTGGCTGTCCTTCTTCTACGGTTACCCTAAAGGCAGGTATAGAAGGGATGCTTAAGCGCATGGTACCGGAGGTGAAGGAAGTAGTAGCGGAGATGGGGTAGGGTAAGAGTATCAGCAGAAAAAACAAAAAAGCCATGAGAGATTCTTAATCTTTCATGGCTTTTTTGTTTTCCAATGGTTCTCATTTTTAGGTAGTTTTCTAGAGTTTGTAGCCTTTTTTGCCGAAGCATAAAAAAAAATCGCTCCGTTTTGGAAATGTAATCGGAATCCGTATATTTGAGTAACACAGATGCACAACAATACATCAGGCTACATACAATAGCGATCATACACTATCTATTCAACGCTACCACTTACATTCTTAAGTTGCGTTCTAACGTTCAATCCCAGTAATCATTAGCTTTTAGAATTTGATAATAAGAGTTCCTACTTATTGTTGAAATCATATTTTCAGTCTATACGTATTTGATTTAATCATCAAAATGCGACTGTCAAAGCTATATCTATACGTTGCTATTCGAACTCATTCATTAATAATCATTAATCATTAACAGAATCAAGATGAAAAGAAGCTTATTCTCAATCTTAGCCTTTTGTTTTTGCCTATTGACTGTTGCTCAAAACACCCTTGTAGCACAGTCCAACAATTACTACTGGGCCGACAATACTCAAATGGAGCTAACTCCGAGTACCACCCACTTTATTGTAACAGCCGATGATGCGTCTATGCTTACTTCGGTCACACCAAAGAACGTAAAGCAATACCAGAGCTGGGCACACAAGCCTTATGCTGTGGTAGAAGCTGCTGGTAACGCCACCATCTACGATATGATTGTAGAGTTAGGATTTGATACGGACGAAGTACAGGTAAGTCCTGGATATGCTGTTTCGGACGGTTTTGTGATCTATCCTACGCGCACGATCGTTGCAAAGTTGATCGATAAAGATGACGAAGCTGCCATGGTAAGCTTAGCCAAGACATTCGGTATGAAGTCGATGACTAAAAAGTTTGGTACCTACCGTATCGAATTGGAAGATGTCAATCAAGCCTTGACGGCAGCTAATAAATTGCACGAAAGTGGACTGTTCTATTTTGCGCAGCCCGATTTCTACGCTCCGATTGAGCGCTTCCAGGTGAATGATCCACTTTTTAGTCAGCAGTTTCAAATGAATAATACCGGCCAAACCCTAGATGGCGTGACTGGTGCGAATGATGCGGACTGTAACGCACTGGAAGCGTGGGGTATTTCTATTGGTTCTTCCGCTACGGTTGTTGCAGTGATTGATGATGGAATGGAAGATCACGAAGATTTTAATAACAGTAGTGGTCAGAGTCGTTATACGGCAGGCTTTAGCCCTGCTAATAATGGCAATGGTGATGCCATCAGTGGAAGTGCGCATGGGGTATCTTGTGCCGGTTCTATCGCGGCTAGCCACAATAATATTGGGGTAAGAGGAGTTGCGCCACTGGCTGAAATGATTTCTGTAAATATCTTTGTTGGTGGAGAATCTACTCAAGATATTGCCGATGGGTTCACTTGGGCAAAGAACCAAGGAGCAGATGTAATGAGCAACAGTTGGGGATATACTTCTTGTAACTTAAGCTTCAATAATATTAATAATGCGATGTTAGACGCTAAGGTAAACGGTCGTGGTGGTCTGGGTTGTGTGATCGTTTTTGCTTCTGGTAATGGCTACAAGAGCTGTGTAGATTACCCTGCCAATAATAGTAACGTAATGGCAGTAGGTGCTTTCGCAAATACTGGTATTCGCTCGGCCTACTCCAACTACGGTTCTGCTTTGGATATCATGGCGCCTTCTAATAATGTAGGTGGCCCTGGCGCAGGCGTACGTACGACGGATCGCATGGGAGGCCCTGGATACAGTGGTGGCAATTACACTTCTTCCTTCGGGGGTACTTCTTCTGCTTGCCCCGTGGTAGCAGGAGTAGCTACGCTTGTATTGGGATACAATCCTGGCCTGACAGCTACGCAAGTTGAAAATATCTTGTACTCTACAGCTATTGATATGGGCCCAGCGGGTGTGGATGCAGAGTATGCCAATGGTCGAGTAAACGCGCTTGGTGCGCTACAAGCTGCTGGCGGCGGCGGTGGTGGCCCAACTTGTAATGATGGTATTCAAAATGGCCAAGAGACTGGCGTGGACTGTGGTGGCCCTGACTGCCCAAGCTGTCCAGTAGGCTGTAACGGAACAGAAGTGACCCTTACGATTACACTAGATAATTATCCAGAAGAAACAAGCTGGGTAATCACCAATGATGCAGGTACTACAGTAGCATCAGGAGGCACCTATGGTAGTTTCCCTGATGGATCTACCCTTACAGAAACGATTTGCTTAGTAGACGATTGTTACACATTTACTATTAATGATAGCTACGGTGACGGTATTTGCTGTGCCTATGGTACGGGCTCTTATACCCTATCTGACGGAGGTACGGTATTAGCTAGCGGTGGCAGCTTCGGTAGTAGTGAAGCTACGGATTTCTGCATTGGCGGCCCTGGTCCAGATACCACGCCTCCTACTCAGCCAATTAACTTAACAGTAAGTAATGAGCAGGATACAGAGGTGACCCTTTCGTGGAATGCATCCACTGATAATGTAGGTGTTACAGGCTATGAGGTATCAGTAGATGGGAGTGTATTGGGTACGACTGCGGGTACTTCGGTAAATGTTACTGGTCTTGCTACTTGTACGACTTACACCTTTGGCGTGCGCGCCCTTGATGCAGCAGGTAATGCTTCTGGCACTGCAACAGCACCAGGCACGACCACCGGTTGCGCTAGCAGTGGAACGCCATTTTCTACAGGCTATTTCTTCGAAACAGGCTTAGAAGGCTGGGCTGATGGTGGAGGAGACTGCGCGCGTCGCCGTACTTCTTTCAGCTGGGAAGGAGACTTTTCTGTTCGCTTGCGCGATAATAGTGGGGTAGCTTCTTCTATGACCTCACCAAGCTACGATTTGGACGGCCTTGGTAGTGTTGCTGTGAGCTTCTATTTCTATCCAAATAGTATGGAGAATGGCGAAGATTTCTGGGTGCGCTATAACGATGGGTCAGGCTGGCAAACCGTAGCTACCTATGCGAGTGGCAGCAGTTTTACTAATGGCTCATTCTATTCGGCAACAGTAACTTTAGATGCAGCTTCCTTTAACCTAACCGATGGAGCGCAGTTCCGCTTCCAGTGTGACGCGAGCGGCAATGGTGACCAAGTTTATATTGACGAAGTAGTGGTTACTGGATCATTGGCAGCTGGTGCCACAACTGGCCCAATCGTAACGATAGAAGAAGTACCGGCACTGCGCAGACTGGATTATACGGAGTTGCAAGAAGTAGACCTCCAATTATTCCCGAATCCAACTTCAGAAGTCGTTACAGTGACCGTAGCAGATGAGATTAATGAAGTAGTGGTGTTTGGATTAGATGGTCGTCAGATTCTTCGCAATACCTACGAAGGCATAGAGCAAGTAACGCTTGATGTAAGCAAGTTAGCAGCAGGTACCTACCTGATTAATGTGCGGACGGAAGAAGAGGTGCTCACAGAGCGCTTGGTGATTCAGAAGTAAGCGTATAAAATCTTAAACCTTAAAAACCTTAAAACCTTGGAGGTTTTGCATGGCTTGAACATGACAACCTCCAAGGTTTCTTAAGGTTTAAAGGTTTTACTGATACAACGGCTTCACCTCATAGCCCTCCTCCCGCAGCAGCGTAACTACGCCTTCCTTCCCCGCTAAATGCCCAGCACCCACGGCAAAAAAAGTAGGTTGCTTTAGCATCATTTCAGCCATTACAGGAATCCAGTTCTTATTGCGGTTAGCCAATAGCAGGTTTTCATACTTACCTAGTCCTTCAGGATCTTCACCCATTAAATTGACCATAGCGCGGATGTTCTGCGTTTTGTACAATTTCACTAGCTCATCAAATTCGCCAGCACCACTTTCGCCCTTGCCATCAATAGCGTCTACCAACATTTTGGCTTGAACATCATATGGAATACTATCAAACATACTCATCTGATAGGCTGCTGTTTCTAGTCCTCCAATCGATAGATCTTTTTCCTTCGCTAAGGTCATGATTTCCATCTCATAAGAGACCATGTCGCCCCCTGCTTGTCCAAAAGAACTCATATCTTCACCAGCCATTACCGTCAAAAACATGGGC
>JBCCRH010000067.1:0-18112 GCA_039208045.1 Bacteroidota bacterium
GCTTGTAAACCCGATAAGGGTTAGGAGTGCTACAAATAGCACTCGGGCGAATGTAAAATTCGTTTTTCCCATAAGATCACAAATTTGTTAAACGAATTAGGTAAAAAAATTAGATTATGAATAACATCTTTATTATCAAGCTGCCAAGCTTCACTTTAGTCGTCACATGCAAAACTCAACAGCTGTAAATAGCTTAAATCAAAAATTAGTCGTCAATTACTAAATTTGGAAAACGAATAATCGATCTTGTCAAAACTACGAAAGCCGCAACTTCTTGCAGCTCAGTTACTATATGTCTTGTTTAATGTCTTGTCCCTAGAAAATGTGTAAGCATAGATTGCTTATCACTAGCAATGGAGAAAGCATTAAGAACTTGTATTGATAAGAAAAGGTTTTCTGATGTACAACAATGCTTTCTGAGCATAGAATATTTTTTGTCGGCTACAAATCTAAAATATACAAACCATAAAAACGAAAAAAAACAAATATTTTTTTCGCACTGGATAATCAATGGCCTAAAATAATAGACTTCTACCTGTATAACTTAACTTATTAACTTACTTACTTTTCAAAACAAATATAGCAGTAATCTATTTGCTATGTTATACCCTAATTCAGGTATTTTCAATCACACTAAGCTGTAATCATAAGCCATTTTGATCAATCCAGCAGTGTTACTTACTCCTAGCTTACGCATAATATTCTTTCGATGCACACTCACCGTTTGATCACTGATAAAGAGTTGAGTCGCTATTTCCTTATTGCTTAATGCTTGTGTAATCAAGTGTAAAATCTCTAGTTCTCGCTTTGTCAAATGATGCCTTTTGATAAACTGATCAGAAAAAAAGGCTTTCTGTAAGCCTCCTTTTCTTCGAAAGTTCCCATTAGGAGTCCGCCCCAAAGCAATGCCTTCTCCTAAAAAAGACTCCCCTTTCAAAACTGCTTGAATACACTGAAATAACTCACTAATATTTTTGTCCTTCAGACAGTAGCCATCCAAGCCTCTTCTAAAAGCTGACTTTACGAGCTTACTATCATCATACATAGTCAGCGCAATCGTCTTAATGTCTAGCTTTTTCTTCTGGATAAAATCTAACACCTGTAATCCATCTATATCAGAGAGGTTTAAATCCATCACCAGCAGATCGTATCGATGCTGCTCTAATGCCTCGATAAGTCGATGACCACTATGAAAAGTAGAAAAGATTTGTAAAGAATAATCAGGATGATGATGATGAGCAGATACGGCCTTTAGTCCCTCGATATAAATCCGATGGTTGTCGGCAAGAATAGTCTTTACACTACGCATAGTGCGAATGTTTTTGGAATATGTTCAACAATGGGATTATAAAACTAGCCTATCCAGCAATTGAATAAAGTAGCTACTGAATAAAACTTGAAGGGGGGTAAAATTGTAAACTTTATCATAAAGATACCTGTGGGGTATTGTACCTTCTGATTTCAAAGGTACCAATATAAGCAATAAATCGCAACCTCTTAAAGTTCAACAATGCTAGATTTGTGAAAATATGGCGACGGCATTTTTTCGGCTTGCAAGACGAAAAACGTAGGCATAGCCTTAGCTACGCCGAGGCTTTTCAACGTGGCAAGCCGGGAAAAGGGCTAGTCAGAATTCACAAATCTAGGGTTGTTGAACTATTAGAGCAATTCTAAACCAGATGAATTTACTAGCCTACATTTGCTTTAGAACCTTCGTTTCTATCTTTGCCGTTAGCCCATTTTGGTTACTGTACTGGTTTTCGGATGGCTTGTTTTTCCTTTTTTATAAAGTCTTTGCCTATCGCTATCAAGTGGTACTAGACAATCTGAAGATTGCCTTTCCGGAGAAGTCGGAAGAAGAACGCAAAGAAATTGCTAAGGTGTTTTATCAAAATCTGTGCGATGTCATTTTAGAAAGTATCAAAGGGCTGTCCTTGAGTAAGTCCGAATTGATGGAGCGCTACAAATATACGAATGCTTCCGTTTTTGATCGCCAGCTCGCCAGCAATCAGAGCGTCTTTGTAGCAGGTGGCCATTTCGCCAATTGGGAATGGGGGGTATTGTCATTCAGCTTGTGGATGCAGCATCAGGTAGTTGGGGTGTACAAACCAATCAAAAATGTATATATTGATCGGTACTTTAATCAAAAACGGCAACAGTGGGGCTTGACATTAAGTAGCATGCAGCATATCGGCCGAACCATTATTAAGCAAAGAAACACACCTACTGCTTTTGTCTTTATTGCTGACCAAACACCATCGAATCTGTACACCGCACAGTGGTTACCTTTTTTAGGTCAGGATACTCCTTTTTTTCCCGGACTGGATAAGATCGCTCAAAAAACAAACTATCCCGTTTACTATTTTGACATCCAACGGGTAAAAAGAGGGTTCTATGAAGTTACCTTTTCTCCAATAGAATTGGCTCCTGCCGATCAGCTACCTGAACAGGTAAGTTCAAAATATATCAAACATTTAGAGCGAAGTATCAAAACCAATCCTCCATTATGGCTGTGGTCGCATCGCCGCTGGAAGCACCAACGTTCCACTACACAGCAGCAGCCAGCCTAGCAGCTTCTTCGATCGCCTTCTTAGCATCTAATTCTCGGGCTTCTTTAGCCCCGCCAATAAGGTGGGCTTTTATGTCGCTTTCGCTTAATGCTAGATATAACTCATTGGCAGGCACCTGCCCTGCACAGAGGATAATATGATCAACCTCAATAGTGTCTGGACTACCATCTACTAATATATGTAGGCCTTCGTCATCAATTCCTGTGTACTGCACGCCACCAATCATTTTTACGCTACGCTTGCGCAAACTAGAGCGATGAATCCAACCCGTCGTTTTGCCTAAGCGCGCTCCCAACTTACCCTTAGTACGCTGAAACATATAAATAGTACGATTAGCACGCTCCACTTCAGGTACCCCTAATCCCCCACGTGCTGCAAGACTCATATCTACACCCCATTCTTTCATGAATTCTTCCACCAAAGCAGGAGTAGGCTCATTGTGTTTCACTGCTTGATGTGTCAAAAACTCGGCTACATCAAAGCCAATTCCTCCAGCGCCAATGATGGCGACGCGCTGCCCCACTTCCTTTTTGTGCTTCAGCACATCAATATAGCCCAGAACCTTCGGATGATCTACTCCAGGGATCGCAGGCGTACGCGGATGCACTCCTGTAGCAACAATCACTTCATCAAATCCTTGCTGTTCCAAGAAGTCCACATCCACCTTAGTTTGCAGATGTAGTTGTACGCCATGCTTCTTAATCTGCGTATCGAAATAACGAAGCGTTTCATAAAACTCTTCCTTCCCAGGAATTTGCTTTGCCATATTAAATTGTCCTCCAATTTCTTTGGCAGCATCGTACAGATGCACTTCGTGTCCTCGCTCTGCTGCAATCGTCGCAAATGCTAAACCTGCAGGCCCTGCACCTACTACCCCAAGCCTTTTCTTGTTGCTCGTAGGCAAATACTGAATCTCCGTCTCATAACACGCCCTGGGATTTACCAAACAACTTGCTCGCTTTCTTGAAAATACATGATCCAAACAAGCCTGATTACAACCAATACAAGTATTAATTTCATCTCTGCGCCCTTCCTTTGCCTTTTTCATCAAAGCGGCATCTGCCAGAAATGGCCGAGCCATCGATACCATATCAGCATGTCCGGCTGCTAGTATCTCCTCGGCGGTCTCTGGCATGTTGATGCGGTTGGTCGTAATGAGTGGAATAGTCACCTTTCCCATAAGGCGTTTAGTGACCCAGCTAAACCCACCACGCGGCACCATTGTGGCAATTGTAGGTATGCGCGCCTCATGCCAGCCGATACCTGTGTTAATAATGCTGGCGCCAGCCTGTTCTATCGCTTTCGCTAACCGTTCTACTTCCTCCCAAGAGCTACCATCATTCACTAAATCGAGCATCGAAAGCCGGTAAATAATAATAAAATTGGGGCCTACTGCCTCGCGCACTTGACGAACGATTTCCACCGGAAAACGCATCCGATTTTCAAAAGAACCTCCCCACTCATCCTTCCGCTTGTTGGTTTTAGAAACAATAAACTGGTTAATCAAATAACCTTCTGATCCCATGATCTCTACCCCATCATAACCTGCTTCTTGGGCAAGTTGCGCACAGCGCACAAAATCTTTGATCGTTCGCACCACGCCTCGCCCACTCAAACGCCAAGGCTTGAAGGGCGAAATTGGAGACTTCAAAGCAGAAGGTGCAACCGCGAGTGGATGATAACCATATCGCCCAGAGTGCAAAATTTGCATGCAGATTTTCCCCTCCTCAGCATGTACCGCCTCCGTAATGATACGGTGGTGTCGCATCTCTTTTTTGGTACTTAGCTTTGCTGCAAATGGCCCTACCCATCCCGCTCGATTGGGAGCAATACCTCCTGTTACAATCAACCCAACACCCCCAGCAGCTCGCTCGCCAAAATAGGCAGCCATTTTATTAAAACCGTCTTTTACTTCTTCTAAGCCTGTATGCATAGAGCCCATTAAAGCTCTGTTTTTTAACTGCGTAAAACCTAGATCGAGTGGCTTAAACAAATGCGGATAGGGAGTGGACATAAATGATAGATTTGAAATGAGTCCCTAAAAATACAAAGTGGCTAAGACAAAAGCGAAAATTCGCTAGTTTATCTTAGCCACTCTAATCAGTGCTGGTTGTGTATAGTTCAACAATGCTAGATTTGTGAAAATATGGCGACGGCATTTTTTCGGCTTGCAAGGCGAAAAACGTAGGCATCCCCGATAGCTATCGGGGTAGCTACGCCGAGGCTTTTCAACGTGGCAAGCCGAGAAAAGGGCTAGTCAGAATTCACAAATCTAGGGTTGTTGAACTATAGTAGCCCTATCGCTTAATTATCAATCGTTTAGCTGACTGCGCATTTGCCGTCTCTATCCGGTAATTGTACACGCCATCCACTGCAAAATCTGTTGCTTTTATGATCCACTGATGATGGCCCTTATCAAAATCGGCAGTCTGCTCTAGTACTAACTTCCCAGCCAAATCATACACACTCAAGCGCGCCCAGCCACTTTCTTCCATAAAGAATGGAACCATAGAAGTTTTATCAAAAGGATTGGGTTGGTTCTGATACAACGTAAAAGCGGTAGGATCAGCAGTTGTTGTAGTGCTCCCCCACTGAATAGCAATTGGTTCTAAACTTGAGTCATAGGCAGCTGCCAGCATAGCATCGGCAGAAAGGCCAATCGCACTGCTTACCGGCACAGCCTCCAGAGCCGTAATATTGAGTACCAAAAGTGGCATCTTCGCTTCAAGCGTAGCACTTCCATTCCAACTAGCACGTACCAATTGCCCAACTTCATCTAAGGCAAAGTTGTTGGCATTCATATTGGGCAAGGCTCCTACTTCGACAGATTGGATGCTTACCAATTCTGCATCATAATCTAAGGCAAACTGAAATCCTTCAATGGCCTGTAGCCTATCGGCAGCAACAGGTATTTGATAGCTCTCCCCCGCTTCCATCACCATATCTTGTACGGAGATGGGTAGAATAGTTGCCAGGCTTCTATCATCAACAGCCTGCTCACCACCAACATTCAATATCGCGTCCTCCGTTACATCGCCCACCTTAATGGCCACATAAGCTCTATCGAAATCTTTAGACAAAACATCAAAGGTCTCGTTGGCTTCAGGGAAGCTTTCAGCAAGTGGGCTATCAGGATTTTCGAATTCATAATCAGCTGCTACGAATCGCCAAATGGTATTGTTTGGGAAAGCAGTAGATACTGAAAGTACTACCTTTCTGATTTCTATAATGTCAGATACAGAGATCGCTCCACTATTGTCCACATCTGCTGCAATATGCTTATAAGGAGAAGACAAAGACTGAACCCCCAGAATATGGCGTTGAATCCTAATGATATCCAGAGTGCTTACACCATTATTAGCAGCATCTATCCGTTCAGCAGTCAATGATTCTGCATCACAAGCAGCTACCAAACCAAAGAATACATTACCGTCCGTATCGGAATTCAGGCTCGAAGTAGTACCATTTACCGTAAGGGAAACATTTACATCCGACACCGGCTGACCGCTCTCTGTTGCAAAACTGCTCCCTACAGTTGATGTCATATTATCACAAATCTCATCATGGGACATCGACTCGAACACATCATCCTGCATCAAGGTGATACCTGTATTGTCCATAATCACATCGTGCATGGTGCGGGTCTTTATCCAATTTTTTTCTTCTTCATTTAGCACGGGATCGTTCTCATAATAGAAGCGATCTCCTTCACGCAGATCACCAAACTGCTGCTTCAAAATGGCCATAATGGTAGGGCCAAACAAGTGATTGTTAGTAGGTGCTTCTGCCAGTAAACCAACCCACGCATCGATATTGTTAAGATCTGCATAAAGCGAAATCAGTGTAGAAAACACCTGTGGATCAGGATTAATCTGCTGAAAAAAGCTGTAGCGCCCTAGTCCATAAAACTCGCGAATCGAATTAAAATCAGGTAAACCACGTTCTCTACCTCTATTGATGTTAATAGCCGCTAAATCTAAACCGCCAATCCCCGCTTCGGGAGGACCAAACAGGAAGTTGCGTACATCATCAATAATCTTTGCGTCTGCACGCTGCTGCGTCTGCGTAGCCATGCCTTTTATAAAAGGATCTAAACCGCCGTTGGCAACTAATGCAAGCGGGCGGAAGAAAATATCTCTCAGTGCTATCGTGCCATCTTGCATAGGATTTCCATCGTTGTCCATCACCACCAGATCACCACTAAGAAGGGTGTGTCCTAAACGAAAAGCCGCAGCCGTAAACAGATTAGAAACTTGTGGAATACGACTATCGTCGTACCCTTGATAAGGCTCCATTTCTACCCCTATTACAGGTAACCATTCTTCATAAGTGATTGCAGCAATCATGCCTCCTACCATTTTTCTGGCATGCTGATAAAGCTGCTCATCGTTCCAATCGGGATGCTGAATGAGTAATTCATCACATACGCGATTGTGCTCTCTTACAAAGAGCGTATGAAAGGCTAGTAAAAGTACGTTTTCATTCGCACGTGGATCCCCTGCTATAAAGAACTTCTCAGCAACACCCACAGCATCATCCATATGCGGCGCACTTGGGTCGATCGCTCCATCCTGCTCTCCATCAAGTGTGTTGAAAGGCAAAAAATTACCCGCAGACACTTTCAGTTTTCCGTCTTCAAAGGAACGTAGCCAATCAGCACGCTCCTGATCAGAACCATACACGCCTGAACCATCAATAAAGGCAGTGATCTCATTGGGGTGCTGCCGTGGATTCTGAGGATCGGTACCGGTGGTAGGGTCAAAAGCATTGCGCATCATTGGGATGACGGCAGAGCCTAAGCCAAGGGGATCAAAAGAAGGATCACCCGCAGGTACGGGCACAATAGCCGGTTCCGGTCCATCTGGCGTTAGCCCAAAATCATGATCGATAAACTGGCCCCATACCCAAATAAAATCACTGAGCTCCATGACGTCTCCCAGTAGCGCATTTTGTGCAAATAAGGCATTGCTGATTACACGTGGGTTCGGGCGATTAGCACCATTAGGTGCCGACATCTCATCAGCATAAGCATTGCCAGTAAGCCGGAGAATATTGGTGTGTGCTCTTCCCCAGTCTGGATTACTGAGGTTATTTTGGCTTCCATCGATCGTACGATAGAGGTTGACATCTAACGTGCCTTGTGCTAGAACGGCAACGCTACATGCAAGAAAAAAGATAAATAGTAAAGGTCGTCTTTGCATAGCTACTATTTTTGATTCACGGGAAATTTTATAGCTAAATAATATAATTTGTCTTAACAGAATAGCTTCGCTAATGCTTTTGTACTTAAACGTTGTGTTGTTACTATTACTTTTATGGTATGTATGCCGAACAGGGAATTCTTAATCTCAAGGCGATGGAGAAGACGGCAACAAAAATAGTCTATTGAGATCAATAATGAATGATTTTTGTCTTCCTTTTTGTTAGCTTTTTGCCATTTTCTAACAAAAAGTGGTCATCGCGTTGAAGCCTGCGCTAGCTTGTTAGTACACATACCGAGCAAATTACAATAAAAAAAATTGATTTGTGGGTGAGAAATCTCACCACGATAGATTAACAATTTATCTATGTATATGGTCACGAAGACGGCCACCAATACCTACAAAACTAGTCACAAAAATGTCAAAACCTAGCTGCGCTGCTAGCAAGCTGCATTCTGAAGGCCTATGCACTGGGTTATTTTAGTTGGACGAAGTTTAATTTGACGATATATTTAGATACTTTTGTTACCTGAATACGAAACTAACGTCTACAAAATGTAAGATACACAATAGGTTAATGAGTGGTTTGGTTATTGGTACCAGCTACTCAATAACCAACACAACAGTCGGGTGATTTCTTTGATCGGGAAGGACAACTACAGTTGTCTTTCCTTTTTTCATGTGCCTCCCCTTACCAATTGTCGGCCACCAGCACACCCTGATGTAATTTTTCGCGTTATTGCAGTATGGTAGCACTTCTGGTTCGTGCACGAATAGTAGGACTTTTCCTAATATTTCTCAGCCTGGCATTCAATCTACTGGCTCAGTCTTCTTCGCTCAGCAATGAGCGCCAACAGACGGTACTACCTACGCCATATCCTCAGCGCATCGATTCACTCACTATACTACCCTACACCCTTCAAATAGTAGATCTCCAAACAGGGAATCCAGTCGATACAGCGGCGTATACCATTAAGCAAAATATGCTGGTCTGGACAAGTCCACCAAAAGATTCTGTGCAGCTCAACTATCGAGTATTGGCCTTTGACTTAAGTAGAAAATTTCGCCACCTGGATACCGCTAAGTTGACAGCTGGTGCCAAAGATGGCGTTATCGGATTTAACTACAATCCATATGCCCAAGAGGAAAAAATGATTGACTTCAAGGCGCTCAACTACAATGGGAATTTTTCGCGCGGCATCTCTTTTGGTAACAATCAAGACTTGGTGCTCAATTCGCGCTTCAACCTACAGTTGGCTGGAGATTTAGGGGATGGATTTGAAATTTTGGCGGCTATCACCGATGAAAATATTCCCCTACAGCCGCAAGGCAATACCCAACAGCTGCGTGAATTCGACAGAATTTTCATCCAGCTTTCTAAAGACGATAATAAGCTAATTGCTGGCGACTACGAGCTACTGCGCCCCAATAGCTATTTTATGAATTACTATAAAAAATTGCAGGGTGCTACTTTCAGTACTGTACTAGAACCCTTCGAAGCGGGGGCACTTTCGGTAGAGGGAAGTGTAGCTATAGCGCGTGGTAAATTTGCGCGCAACCTGATTGCACAGCAGGAAGGCAACCAAGGACCCTACAAATTGCGAGGCAATGAGGGGGAGCGCTTTATCATCGTATTGGCTGGTACAGAAAAGGTCTGGATTGATGGCGAGCTCCTTACACGAGGGATCGAACGCGATTACATCATCGACTACAACAGGGGCGAACTTACCTTTACCAATCGACGCTTGATCACCAAGGATAGCCGAATCGTAGTGGAATTTGAATATTCTGTACAGAATTACCTACGCACCCTCTATGCCACTAATGCTACCTATCAGCTAGATGATTTCCGCCTTTATTTTAACCTCTACAACGAACAAGATAGCAAGACCTCTACCGGTAATCTCAATCTTAGCAATGAGCAAAGAGCCATCCTAAGTGCGGCAGGAGATAATCTTTTTTCTTCTGTCGTACCCAGTATTGATAGCTTGACAGAAGCCAACGAATTTCGGACCACCTACGAACTGGTGGATACCACCCTTAGTTGTGGGGGCATCGACACTAGCTTTCAGTTTTTGCGCTTTTCTACCAATCCAGAACTCGCCGTGTATACTGCTCGTTTCTCTTTTGTAGGGGCCAACCAAGGCGACTATATCCTCGATAATGAACAAACAGCTAACGAACGGGTCTACCGCTTTGTAGCGCCCGATCCTATTACTTGCCAGCCGCAGGGCGACTATGCTCCTTTGGTGCAACTGGTGCCTCCGCAGCAGCGGCAGCTGCTCACCTTTGGTGGCGAGTATACTTTTGGTAAAAATTCCAGCGCACAGGTAGAAGTAGCAATTAGCCAGAACGATCTAAACCGCTTTTCTACCTTAGATAGTGAGAACGATCAGGGGATTGCTGCTTACGCAAAATTTAATAGGCGTTTTAAGTTGGGCAAAGATTCGAGTCGCTGGGCGCTTAGTACCGATTTAGCCTATGAGCTGGTACAAGAGCACTTCCAGCCCCTCAACCCCTACCGCTCCCCCGATTTCCTACGCGACTGGAACTTGGCTAATGTGCAAGGCATTGGCACCGTCGACCCCGCCCAGGAGCAGCTCATCCGAGCAGACCTCCAGCTACTGCGCCAGGGCTGGGGGCAATTAGGCTACAGCCTTAGTAGCTTTACGCGCGATTCGATCTACTCCGGTTTTAGGCACCAGTTCAATGGCCTGCTGCGCCGCGATGGCTGGGAACTCCTAGCTGATGCGAGCTTGCTTAACACCACAGAAACTGACCGAAGCACCCAGTTTTTTCGACCCAAGCTGCGACTCAGCAAAACCTTTAAACAACTCGACAACTGGCAGGTGGGATTGTACGGAGAACGTGAGAAGAGCGACCGCTTCGCCCTCAATAGTGATACCCTGCAAGCCAGTAGCTTCTTTTACGACCTCTTTCAAGCATTCATAAAAAGCCCAGCAGATAAAGGCTACCAGTTGGGGGTACAATACGATCAGCGCAATGATTATGCCCCGGTCAGCGAAACATACGAGGCTTCCTTTTTAGCCCGCGAACTCAATATCAATGGCGAATGGAAAGCCAAGCGATCGGTGCGCCTGGGCGGCAATTTTACCTACCGTGCGCTAGAAGTCATAGACAGCACCCTGGCTAACCAACGCCCCGCTTCCACCTTTCTAGGCCGATTCGATATTAATTTTAACTTTTGGAAAGGGGCCGTTTTATCAAATACCACCTACGAGATTGGCTCGGGACAAGAACCCAAGCAAGAATTTACTTATGTAGAAGTGCAGCAAGGCACAGGCACCCACGTCTGGCTCGATTCACTATATAATAACGATGGCAAAATACAGCCCAATGAAATGGAGATTGCCCCCTTCCAAGACTTAGCCAATTACATTCGTATCACCACCATCACCGATGAATTTATCCGAACCGACAACGTCAACCTCAATCAAAGCCTCCGTCTCAACCCCAAAGCGATTTGGTTTAACGCTACTGGCTGGAAAAAGGTACTGAGCAAATTTTCTACCGTCAGCACCCTGAAAATCAATCGCAAAACACAGCAAGCCCCCGGCGTTGATGCCTGGAATCCCTTCCAACTGGGTATCGCCGATAGTGCTTTGGTGTCGGTCAATTCTAACATCCGAAACATCCTCTTCTTCAACCGCAATAATCCCACTTATGACCTCCAACTCGGGCAAACCGACAATTGGAGCAAGATTGTACAAACCACCGGTTTCGAAAGCCGACGCCTACAAGAATATTACTTCCGCACCCGCATCAACTTTGGCCAGCAGTTTAGCGGCCGCGCCAACTACACCTTCGGCACTCGCAACAGCGATTCCGAATTTTTCAACAACAAAGATTTCAACATCGAATTCTATCGCGTAGAACCCGAACTCATCTACCAGCCCAATCGCAACTTCCGCACCAGCCTCACCTACTTTTTTCAAAACGACCAAAATACCCTCGGCGAGCTCCAGGAATCCGCCAATCAGCACAACCTCCAGCTCGAAGCCGTCTTCAACCCCTCCATCAAAACCTCCCTCCGCCTCGATTTTTCCGTCATCGATATCGCCTTTGATGGCGTCCCCAACTCCCCCGTCGGCTTCGCCATCCTCAACGGCCTCCAAAATGGCCAAAACTACCTCTGGAACCTTAGCCTAGATCGCCAGATCGGCAAGAATATCCAGCTCCGCCTCAGCTACCAAGGCCGCAAGACGGGCACTGCCCCGATAGTACACGTAGGGAATGCACAGGTGTCGGCGAATTTTTAGGCTCCTCGACCATCTACACCTGATAGCCGACAAAGGCCAACATTAAAATTTTTAGGAACCCCACTAGATCATTAATTTTGCAAATGCCCCTCGATCATTGGCAAACAATTGCGGAGTCAATGGTATTTAACTTACCGAATGATATTAGACTTGTTCCGCCGGTCGCGAATGAGTGAAAGCGTAGCAAATTTTATTCTGAACAAGGCAAAAAACGCAGGCGATGCCTAAGCATCCTGAGTAAGCTTTTGCCAGCGGCAAAAAGAGCGCTAACGCAGTGCAGGATAAAATTTTGCCGCTTGCAGCCATTTAGTGACCGGCGAAACAAGTCTATTAATAAAATGACTATTTTAAATATATAAACCAAAACTGTTATGAGGTTAATCTTTACGCTCTTGCTTGCCCTTTTTGTATGTTCTTTTGCGGAGGCACAGCAAAGCAATTATTGGACAGAAGTAGCGGAACAGCAGATGGCGATTCCACAAGATGAGGAAATGGCCGATGCCGTCAACCAATACCAAGTATTCGAACTCGACCTACAAGGCTTACGCCAAACGCTCCGACAAGCTCCAATGGAGTTTACAGCGGCGGCGCGTAATGCCCCACTAACTATTGAACTACCGACGCCCGATGGCGACTTCCGGACGATGGCCGTGGTGGAATCCCCAGTGATGCACCCCGATCTGGCAGCTAAGTATCCACAAATCAAGTCCTTTAAAGTATGGGATGTGAATAACTCCAAACTGCACGGCCGCATCGATTATTCACCCTATGGGTTCAATGCGCTATTTCATACGGAAGAAGGGGAAGTTTTTATTGCCCCTTATGCAGAGAGTGCAGCTTATCATATGGTCTACTCTTATAAGGATATTAATTTCTCCGACCATCCCCCACTGAGCTGTGGCGTAGAGATGGCAGAAGATATTATCGATCCTATGGAAGGTGCGCTGACAGAGCCTGAGGCAGCATCGTCTCGTACGCGCTCCGGTGCCCGCTCTGGCGACCCCATGCCGCTACGCGTATACGACCTAGCCCTGACCAATACCGCAGAATTTGCGCAAGCATTAGGCAACGGAACGACAGCAGGAGTACTAGCACGATTTAATACAGCTGCTAACCTCATCAATGAGGTTTATGAAAATGAACTAGCGATTCGCTTTCAGCTCGTCCCTGACATTGAGAATATTATCTTCTTAGACCCAGCAGTGGATCCGTTTTCAGATGCAGAAAATGTAAGCCTGATCTTTGGCGACATACAAGATGCTATTGTGACTGTGGGGGGCATTCCTTTCGAATCATTTGATGTGGGGCATGTATTGACGATGAATTGCTTTGTACCCGGCGGAGAATTTGCCATTGCCGGAATTGCGCAGTTTGCCTCCATCTGTCGGCCCAACAAAACACAGGGTATTACTTGCTTCTCCTTTAATCCTGGCAACTTCCAGGCTAGAGTGAGAGGAACGCTGACACATGAGCTAGGTCACCAATTTACAGCAGCACACACTTTTAACAACTGCCCAGGGGCCAACTCTGCCCTATCTTCTGGCTCCGCTTATGAACCAGGCTCTGGCTCTACCATCATGTCGTATTCTGGTGGCTGTGGAGATCAAAATACGATCTTTCAGGATGATTATTTCCATGTGAAGTCGCTGGAAGATATGATCGATTTTAGTAGAGAAGACGAGGGATCTACCTGCCCTACTATTGTGCCTACTGGCAATACCATGCCTACACTAAATTGGGACTATACGGATGGCTTTTATATTCCGATCAGTACGCCTTTCGAACTAACAGCTACTGCTACAGATATGGAAGATGATCCATTGACCTACTGTTGGGAGCAGTTCAACCTTGGCCCAGTAACATCCCTCGGAAACCCTTTTGGGAACACCCCTACTTTCCAGAGTTTCCCTCCTAACCCCTCTCCTTCACGAGTATTCCCACGTTTTTCGATGTTACTCAATAATCAAGAAGATCAATTTGAAGTGTTGCCTACTTATGATCGGAATCTAAAATTCCGCTGTACCGTGCGGGATAATAATGTGGAAGCCGGCGCTGCCGTTTGGGAAGAAGTGAGCTTTGAAGCGACCGAAACAGCAGGGCCATTTTTGGTAGAAGGGCCGAATACTGGTAATGAAGTATGGACAGTAGGTGACTTTGTAGAAGTGACCTGGGATGTAGCTAATACAGATAATAGTCTAGTGGACTGCCAGTTGGTAAATATCCGATTGTCTACCGATGGTGGCTTAACTTATCCTTTCACGCTAGCTACGAGCACACCAAATGACGGAAGCGCATTTGTAACCGTCCCACAAGCTGTCACTACTGCTGCACGAGTGCGGGTAGAAGCGGCCAATAATGTTTTCTTTGATATTTCCAATTTCAACTTTGACGTTATAGAAGCAACCGAGCCTGGCTTTGCGCTTGCTCCAACCCCATCCTTCCAGCAGGTGTGCTTGCCCGGTAGTGCCGTTATTGACTTGAATACATTCGGCGTTTTAGATTTTAGTAATGCCATTCAGTTGGAGGTAACAGCAGGTCTACCAACAGGTGCAGTAGCTAACTTCTCTGCGAATGACATTTTACCATCTGAATCAAGTGCGTTGGAAATTGATATGACCGAAGTCACTGAAGAAGGACTTTATACCATTACCGTCCAAGCAACCGCAGAAGGTGCCGAGACCTTAACTAGAACCGTATTTCTAGACGTTTATTCTAACGATTTCTCTGATCTTTCCCTTAGTGCACCTACTAATGGTACAGATGGTATCCTCCTCTCTGTCCCATTCGATTGGAGTGATGCTGAAAATGCCCTTACTTACGACTTCCAGATCGCAACGGATGCTTCCTTTGCACCCAATACGATCATTGATACGGGCTCTGGTCTACCCACTTCCAATTTTGATTTGAATGTCTTACTGGAAGAAAACGATATTTTCTACTGGCGCGTCCGCCCAGTGAATGAGTGTGGCCCAGGGCCTTGGCAAGAAGCATATGCCATCCGCACCACTAGTGTAGATTGTACGCCTTATGAGCCAACAGATGTGCCTATCCCTATCTCTGGCTCTGGCTTACCCACTATTGAGTCTACCATTTTTATTGCGGATGCTGGCGTAATTAGTGATGTCAATATTCCATTGATTTCTGGTTCCTACCAGCCCGTAAATAGTCTGCGGATTACGCTGATCAGCCCAGCGCCTAATAACACGGAAGTCATCCTCTTCGACGAAAACTGCGGTAATACCGTAAACTTTGATATTGGCTTCGATGACGATGCGCCACAAGCTATCCAGTGCCCACCTGATGATAATATCGTATTCCAACCCGTAGAATCGCTGTCGGCCTTTATCGGTGAAAGCACTTTTGGCGAATGGACCCTGCGCATAGAAGTAGTAGATAGCGGCTTTGGCGGCGGTGGTGGTTTGGATGACTGGAGCATTGAGTTCTGTGCAGCAATTAACGGAGCAAATCCAGAACTGATCACTAACCGAACGCTACAGGTACCCAATGGCGAAGCGAATATAATTACCCCCAACGAATTGGAAGTACAGAGTGGAGGATTTGCACCTAATGAGATTGAGTTTAATATCATCACCCCTCCAGCACACGGTACGCTCTTTAGAGCCAATGACCCACTTACGGGAGGTGGAGAAGATTTCTTCCAAACGACTATCAATGCAGCGAATCTGATCTATCAGCATGACGGTAGCGATACCCAGTTTGATAGCTTCGTCTTCTTGGTAGAAACACCTGATGGCGGCTGGATTATCCCACAAACCTTCAATATCGAGATTACAGACGATGCCGTAGTGAACGTAGAAGAAGTGCCCTTCGAAGATTCGAATGTGCTCCTCTATCCAAATCCGGCGCGCGATGAGTTATTTGTAGCTTTTGAGCGTATCCTCGATAAAGAAGTGAGCTTTGAAGTATTCAACGTACAGGGCCAGCTTTTGCGCCGCGCAGAGCAAGATGTCACCGGCAATCAGTTGCAAATCGACCTCTCGAATATGCCTGCTGGTGTGTACTTCCTGACGCTCCGCACCGAAGATGGCATGCTAACCAAGCGGTTTAGTGTGCAGCGATAATTGAGTTTTTTGGGCAGGCCGATAGTCAATTTTAGGGCCACGCGGATTGCAAATCCGCTGAGCGCGGGCCAGGCTTTAAAGAAACAAAGCCTAGCACGTGCTTACCCCGATAAATATCGGGGAATCCGCTATAGGGCCTTCACAAACCAAGTCATTTCCCATCTAATCCAAAGCCAGCCCTTTACGCCAGTACCAAAGCCATTGAAAACCCGCCCGCGCCAACATAAACAACAGCAAAGCTAGCCACAAGCCATGATTGCCAAAAGCCGATTTCAGGTAGAAAAAAGGAGCCAGATATACGATAATAGCTAGGGCCATCGCATTGCGCATAGAACGTGCTGCGGTAAGGCCAATAAAGACACCATCCCAAATGTAGCAAGGAGTGCTAGCGATGGGGAAAAGGACCATCCAGAACAGAAAGGGCAGCGTAATGGCAATGACATCGGCCTGATTCGTAAATACATGCAATAAAGGCACACCAAATAGCCAAAATAGAAAGGAGAAGAAAACAGCCATCCCCATGCCCCATACAAAAGCTACGCGAATCGCCCGCTTGGTCTGAGAATCATCCGAGGCACCTGCATATTTTCCCACCAAGGCTTCCGCTGCAAAAGCGAACCCATCCACACCATAAGACATCCAATTGAGATACTGGAGCAAAATCACATTAGAAGCTAATACTAATTCCCCCAAGCTGGCCGACTGGCTGTAGAAAAAGCCAAAAGCGAACGTAAGGCAAAAGGTGCGAATAAAAATATCGAAATTGAGACTCAGGAAACGCTGTAGGGCCGTCCATTGCAGTACCACTGCCCGTTGAAGCTTGGGAAGCAAATAGCGATATCTATGATAAAATAACCCGACAGCAAGTAGCAAGCCCGCGTACTGAGCAATCACCGTGCCCAGCGCCACCCCATCGGCCTCCATACCCCAGCTGCGCACAAAAAAGAAGCTACAAACAATATTGATGACATTAATAAAGATGGTAAGAATCAAGGGATAGATCGCATTTTGCATCCCAAAAAACCAACCCATAAAGGCAAATAAAGCCAAGCTTGCCGGCGCCGCCCAAATTCGAATATAGAAGTACTCCGCTACGAGCTGCAACTGCCCGACATCAATATTCATCAAATAAAAGCTCAGCTCCCCCAGGGGGTATTGCAATACCATCAGGCTAGCAGCTACCACTAGCACCACCACCATAGCACGCCCCAGCGTCGTGATAACCAACGCCTCGTCTTGCTTGCCATAGGCCTGTGCGGTGATACCCGTCGTTCCCATCCGCAAAAAGCCAAAATTCCAGTAGATAAAGTTAAAGATCATTGCCCCTACGCCTACCGCTCCGATATGTACCTCCGATAAACGCCCCATCAGTGCGGTGTCGACCGTGCTCAGCAAGGGCACCGAGATATTGCTGATGATATTGGGAATGGCTAAACGGAGGATTTCTTTGTTCATTGGGTTGGTATTGAGGACGTAAAAATGCGTAAAAATGCAGTAATTCAAGTGGTGGATTTCGTTGCCAATGCTTTTTCAGCTATTTTTGAGCGATTTTAATACCCTAGCATATTTAATAGGACATACCATCAAATCTATGAAAATAAAGGTAGGTATCTTTTTTGGCGGCCCTTCCCGCGAACGCGAAATCTCTTTTGCAGGAGGCCGTACCGTTTTTGACAACCTCAACAAATCGATTTTCGAGCCCCTCCCCATCTTTGTGGATAGCCACAAGCGCTTTATTGAACTAGACTGGCAATATATCTACAAAGGAACCATCCGTGATTTCTACCCACCAATTGCAGCCCTACCGCCCTCGCCTCACGCCTTTCAGGTGTACCTCGAAAGCTTGGCCCAACTCGATGACGATCAAGTACAGCGTCTCATAGAGAAAGTGGGTACCCTGGTGCAGCCAGAGGAATTGGCGGCCAAAATGGATGTGGCGTTTTTAGCCCTTCATGGGGAGTACGGAGAAGATGGCACCC
>JBCCRH010000068.1:0-17913 GCA_039208045.1 Bacteroidota bacterium
CCCCAGTATGGCCTGCCGCTTCTTCAGTAGTCGTAGAATGATCGATGATGATTACCTCACTGATTTTTCGTACACTAAGCGCAATTTGATCTAAGTCTGGATTATAATCCATACCGTTAATCATAAAGGACTCATAGAACGTCCAGTCAAAAATTTCGATAGCATCTAGATCCAATAGCTCAGGAGAGCTACTAATGGAGCCGTAGTTCGGTGCGTTAGCATCCCGCTCTTGTATCACATGATCTGAAATATTCCATTCCCAGACGATGTCACCCGTTTGACCATCCAACTCTACCACTACATCTACCACCGTTGGAGAGCTTGGATTTCCAGAACCATAATTGTAGCCTATTGCCTCAAATTGTTCGATGGAAAAGTCCCTCCTGCCTAGCGAAAGATAGTTTCCATTTTCTAGTGGAATCACCTCGTAGACCAATTCGAGATCAGGATCGCCGTGGTAAAGTCCTTTTACATAGAGGCCATTCCAATCGACTACCTCTATAGCGCCAAAGGTTATATAGAGTAGATCACCATTAGGCAACAACTTAGGATGCAAATCTGTAGTTGGTGTATCCCAGTAATTAACTACTTCGCCGCAGTTATCAATTAAATAAGTACCAATATTATTTTCAATTAAGGTGTAGCTTTCTAGTGCTTCGCTGGTATTCAGCTGAATACCTGTTTGTGCTGAGGAGCGGAAGCTACATAGGAATAAAACGAATAGAAGTAAATGTGAGCGCATAATTTGAGATTAAAAAGATATTAAATACAGTTCAGAATAGGTAGGCAAACAAGAAATACACTTATCTTGGTAGTAACCGCTAGCCTTACCTAATTATCAAATTTATGAAAAAAAGCGCATTCACTCTCTTACTGTTCTTGCTTATTTGTCAGGCTTATAGCCAAAATTTCTCCGGTTGTGTAGAAATTGATTTCGAGAATATTCCCGGAGGCCCTTATCAAGAAGGCTCCATCATTGACAATCAGTATTTATCGGAGTTTGGTATTCAGTTTTCCTTAGAGGACGGTACGTCCCCTCGTTTGGCAGAAGTGGGAGGAATAGCCACTGCCTTTGGTAGTGTTTGGGGAAATGATTCGCCCGCGCCAGGAGAAGACATTGGCGAGTTCTTCCTAACCGATGATGGTTCTTTATTTGGTCTGAATATGATTCCTGTTATTGTCTCTTTCGAAGAGCCTATTGATAGTTTCTCGGCTTGTGTGTTAGACATTGATTTTGGAGAGACCTTTTTGATTGAGGCCTTCGATCAGAATGGCAATAGAATAATTGCTGATACGATTAGAGATGGTGATCCCGATACCGGGGATGGGTTGGCTACTTGCTGGGGCTTTAATTTTGATGGGTGTGAAGGCAGCGTATACTCGGTTCGTTTTGAAGGTTTTAGAGATACGGAAGGCGCTTTTGGCTTGGGGCTGGATAACTTTAGCTTCTGCTTTTCAGGCACTGATATTGCGAGCAATATCTCGATTGATACCGATACGCCAGGCTGTAATGAAGAAACAGGAGCCATCCGGATAACCAATAGTAGTAATCAACCTTTGCAATATTCAATTGATGGATTCAACTTTCAGGAAAGCCCTGTCTTTGAAGATTTGCCATTGGGCAATTACGTTGTTTTTATTCGAGATACGATGGGCTGCGAGGCTACGTTTATCAATATTGCTATTGATGGTTTGGTTCCGCTGGTAATTGATGAAATAGCGGGAATAGCAACTTCTTGTGGCGAAGATAATGGCTCCATCAGCATACTTACGACGCCTTCTCAAGGGGTGCAGTATGCACTAGATCCAGCCAATTTTCAGCAAACGAATGTCTTTGATAGCCTTCCTTCTGGCGAGTACCCTATCTTTATTTTGGATAATAATAATTGCTTGTACACGGAAGTCGTACAGATCGATACTAGCACTGCCCCAGTATTTAATACCATTACTCCAATCATAGATAATTGTAATGATGGAGGGGGACAGATTCTTGTGAGTGGTAGTGGCGGCACGGGGGAGCTCACCTACTTCTTGAATGAGCAAATCAGCTCTACTACCGGCATTTTTGATTCCGTCAGGGTTGGGGAGTACACCATTTTGATGACCGACGAAGCAGGCTGTACCCTCAGTACCACTACTACAGTGGAAGGAGGCCCCCTCTTGCTCATTGATGAAGTGCTTACTCAGAACCCTACCTGCGAGAGCACTAGCGGTGCTATACAGCTTTCCGCATCGGGGGGTACCGGTCAGCTCGTTTACCGTCTTGATGGTAATGCCCCTAGTTTGGATGGCACCTACAATGGCTTAATAGCCGGTACCTACACGCTAAATGTTACCGACAATGCCGGATGCGTCACTACCACCTCGGCAGCATTAGAGGTACCTGTTTGCCCTATTTTTGTACCTAATGCTTTTTCTCCAAATGGCGATGGGTTTAATGACGAGTTCATCTTATTCACCAATCCTAACTACGATGTAACGGTGCTCCGATGCGATATTTTTGATCGCTGGGGCGAGTTGGTGTGGCGTTCCGAAAATTTCACTTTACATACTTTTAGTGAGTGGTGGGATGGCAACTTTAGGTCGCAGCCTGCGATACAGGGTGTGTACGTATACGTGGCACACATACAGTATAATAATGGCCAAGAGGAAATGCTTGCAGGCGACGTAACCTTAGTTAGGTAATGTACTTACAGAAGCCTTGCAAACCGTTATGACAACTTCCTTGTTGTAAAAGAAAACACTGTCTTCAAATATGTTCAAAGCGAAACTGATAGAAAATAATACGTATTACAAGTCCAAGCGGCTGCTACTAATTTTGGCAATCGCTGCACCTCTCATTATTGGTCTGTCTGCAAATATTATTGAATTATCCGCAGTTATTGTCGCTGCGGTAGCATTGTTCGGCATTGTAATGATCATCCAACAGTATCGACTGCAAAAGAAAGTACAACAATTAACCAGTCAACAGACCATCGAAATTAGCGAAGACCGAATACAAATAAAAGACAACAATAGCGCCTTACAGCAAGATATAGACCTGCAAACTATTAAGCGTATCGTCGTAAAGAACAATTATCATATACCAGAGGAAACGCTGAAAGACCTGTCTAAGCAGCTAAGAGGTGATTACACCAAAAACTATCTGATTGTGGAGCACGCTACTGGTGAGCAAAAGTTTGAGTTCGAAATCGATTCCTATTATATGCTTACGCAGCTACATAAGCTTATCCAATCTTGGGATAGTAGAGGCATCCCCATCACTAGTCTGCAAGAAGTGCAGACCTCTTCCGTTTAAAAGCACGTATACTTATACCAAAAAAAGGCCCATCCGTACCAGTTATCGAAAAGCCGTCCTGACCGTGTAGCCAACGCTATAGTTTTGTTGATATTATCAGACTTGTTTCGCCAGCCACTGAATGGCTGCAAGCGGCAAAATTTCATCCTGTACTGCGTTAAAAAGCCTCGCCGATGCTAAGGCATCGCCTGCATTTTTTGCCTTGCCCAGAATAAAATTTGCTGCGCTTTCGCTCATTCGCGGCTAGCGGAACAAGTCTAATCAACAGAAAACTACACAGTCATGAATTGCAACAGATTTACACTGCTACTACTGCTTGGAACAGTATTGTACAGCTGCAAAAAAGACCTCCCCTCTGAGCCTGTTATTGATAACTCCAAGTCCGATCAATTTGCTAAAGTCATTACCGACCCTGCTCAGCTAAGTAACCGACTAGCGCTTGAAAATCGGGTGATCGTTTGGGAAGATGCCGCCGATGAAAAAAATCTAACCCCCTCCAACGACATCATTTGGACCTATGTCGCAGATGTCAATCCATTCAGCTATCAAGGCAAAGCCCTTAGTGCTACGCACGTTGAGTTAGTACAAGATTATGCCATTGTGAGCTATCATGTGCGAGGTAACGAACACCTGGGGGGCCTTGAAGTAATCAACATCGCAGATAGCGAAGACCCCTATGTCACTAGTCAAGCTTTTTTCCAAAATGCCGACATCAATGCGATTGCTATTGATCCACTTTCCACCTCCAATACGATCCGAGTTTGGGCCTCTTTATCAGATAAAAATAAAGGGGCATTATTGGTAGAAATATTAGTCGTCAATGGCGTTGTAGAGAGCACTTACCGCTACATTAATCTTTCTAATTTCCTGGAAGCCGGTATTTCTGCTTCCGCAAATGGGGTAACTCAAGTGGATGAGTACGTGTATGTAAGCGCTGGCAAAACCTATGGCGGCATATTTTGCTTTAACGCAAATACCTTGCAATACCTTGGCCACACTGCCTTCAGCAATGCTAAGTATGTGGCGGCCAATGGTGATATGGAAGCTATCTCTGATGTAGTTAGCTTACAGACGGGTGATAATGCCAGCCTGAGGGTGACTAAGCTTGGTCAAACTGATTTCTCTAGCACCTTTCCTCTAGCACCCATTGCCCACCAAAACACCGATGCTCCTTATCGAGGTAAAAATAGCCTGCAGTTTCAGCCCGACAACCCCAATTTAGCATACATTGCTATGGCCAGCAATGGCTTGCATATTTATGATATTCAGTCGGGTAGTTTGGCCTACAGCACGCCTCCCGATTTTTTAAATAAAGGTAATACCAATGGCCTCAGCTTTCAGGATGATCTATTTTATGTGGCTAATGGGGCAGATGGCTTGGCGGTATTCCGCACCTCAGAAAATGTGGGAGAAGCACCTACTCTAGTTTTTGTATGGGATTTGGGAGAAAAGGACGCTTCCGCCAACTTTGTAGAGGCTCAGGGCGAGTGGATATTCGTAGCCAAAGGCCAGGGTGGTGTAAAAATACTGCGCCAGCCCACTCCCGGTAGTACCCAAGTACTCACTACATTTGATAATCAAGGCGTACCCGATAATCTAGCTTCCGATCAAGTGGTATGTGCAACTTTGCTGCCGCAAATTTTCAGCACAGCTCTTCCCGAAGGACAAAATGCCCTACAAGCACATCCCGAATATTTTGAAAACACTGTCCTCCGAGAGCTTTACATCCAAGAAGAAGCAGAAGTACTACTCACCTTTTTGCACGAAGGTGCGGGCTACCGCAATACACTGGGCTACTACTATTATGATGCAGATGCTCCACCAAGTAGTGTTGAAGAATTAGGTAAAATTGTCATCTTCCCCAATGCGTCTGCCAGCGGCTCAGGTGGCAATCTAAACCCGGGTAATACCATGCAGCTTTTAGGTTCTTTTGACGCCAATACCGTGATCGGTTTTTTCCTAATCGCCAATGGTTGGCAAGGCGGTAGCATCACGAATGGCAATGACATCCAGTACACTATCCCTACCTTTAATCAGCATGAAGATACCCAAACCATCATCTTCCATGATGCTACTTGCAACGCCACCGTAGTTTGTTTTGAAGACATCAATGTAACCAATGGCGGGGACAGAGATTACAATGATGCCATTTTCCAAATTCGTACAGAGCCTTCTAGTGCGCTGGTGGTGGGGGATTATTTGGGGTTGTGAGAATTAGTGCCGAGTAGAGGCTATTACAACTAGTGGCCTCTATCTCTGGTCTAAGCTATCAGGCTAAGTAAGCTCTTATTTCTGCTTCAGTAGTTAATTCTTTGCAGCTTCTCTTTAGCTTTCTTACTTTTCGTAAGAGGCCCTCTGAAAGATGCTTATCGTCTTTTTCGACTAGGGCATAGATGGGTACGGGGATATCCTCCCGATCCTCATTATCCCTTGTTAGAATAAGAATATTAGTGTTTTTTTCATGGTAGGGATCGATCAGCATGATATTGATATTTGATAAGTCACTTTGGTCTCCTTTTGCATATAGTTCGAAGCGTTCCCCAAAATCGCTCTTCAAAGCGACCATTTTTTCCAACCAGTATTCATTGACGGGTCGCACCGTTTGGTATCGACATACTTTCGTTCCATCATTTTTGTTGAGTACTGAGCGGATGGTTGTATCTAGCTTATCAATCAAATCCTCATTGATATTACTAACAGCCTTGGATACCTCACCGATAATATGCAGTTCATGTTCTGCTTTTTTATACTCTTCAAAGATCTCATCTATAAAATCTGGATTGTACTTTCCACGAAAAGGAATCTGGAACACTTTAGCAGTCTTACTTGCTTTAAAACTACTTTTATTTCTACTCTCTACAGAGGTTTTTAAGAGTGCCTGTTTAATTACTTCTGCCAGTTGTAAATCTTTTTTAATACCCACTAGAGCACCATTTTCTAACTCATAAGCTAGACGCTCCCAATTTGAAAAACCATGTCGAAAAGCCTCTCCAAGGTATCTTTTTATCTCCCAAACAGGGTCTTCAATACGAGCAGCAAAACAAGCTGTATAGAAGTAGATCTTCCCATAGTCGTGTTTCTTTTTTAGTCTGGTCTGTGCATTGATAGGTCGCTCAGGTAGCCGGATATAGCTATCGTTAGGGCCAATAAGAAAGTTGGAAGTCCCATTGAGCTTATGCTCTAAAAGATCGATTAGACCCTGGTCAATTTTTTTCAACTCAGGTTCTTGCCCATGCAGGTCATCTACGGGAAACAAAACTTCTCTATTACCCACTACAGTATTTACAAACTCGTTTACCTCTAGCGTAATTCCATAAATAGCATCAGTATACTCAGAGAACGTATCGATAAAGTAAATGGCAAATTTATACTTATCATCTGCTTTTACACTCATGTACAAAAATCGATCTGTCTTGAATACCTTTCCCTTGAGTGTCCTGTTGCCCTTACTAGAAAGCAGTACACTACCATCTTCCATGATTTCAAGTACATCCTTACTGATTTGTTTTAAATAGGGAGCAGCATCTTCTACATCCATGGGATTAAGCCGATAGGCTACATAGGTGCCTGTTATAAAGGCTGGCACAGGCTCTCGACCACTTAGGTCGGTCTCCCTAGGCATCCAATTCGATAGATTGGGAAAAGAACTATACTGAAAACTCTCAAAAAAATCATCAATCTGAAACTGCTCACACAATTGTTGATAATCAATGCTGCCCTTGGCATGATTTTTTGGGTTGAGTTCTTCATAAGCATATTTAGATGACTGAGGAATGAAAATTTCTCGCCCTGCGCGTAAGCGCTTACTACCATCCCAACCAAAGTAAATTCCATAGTAGATAGTAGGATTCTTTTTATTCAAGTTATTTAGAAACACCTGATAAGAGTCCTTTTCCTCTCCTTCAATCTCAATACGAAAATGATTCGTTTGTGGATCTTTAACTATCATCCCCTTATAAGTGTAAACCCCCAACTTTCCAGGTTCGTGCGTATTCTGCCCTACCGCAACCTTTCCTAAAACCTTGCCGGATTTATCTATTTTATAGATGCACTCTCGAAGCAAGTTTCCAGGCATATTCAGAAAAAAGCATTTATACACCCCTGCAAAGTCCTTAACTTCTGATCGCACTAAGTCTTCGAGTTTATTTATACCAAGTACCTCCTTCACAGGCGCCATCTCCTTTTTACCTTTAAAAAGTAAGAAAATAGGTTCCGGTACAGGAAGTTCAAAAAAGGTATGATCTTCCAATGCTTGTTCAGTATCAACCTTTTCTAAAAAAAGCTGCCCGCTAACCGAACCGTCACCAGATTTGTCCACCGCACTATAAGTACCGGTAATAAAAGGCGACTCAACTATCCTCCGATTAGGAGTATGTAATACCCAAAAAGCTCTTGACTTTTTATCGCCAGCGCGCAAATCAAAATAAGTAAAGCTCCCCAGCTCTTCTGGAGTGCCAGAAAAGAATATCTGATTACCTTCTGCTGGATGCTCCCCTGTTTTTATTTGTATGCTAAGCGCTGCATTGAAAACATCAGGCTCATCAAGCTCCCTGGATAAAATGAGGGCACCTTTTGAAATATGATCAAAATCGCTGATGTAGCATCGGTAATAGAAATGGGTAAGCTGAAATACTTCTAATTTCTTGAATTCTTTCTTTTGAAGCTCAAATTCACCTTCAAGAATTTCTTCATTTTTATCACTCTTAAGGTCTAGTCGAATACGGTCTAAGAAGCGACTCACATCCTCAAATGTAAACTCTACGTCAAAAAATAAGAAAAAATATTCCAAATATTTGTCCGGTAAATCTATAATTGACGGTGAGTTACTCTTGTATTCCTTCCATAGCAACAAATATAGTTTCCTGTGGTTAGTCCCTATTTTTAAGTTTTTATTTTTTTTCCCAACTTCATCTAATAAAAACTGACCAAGTGTAAACTTCTTAGAGCGCTTACTTTTTTTCGTTGTACGAAAATGCTCTGTAGTTAATTGTGGTAAATGCTCAGGTACGTCATTTTTTGGGTACTCTGTATTGAAGGCTTCGATAATTTTTGTAATGATGTATCGCTGAAGCGGGCGATGCAGAATCAATTTGGACATTCGAAATCTTTTTTCTCAAAAAAAACTCATTTAGAAAATAAAAATTAGCCCATCAGATAAAGTATAAAATCACGCGCTTGATATAAAGACTGGCTTACCTTTCTCTAAAATATATCATTTGATAATAGTAGGATTTACACCTATATTGCAAATATCACGAGTAAGCAAGCACCTAAATTTTTTCCGAACTAAATGAAATTACGTGGTACATAGACCGAATTTTTCATGGGTTCTAGCTATTAATATTTGGCCGTGAAGACTCGAAGCTTACATTGGATCATTATCCAATAGGTTCCTTTCAGCTCTAGCGTCCAAATTCCCATGGAACGCTTAATTAACATAGTTTACTTCTTGGATAGGTAATACCTATTAGTCTAGGTTAGACAAGTTACATGTACACATACCATTACAATGTATGGTCATGCGTAATATAGATACACCTATGCCAAGATAGCTGCAAAACCATCACATTATGCAAACCCTGTATACCCCAAACTGGGCTTCTATCAGAACCTTTCTGATAATGTTTACCTTAATCGCTCTCTTTATTTTAAATCCTGGCTTTCAAGAGATGAAAGCTCATCTGAATTATAAACGTTACGCTGAACTAAAGCAGTCTGATAATGTAATCGTTGAAATAGCAGATTGGATCGGTGAGTTCGAGGTCTGCCGCCGTAACTGCCTTTTCTTTAGTTTTTTCACGATAAGTTATCAGTCTATTTTCTTGACAGAGCCCACAGAGGCTCAACTTTACGTAGGTATTGCTGACCACATCATGTTGGTTGATACCCGATCACTTAAAAAAATGAGTTGGTTGCGAAGCAACCAATGCACGTACATTGATTTTTGAGTAGGTGGGGCCTTGGCTGCCACCAAGGACACCCTGACTCATTCTGAATGGCTACCACATAAATGATAGCATCCAGCTTTTGTCTTTTAACCTTAATAGTAAAGATAAGAAAGCTTGTTGAATTTTAAACTTGGTAGCTCTAATTACTGCTATTTCCTTGATTTCTGACACTTTTTGCACTCACTTTTTAAAATCAACAAGCCATGATGAAAGGGTTAATCCTCCTATTATTTGGCATGCTTCTTGGAATACTTTTGTTTAGTTCTTACAAGCAAGCAAATTCCACAAAAGAAGAACTTGCCAACGTCCAAGCTAGATTGGATACTACCGAACAGCAGCTTTATCAATCAGAACAGCAGCGCAACAAACTGGTTATTTGTATTGATTCTTTAAAGCTATCGATTCAGCTCTTAGAACAAGAACTTCTGAAAGCAAATCAGCAAGCTGCACAAGATGCCATTACCATTGATAGCCTCTCGCGACTCACTGAGTATCAGCGTATTCATTTTGAAAGCTATCGCAAAGAACTGTATAAAGACTATCAAGATCGGCTCAAAGAGAATGGTAGAAAGTTGAAAGACTTCTACCAGGGAAAAAAGCAGCGTAGAGATCAAAAGTTAAACGCCCCTAGATCGACTTCTTACCATCAATTTGCTTCCCAAAAAAAAACGGCGAAGACACTAAACGATAAAAAGAAGATTTCTGTGCACGATGTATGGAAAGTAATGCTTTTTATCTCTTCAACCACAGTTATAGGTGCAGCTATCGTAAGCCGATTCTACAAACCTAAGTCTTTCCGTCTTTGAGGAATAGAGGAATAACCAAGGCCGGACGTAACGTTCGGCCTTGATTTTCTCTACAACGCACATATTATCTACTCCCCGCCACCACCAACCGCTCCGTCCAGTACCGATCCTCCACGCGTATTACAATGGAATAAATCCCTGGGCTTAAGCCAGAAATATCCAAAGCATGGGTCGGTTGCTCAATGCGGGGAGCGTTTTCCTGGTGGATCAGCTGGCCCAGCTTGTTGTAAAAGCTGAAAGTGATGGCCTCTCCAATTGCTTTATCTAATGCTAAGAAGATTCGATCATTGGCCGGGTTGGGGTACATGCTGATGGTTAAAGCTGAGGCTTGTTCTGTAGGGGCGTCGGCATTACCTATTTCTAATGCCGTATCCGTGAATGTTGTGCCTAAGAGTTGGTTTGATTGCTCTGGAGCACGTGCGATACTACCGTTGGCGGTGGTGATAAGGATATTAAAATCTTCCACTTCCCCATAGCCAAAATTATCACAAGCGGGGGGGGAAGCACCGTACTTCATAGCCACTCGCATGCGAGTGGTTCCCAGCAAAGCAGTGTTAGGCACCTGTATGGCCCCCTGCACTTGACCTGCAATATTATAAGCTGTGTAAACGGTCTCTCCTAAGTCTTCAAAATCACCGTCCTGATTATAATCAATCCACACGTGCCAGTACTCCTTGTAAGCAGTCCCTAGGTACCCCGGTGTTAAGACTAGTAGATACCCTCCATTTTTAAATAGCGTCCACGTAGTCGCTTCATGGTAGATATAGCCTCCATTGGCCCCACTGACTATGGAACTGGAGCCTAAGCTGACCCGCTCAATCCATTCGTAAGTGGTGCTGCTGCTCTGCGCAGTACAATAGCCATCTAGCATAGCTTCAACAATAAAGGTTTTGATTTTTTGGCATCCTCCTGCATCGGTCACTGTGAGGGTGTAACTCCCCGGCGGAAGGTTATCTAAATCTTCTGTAGAGGCGCCATTTGACCATTGGTAAACGTACGGCGGAGTACCGTTATTCACATTAACATCTATATAACCATCGTCCTCATTTTCCACTGTACCAGCAATTCCTGTAATATCCATTTCAATAATTCCATCTAGCGCTACATCTACCAAATAGGTACACCCGCCACCATCTGTTATATTGATCCAATAATCTCCTGTTCCTAATTGGCTGATCGCGTTCGTAGTAGCGCCAGTATTCCAAGCTACATCATAAGGAGGAGCACCTCCACTTATAAAGGCAGTAATAGAGCCGGTATTGTTGGTGCCACATCGTGGAGATACTTTCGTAAAATCAACTGTAATAGGCGCTGGCCCAGCTATGGTAACGGCTCCTACGACAGTGCAACCACCTATATCTGTAACCGTGATCGGGTAGGTTCCTATTGCTTGGTTGACTAAAAAGTAATTGGTTTCCCCATTTCCCCAAAGGTAGCTGTAAGGCCCCTGTCCACCAGTAGCGACAACTACAGCAACGCCATTCTGATCGTCCGGACAACTCACATCTGCGGTGTAAAAACTCAATTCAAGATCACCTATTAACTGAACATCAAAGTATTTGACGATCGAACAGTTATTTTGATCAGTAATAGTAACCGCATGGCTCCCACTATTCAAGCCTGCTACAGCTGGCCCATTTGCCCCCGAGCTCCAACTATATGCATAGGGAGGATTGCCCCCAGCAGCTACTACAGATGCCGTGCCATTACCCATATTACAGCCAATGTCGGTTGCACTGACAGAAGCAACAATCGGAGGCGGAGAAGTAATAGTGTAGGTACGAACTAATTGTTGATCACCATCCGATATAGTCACGGTGTAATTACCTGCACCCAGTTGGGTAATCGTACTGCCCACTTGCCCATTGCTCCACAGGTAGGTATATGAGCCACTACCTCCAGCAGCTTGTACCGAAATCCAACCATTGGCCCCATTTCCACAGCTATTTTGCTCTAGCTGAAAAGAAGCAATGGTGAGTGTGCTGGGTGGATTGTCGTCATTGCCGTCATCCATATCTTCATCAATACAAAAATAATGGGAGGCTTCGCTACCAAAATTTCCACCGCTTGCTAAGATCGTACCATTAGCTGTAGAAAGGGCATAGCTCCCTTGCCCATTCGAGCAGCAGATACCATCCCCAAGCGCATCGTACATATGCAGTCGGTAGCAGCCTTCGGGGAGGCATTTTTCAATAACGATATTGGAAAAGTTATCATATCCATTATAGGGGCCGCCTGAGGCCACCACTTGGTTAGAAAGGTTCTGAATTTCCCAGCGCGTTTCCGCAGGGTAGATGTCAAAGTCGATTTGGAGGCTTACGGGCACTTCGCAGGGCAGGTAGGTATACGCTTTCGCAAATGACCGGCGACCAATAATTTGGTCGTTGTAGCGGGCACGTACGCTGTACCAATCTTGTTGTTGTGGACTTGCGTCAATGGCATAGTTGGTGCCGCTTGTGGTGCCAATGATTTTCATATACTTATCCTCTAAGCGATACACATCATACCGATTGGCTCCTGGTACGGGCGGCCAGGAGACGAATGCTTCCTGACTACTCTCTGTATTGAAAACAAATTGCGGTTGCCCCAAAATATGGAATCGCCCAGGAGAAGTTTCTATGCGACTACCGCGCTTAATACGGATAAATACCTCCCCACTTATCGCGTTAGGCACCCGCCAGTCGTAGGAGCGCTTCGTTCCACTCACTGCATTATCAATCGTTGTCCACGTGCTCTTGTTATCCACAGAATATTGTAATTCGAAGGTCCCATAGTCTTCCAGTGCATCCCAGCGGATCACCTCAGTTTCGCCAGGCACCATTGACTCTCCTCCAACCGGATAAGTAAGTGCTAGCGATTTTTCCACGAAAGTGTATACCAAATAGAACGACTGTGGCCCCTGAGGAACGGCGTGCCCTTTTACTCTAATTCGGTAAGAACCTGCCTGGGGATTATCAATTACCACTTGCTCCATGTTGTTCACGCGATCATAGCCAGCGTAAGCTGGTGCCATTAGGCTATCTAAATTGGCCGAAATAGGTAACACCCAGGGCTGCCGATACTGTCCATTTGGTAATTGTACCCGCATATCCAAATCGTTGACGAGCGCCCTATTCGCCATCGGCGCTCCGGCAGGGTCTAGCCAATAGATCATAAATCGTGCTTGAGCCATACCCGCAGGCACCGTTACTTGAATCAGGGAATTGCCTTTATTAGCTACTTGGCCACTTCGTATATTCCCTTGCTCCACGGTCTCTATAGCTCGCTTGGCATGTACGCGGCCCCATCCTGTAAAGTAGTCGGGCCCAGGTAGAAAAATGTCTTCGGCGCTATTCAGCAAGACTGCTTTTACTAAAGAAGCGGCAGGTTTTACTCCATTATTAACGCTCTGATACGCCTCAAATAGCAAAGCTGCCACCCCTGCCACACTGGGTGCTGCCGCTGAAGTGCCACCGCCCAAGCGATAGCCATTATTATCGTCTATAGTGAGATTACCCTGCCCTTGGCCACTAATATCAGGCTTAATGCGGCCATCGAGTGTTGGCCCTCGGCTACTCGAACCGTGTAGCTGATCATTGTACAAAACGTTAGCTACCGCAATGGCGTGTTTAGAAGACTTGCGCCCTCCTGCGATGTTACCAAAAAACTTTCCGAACTGATCGGTTATGCTCCCATACTTCGTATTACAATCGGAGTTGGCGCTATTACCAGCTGAGAAGACATGCAGCACCCGATCATGCTGATACATCTGGGCATCTAAAAAATTCGCATTGGTATTGTAAAAAGCCCCACAGCCTTCTCCATAAGAAGTAGAAGTTACTACCGTACCAAGACTCTGATAATTGGATATAGCATTAGTGACATGCGTATAGCCATCAATTTTAAAGATATGTACTTCCGTCCCCGGTGCCACTCCTAACGCTAGGGGATCAATATTACCTGCACCTGCTAAAATTCCGACTACCATCTCTCCGTGATCTCCAACATTGGAGGTGGTATGATGCGTTGTCCGTCCTTTCAGGTCTTCATGAAATACCGTACCATCATCAGCTACCGCTACAGCAACACTTGATCCATCGTAGCCTGTTTCCGCTCCGGTGTTTACCAAATTCACAGCGTGTAGTGTTCTTCCTCTCACCCCCTCTGGTGTAGAAGTACTTTCCACAGGCTCTACATACATAACGGCAGGCTCTTGAGTCAGTGTTTCCAATTCCGCAAGGCTTAGCTGTACTCGAAGTACATCCCCACCTGATCGCTGCGGCTTAAATCCTCTAGACCAAAGGCGAGTCTCTAATTGGGCAACAGTAATATCGGGAAAACTTTTTACCTGTACCCAAAATCGATTATCCTGGTAGGCATGGAGTGGGATTTGTTGGTGAGTCAGCTCACTGGAATATTTGTAGGACGGTAAATAGGGTGCAACCTGGGTAATGCCTGTAGCAGCCAAGTTTGTAGTGGGTTGCACCTTGGCTAAGTAGGTATGCGCTGGTATGTAGTAGAGCAATTTTAAGCCTTCTTGCTCCAGTTTTTTCTGCTCAGACAAGGAAGGAAAATCTTGAAATTGAACTAGTAAGTACAAGGAACCTTCCACATAGGAATTCTCCCAGGCGTACTGTTGGATTTCTTGAACGGGTACCCAGTTATCTGGATTAGTTGATCCAGATTTGAAATTAGCCTCTAAAACTGGTTTTTTTGTTGTACTCGTTTGCGTTTGGGTTTGGCCATGTATTTCAGCCCCCCACAGTAGTAGGCTGAGAAATGCCATTGTAAAACCTCTCATGTTTCGTGTAAATTTGTCTCAAAAATTTGCAAAGCTCTCTTGTCGCAAACCAACCGGTTTATCGATATTCTCTCTTGCAACGCAAAGCGAGTATGGTAGGAAAATAGACTAAAAATGAATTCTAGACCTTATCCTGAATACTCCACTGCGTTGAGTTAATTCAGTTCTTAAGGCCTCCCCGTAAACAAAAAATGTTGTGTAGTTTAAGTTATGTGTACTTAAAATCCTGAAAAATAAAGTGTGTAATTGAGATAGAGCATAGCATATTAACTATCGCCTATGGGAATAGGTAATGCGAAGTTTCAGACCGTCTAATTTCAAGTCAATAGTTAGTTAAAAGCCTGTAAAGTAAGGTGGGAAATCGATAGGATATCCCTCTAAGTGTTATTTATTCTCGTAGCAAATATAGAAACAAATTCAAAAAAAGTCCATATTGATGTTTAAATAATATTTTATAAGTATGATTTTTCGCCTACTACTACTATGTCGCAAATCAGACACAGGTACGTTTAAGAGCTGATAATGAAATAACTAAATACCGTTAAAAAGATGAATCATTAAGTTGTAGTGCATACAAAATAAGCATCATTTCACCTTGATCTTAGTAGGAACTCTAATGGCCCCCTCCTTATTTAGCAGTCTTTTCGGCAAGTTTTCTTTAATCACCTCGCACAGTTTACTCATAGCTCTCTTCTTGCCATGATTGGGTAAATGCAATAAACTAAGCTCCCGTACCCGATCTGGGCCCTTTATCTTTTTGATCATTTCTTCTCGCTCACTCCCAAATTGTAAGGTGGTCAGCTCTGGCAAAAAGGTTACTCCTCCTTTAAACTCTACAATTCTGCATAGTGACTCTATAGAATTACTCTCAAAATAAAAGAGACTCTCCGAGTCCTGCTCTTTTACAATCTCACAAATATTATCTACCTGATCTCTAAAGCAATTCCCCTCCTTCAGTAACCACAAATCTTCAATTGGTATCTCCTCTACCTGCACCTGCTTTTGTTGAAACAATGGATGTTTTTCGGAAACAAACAACAAAAATCGCTCATAAAAAAGAGGCACTATCGTAAACATTAATTTGCTCTCAATAGGCGTAGAGACAATACCTCCATCAAAGGTACCCACCTTAATTCCTTGAATGATCTCCTCCGTCAAGGCCTCTTCCATATGAATCTTTAGCGTAGGATAGGTAGTATTGACCTCCCTTATGAACAGTGGAATAAGGTAGGGAGCTAAGGTAGGAATAATACCCAGGCGTAAGGATCCACTCAGTTCTTCTCGAAGCGACTGCGCCAAGTTATGAAGTTGGTGCGCATCTGTAACTAGTAACTGCGCTCGCTCCAAGAAAAGATTGCCCTCATAAGTGGCCTTTACCTTCTTTTGAGACCGATCAAAAAGCAACAAGCTTACTTCCTCCTCTAGTTTCTTAATCTGTATACTCATAGCAGGCTGCGAAATACCAACTGCTTTTGCAGCTCGCCCATAGCTCCCATAGCGGCGCAGCGCTAAGGCATATTCCAGCTGTTGTAATGTCATACCAATTGATAATAATTATTTATCGTAACATAAAAATAATAAATCTTACTTATCGTAGTTTTGTTGTAATCAAAATCAACTTGCTTTATGTCACCCCTTTCCCATCTTATCCGAACCAATGATGTGGCAGCCATCAAAACTTTGCTTACACGACAACCCGCATTAGCTAACCAAGCAGATCAACGAGGCTTTTCCCCGCTCATTTTGGCCACTTACATGGGCAGTACAGCCGTCACTCAGGCCCTGATAGAGTGTGGCGCCAAGGTCAATGCACAGGATGCTTCTGGTAATACTGCACTGATGGGCGTTACCTTCAAAGGCAATCCAGAATTAGTCACGCTATTGATCGACCATGGCGCAGAGCTTGACCTTCAGAATAAAGAAGGCTCAACAGCATTAATGTTTGCGGTAAATTATGGTCAAGCCGAAATAGCAAAGCTGCTAATCGCCAAAGGAGCGGATACCACTATAAAAGATGTAAAGGGCCTATCAGCGATGGATTATGCGGCGCAAAAGGGCGTAGTTCTCTAGACATTCAACTATTCCGATCATCATACCTTTTTCAAGTCATAAAATGTAAGGTTTGACTTATTTTAGGTAGCCTAAAATCTACCTACATGTCAAATATTGGAATCATCATTGAAGAGCGCAGCCGCGACATTGGCGACTTCCTAGTTGGGCGCCTATTACCCTTTCGGAAAAAGAGAATGGTTGGCCCCTTTATCTTTATCGACCATATGGGGCCTTCGGTGATTCGGCCAGGGCACTACATGGACGTTGGGCAACATCCCCACATTGGCCTCTCTACTTTGACTTACCTTTTTGAGGGCCAGATCGACCATAGGGATACCTTGGGCACTTTTCAGCGAATTACCCCTGGTGCAGTAGGCTGGATGACTGCGGGAAAAGGCATCGTCCATACCGAACGTACGCCACCCGAGTTAAGAGATGGTGGGGAGTATCCCGTTCATGGTTTCCAGATATGGGTCGCCTTGCCCAAACATTTGGAAGAAATGAACCCTGAGTTTTCACATACGCCTGCGGAGCAACTACCCAAGTGGCAAGAAGGAGACTTGCAGTTCACGCTCGTAGCAGGCAAGGGCTATGGCAGGGAAGCGCCTGTCCCAGTGTATTCAGAGCTTTTTATGGTAGAAGTAAAATCGGACAAAGCAGCGCTGCTGGACGTAGCGGGGCAGCTATACGGCGAGATTGGGGTATGCGTGGTAGATGGCTATATTGGTGCCTGCGGCGAGCGCATTGAGAAGGGCAATATGATGGTGTCTAAGCAAGAGGATATTTGTCAAATTGTTATGGGGGAACATACCCATGTGCTGCTCTTTGGTGGACAGCCGTTTCCAGAAGAGCGTTTTATTTATTGGAATTTTGTGGCGTCTGATAAAGCTAAATTGGAAGCTGCGAAGCAGCGCTGGGCGGATCAAACTTTTGATATGGTGCCGGGGGAGACTGGCTATGTGCCGCTGCCTGGGCGGTGAATTTGGGACTAGGCACACCTCGGAGACCTTAAGACTCCGGAGGTCTTAA
>JBCCRH010000069.1:0-17907 GCA_039208045.1 Bacteroidota bacterium
CTGGTATAAGATGCTTACGGGCGAAGATATTAATGGCACGCCAAATCAGGTGTCTAAGTTTACAGGGCCTAATTCATTGGGTGATAGCCAGCTTTTTGATGATGGTGCACAGGTGGGGATTGGTACGACGGCGCCTACTGCTGGATATTTCTTGGATATTAATGGGTCGAGCCGGATAGGCGGTAGTGGCTTGGTGACGAGCAATTTTACGGTGGAGGGCTTTACTAGCTTGCGTACTGCGACGATTGATGGATTGCTTACCATTAACAATCCGATGGCGCTTGATGTGAACGGTGCGGCAGATATTAGCGGATCTACGCTGATTCGAGGCTTGCTGACAGTTGATAATAACGCGACTATTACGGGCGATGCTAATGTGGATGGCATTCTTACAGTGGGTACTACAAGTACGCCTGCATTGATGGGAACAGTGAATACTGCGGGGTACTCCTTATTTGTAGAAGGGGGTATTCTTACGGAAGAAGTGCTGGTGCGTTCAGGCTGGGCCGACTATGTGTTTGAGGAGCAGTACAAGCTATTGCCTTTAGAAGAAGTGGAAGCACATATTGAAGAAAAAGGGTACCTGCCTGCGATGCCTTCTGCGGAAGAAGTGGAGACGAATGGCTTGGAATTGCGCCAAGCGACCGTAGATCAGCAGGTAAAGATCGAGGAATTATTCTTGTACTTGATTGAGCTGAATAAGGAAGTGCAGGGCTTGAAAGCAGAGAATGCGGAGCTGAAAGCGCGCTTGAAGTAATCGTAATCACCCCAAAAATTAAATCAAATGAGAATTATAGGAATCATTAGTCTAATGGTGCTGCTGGGTGTTGCTGCGCAAGCCCAAAGGGCCTACTTAGAAATAGTTGAAAAAAATAAGCGCCTGCCTTTTGAGCAGATTGTGGAGCGTGTAGAAGCCTACTACGCTGGCAGAGACAAAGGGCGCGGCACGGGATACAAGCAATTTAAGCGCTGGGAATACTACCATAGCCATCGCTTGACACCAGATGGATATTTACAGAATGTACCATCGCGGGTATTGGATGAGTTTTTGAGCTTCCGCAATTATCGCTCGCTGGCGCCCGAGCTGAACTTTGATTGCCAGTGGGAAACGGTGGGTGGCACAGCTTACCAACAGATTTCTAATGGATATAATGGCGGTATCGGGCGTGTTAATGTGGTAGTGGCTGATCCTGCGGATAGTGATATTTTGTACGCAGGAACACCTGCTGGGGGGCTTTGGCGCACCACCAATGGCGGTGGCTGGAATCCTGCCGATCCGAGTGCTTCCTATTGGGAGCCTTTGACTGATGGCTTACCTGCCATTGGGGTATCGGGGGTAGCCATTGACCCTACTTCTCCTGAAAATAATCGAGTTATTTACATCCTTACAGGCGATGGTGATGGTCGACATGTGCCTTCTTTGGGCGTTTTAAAATCATTTGATGGTGGCGATACTTGGTTCCAAACAGGGCTAACTTGGTCTGCTACAGAGTTGGCATATGGCTACAAATTGGTGATGCATCCTACGGATCCCAATACGCTATACGCAGCTACTTCAAGAGGACTTTGGCGAACTACAGATGGCGGCTTGAATTGGACGAATGAGCAGAATGGACTGTTTACGGACATTGAATTTAAGCCCAATGATCCAGAGACGATCTACGCCGCAGAATGGACGCGATTTTTCCGAAGTACAGATGGCGGTGAAAACTGGGCTGCTTTGACGAACCCAGCGCCTAACTGTGGGATTACCAATCAGGGCACTCGCATGGCGATTGCGGTAACTCCAGCAGATGATGAGGTGGTGTATGTCTTGGTAGGAGGTACCCTAACGAATAATATGGGGAATGCTGTGCCTGGTACCTTCCGTGGGGTATATCGCTCTGATGATAGTGGCGATTGTTTTACCCTACAGTCGACTACGCCCAACCTCTTAAACGGCCGATCTAACGGATCGGGAGCTCGGCACCAATCGGATTATGATTTGGTGATTGCAGTTTCTCCTACTGACGAAGATCAGGTGCATGTGGGGGGTATCAATACGTGGCGTAGTGGCGATGGGGGCGCTAGCTGGGTGCTCACTTCGTTTTGGCAAGAGCCGAGTGCAGGGGCAGGCAATTACACGCATGCGGACATACATTCGATGGAGTTTATTGGAAATACGCTCTTTGTGGGCTCTGACGGGGGCGTCTATAGCTCTACGGATGATGCTGATAATTGGGGTAATCTTTCACAAGGACTCCGCATTACCCAGTTTTATCGCATTGCTGCTTTTACAGATGAGGACGACTACATAATGGGCGGTGCCCAAGATAATGGACTCAATCAGTTGGTAGATGGGGGCGCAGGCTATGGAAATCTGCTGCATTGGTTTGGGGCAGATGGCTTTGAGTGTTCTCCTGATGTGGCTAGTGATTTGATCTTTGGGTCTACCCAAAGAGGCTGTCTGCGGCGTTACTCGTATCCGGGGGGTGGCGTGCAGGATCTTACGGTTTTTCCGAATGTGGACTCCTGCGGTGGGGCATGGCTGACACCTCATTTTTTTGACGCTGCTAATGATGAAGTATGGGCAGGCTACCAAGATGTGTGGCGTAGTACGGATGATGGTAATAATTGGACGAATATCTCCAATGGGGCTATCGGTACAGGGGTAGCCAACCACATGGCGCAAGCTCCCTCCGACGATAATGTAATCTATGTTTCCAAAGGCGCGCGCATTTTTCGTACCACAGATGGGGGCACTACTTGGGCCAATATCAGCTCTAATATTACGCCCCTCAACCAAAGGATCACCTATTTTACGGTAGACCCTACAGATGCTAACCGAATTTGGTTGACACTTTCTGGATTTTTGGATAATAATAAGGTGTTTTTTAGAGATATGGGAACGGATGCGATTTGGACGAATATCACGGATAACTTACCCAATTTGCCCCCCAACTGTATTGTGTATGAAAATGGCAGTGCGGATGGCTTGTATGTGGGCTTGGATGTTGGGGTGTATTATCGTGATAATAACCTGAGCGAATGGGTGCTTTTTAGCAATGCGCTACCCAATGTGATTGTCAGTGAACTAGAGATTAACTACAGCACTGGAAAGCTTTATGCGGGTACCTTTGGCCGAGGCTTGTGGTGTACTGATCTGATCAGTAGCTGTAGCGAGCTGTGTTTGGATTGCCCTACTTTTGCCAATTTCCATTCTCAGCCCAACACCTATGCGACGGAAAATTGCATTGTCTCTACCGCAGTGGTTTATGAAGGAGCAGAGGTCAACTACGAAGCACAGAACTTCATTCATCTACAAGAAAACTTCCATGTGCAAACGGATTTGGATGCGATATTTCATGCAGCGATCCGAAATTGTGATGTAGCGGATGCCAGAAGTCTACGCTTGGCCAACCTCCGGCAGCTTCCTGGCTATTATGTTGGAGAGCTTGACGACTTACCTACTACAGCAGAAGAGGTGGCTACAGCTACCTTCGCCCCTGAGCAAACAGCTGAATATCAAGTTTATCCCAATCCGTCTTCAGGTAGACTAAATGTAGAACTGGATTTACGCGAAAGCGGCACAGTGACTATTGGCTTGTTTAATATTGTCGGGAAGCGGGTGAAAATGTTGGAAGTAGAAACGCCTTTTGACATGGGGCGTGCCGTGCGCACCTATGCTATTGATGAACTGCAGAATGGCACCTACATTTTAGAAATTACAGTATCAGGCCAATCGCAGGCGATGACGGTTGTGAAGTCGAGATAAAATGAAGTAATTGGTAGATAAGCTATGGTATTCCCCACCATTTGACAGATTTGTGTCAGATTGGTGGGGATTTTGATTTTTATGGCAATAAAAATTTTATCTTAGAGTGTATTAGCAATCTATTTATCCGAAAAAAATGTCGATATGAAATTAAAATTCTATACCCTTGCTACTTTACTGCTGGTTTGTTTGTTTGCCTTTTCTTCTTGTGAGAAAGAACAACTTATCCGAAATACACCAAGTGCGCAGCCTCTAGAAGGCCTAGACTACTTAAGGGCGATGAATACGCCTTCTATTTTATTCCAGTTCGAGGCCGTAAATACCTTTACAGGAGATCGCGAAGGCTGGTTGATTGATGAGGAGGGTAATCTTCGTACCTACGAAAATGCCGGAGGTGCCATTACGAGTATGAATACTGAAAGAGAGCTAAATAAGTTGCTAAATGCTTCAGCGGTAATAGAAGCCGTTGATGTAGATGCTTTGGTGGAGCATTTTCGTAATAATAGTAGTTTGGCTGCTTTAGCACTTACAAACGAGGCTACAAGTGTTACGTCAGATACAGAAATTAGCTACTATGGCTACCACATGCGCTATGCAGAGCAGCAGTGCTCTAGCTGTAACACCGTAGGTGCCAATAAGGAAACGAGCGATGCTTATATCGAACGTTTTGTATTAGAAAAAACGGGCGAGCAATTCTCGTACCGCGCGGATGAGCGGGCGCGTGCTGCCGTGGAGTGGTTGAAAGCGTTGGGAGAAAGCATGAACTAAGTGAATCTATTTTTCAGGTAGGAGTGATCTTCTATCGGAAAGCCCAGTTTGAGCGATGGAACGCTTGAATTGGGCTTTTTTTATGTGCCGTTGTCACATCTTGGGGGATTTTGGGTTATAGGAGTGTACATTATATACAAGTTAGTTTAGTCATAAGCGACAGTAAATCAGGGACTTGCGCCTTCATAGGCGGGTTATATTCTTTGGGGTTGTCCTTATTGCTATTCACTGAAATACACTGGCCAGTGGTTTCTACTTTTTTGTAAACATCAAAAAATGAAAATCATGAATTTAAGAGCACTTTTTTTTGTGATGGGCTGGCTCATCATAAGCCACTCAGTGATTTGGGGCCAAACGGGCTCACTTTATTCTACAAAGTCAACAGCGAAACATCAGGTTATGCGCAATGCAGATCAGACGTATGCTCACTTCCAATGGGTTCCTACAGAGGGAGCCACTTCTTATGATGTCCTTTTTCGAAATGTAAAAGATCAGGAATGGGAAAGATTCACTACGACAAAGACCAGCTTCACTGTTTCAGACTTAAATGTTCCGGCAAAATATCAATGGAGCATTATTCCTAGAGGCGATGCTATTGAAACACTAGTAGAGTACAATATTGAGGAATTTTCTACCGCTTATAACAGTGCGCAAAAGGTAGGAAAGGATATGTTTGCCATACTCATGGGATGGGATGGTTCCAAAGAAGAAGGCATGACACTGGGGCAATATATGCGAGAGAATCGGCCTTCTAATGTTTCAGAAGAAAGCGTGGAAACCTTTATTCAGAATTACTATGGTGGAAGAATGCCAGAAAGTATTACAGATGAGCCATGTAACTGTCAGGTTTTTTTGCAAGATAATTTCATTCCAGATCCATTTGACGATTTTCCACCTATAACAGAGGGGAGCTATACTCGTTATGGTACTGCGGATAATACAGGAGGACGCGAGGAGTTAGGTAGCGCAAAATATATGCAACGCAAGCTGGAGTCTAATTATGTTGTGAGCTATGGTGCAGCTAAGGACTTAAGCTTTAATTTGGAGGGGCGAGCAAATAATGGGCAGATAGATGCTTTTAATACTGATCCAAAGACAGATCAAACTTTTATTGTAGCAAAGTTTGTTTGTACAGGTGTTGATTGTGGCGACTGCCAAGACGCACAGCGTTTCGATGTATGGGCTAAATATAATATAGATATGCAGTTTGACGAGTGGTTGGCTGGGCCTGGAGCTTATGGCATGACTTCACAGGATGCAGCTATGTTTATGGAAATCAGTAATGATGGTGTTGAGAATTTAGGAGAGCTCATCACAGGTATTATGAGACAGAGAGATGTAGCTATAAATCCAGATGCTTTGACGAATTGGCTAAATGTTTTTTCGACCACTTTTTCGCTGGCGAATAGTATATTTAATTTTGTTCCGGTTGGTAATGATGATGACGATGATAATAGTGGGTTAGACGAAGAAGCCATAATTGGCAATATTACTGGTGTTATAGAAGCTTGGGTCAATGCTATTAATACGCCTACCTACGTAACGAATGTGAACGAAGGAGTTGATGTCACATCCCAACAAGAGATATGGAAACACGAGACCTGCATTGAGCCTAATGGTTGGCGATGTTTTGCAGTAGTCACTTCGGGTAGATTAGGGTACACGGATGTATGGGGTAAGAAGGGATGGTCGTTTAGAACATGGGAGGGCGTTCCTCCTGATTTCAAAATTTCTGGGTATCAAAAGAGTGATATTGGCATGTCAATTACAGCAGTATACGATCAGTCCTCGGACGATTCAGAATGTGCCAACTCATGCTGTTTCAATTCTATGGGTAAATGGCTATACTATTCTATGCGAGAGGATGACTTTTCTGTACGTGGGGATATTCGGGGAATATTTGATGATATTGGGTGGGTCTACGCTGATGAATTTGTTCATTTTGAAAATCCTCCATCTCAGGGAAGTGATCTAGATTTTTATCAAGGGAATGCATCATTGGAAACGAACTTTGCATTAATAACAGTGGAAGAATCCTGTTGCGAGTCAGAATTACCACAGCTATCAGTTGACTACACGGTAGATTGTCAGGCAATAGACTGTGGACCTGAACCACCAGGTCCATGGGATGATGAAATAGATAAGGACGAAAGGCCACTTATAAACGATAACTCATCTAATCGATTCACACCCGATCCACCGAATCCAGCTGAATGTTATCGTTTAGACTTCAGAATTGTTCTTCCAGAGGGTATTGGTAGCAACTACTTAGTACAACTTTCTCGATACCACGAAGATGGAGGTATTACTACAGAGTGGTCAAATTTTTCGAATCCAGGTCCAGTTAATATTTACAATTTTTCTATTTCTCCATTTTATCCTGAGTCAACCTACTACGTAACATTGAGAGTACCTGATAATTGTGGAAATATGATTACTGAAAACTTCCCTATTTCGTTTTCTTGTAATGGGCTAACTGGTGACACTCCTTCAGGATATCTTATTGGCTCTTCTACGAATGAGCTATTTCAGCAGACTAATGCTAATAGCATAGATATTGATGCATTCCAAGATGAGGGTCAGATGGAGGTAGAAAAACCAATAACCGATAATGGATTGAGGATTAATGAAAAAGTTGTTAGCGCATCTGCATTGGAATTATTTCCAAATCCTGCAAAAGATAGGCTCAATATTCGCCTAACAGAAACATTTAAAAGTGAAGAGGCTGTGATCGAACTCTTTAGTGCAAGTGGTCAATTATTGCAAACCTTTTCTATTGAACCAGCTCAAGATATACAAACCTTATCAGTAGCTAATCTAGCAAAAGGACTATACATGATACGTGCCCGCACGGCAAGTGGTCAAATGGAGGTTCAGAGAGTGATTATTCAATAGACTCTAGTCCTTCTATTTAGTTGAAGAGCGTAATTTTTTTAATATATAAGGAGGTGCTGTTTATGCAGCCCTCTTTTTTGGGTATATCATGAATAGGATAAGTGAGCTAATGATCAGAGATATTATAATTAATATGCTCCGAAGATTCCACCTTTTGGCATTTTCTTCTAAGGCATCAGTATTGCCAATTAGAACAAGATTAGCCCAGTAATATGGGTGTGCAAAAGCAGGAGATACTTCTTCGAGATATTGAAGTTTGGATTGTTGCAATGCTAATTCTTTGGTGTCGCCCTCTTTCAAGTTTAAAAGAAAGGCCAGAACTATATCCATAGAACTCTTGTCGGATGCATTCCAAAGGCTAGCGAGTAAGCTCTCACAGCCTGCATAAGTGAAAGCATGCGCTAGGCTCTTTAAACTTCCATTATTGTTTGGATCAAAATCACTAGCAGTTTGACAAGCGCTGAGAATACCCAGATCAGACGCTAGTGTTATACCATATAAATCGCCAGCACGCAGTAGAAAATCACTATCTGGGTTAGTTTTAGTGAAAGCAAGTGCAGAGTTGAGGGGTTGACGAGCATCTACAAGACCATGCATTGCAAAATGAATAATTTGTGCATTAAGGCCATAGGTTAAAAAGGCTTCTTTAGTAGCAGCTTGATTGAGCCATGCCTTTCCTCCAAATATAGAGCTTGCAGCATTTACTTCATCATCAGAATAGTATAACTTACCTATTGATCTTTGAACTAGCAGACTATCTATACCTTGTTTTTTCACATACTTTTCTAATTCGTTGAGCGTAAAATCATCGTATTCAATGCCAAAGCCCACATAGGGCTGAAGGACACGCTCTATATTGCTATCTTGAACAGGAGGTAAAAATAGGTTGGAATAAAGGTAACGAACAGCGTATTGGTGAATAACGTAAGAATTTGCCCTTCCGAGCCAAGTTTTCTGAGCTTTAGTTAATAAGGCTTCTACAGAGATCAGGTTAATGAGTCCATCTGGGATAATTGTTAATTTAGAGATCGGTGTTCTACTCTTTATTAGTGTAGGCGCTATCAATACTTGATACAGCTCATGAGCCACATCAAGATAAGCCTGCTGACTATTTTGCTCATTAAGTAAAGTATTAAAACGCAAGCATAAGAATTGGAAGGAAGAAGGCAACGCCCATTTTTTAATCTTATAAGTAGATGCACTAATTATAGCAGCATAGATATACTTTTCGCCTAGAAAATAATCGATAGCGATTTCTCCTTTTGAAAGATGTGACTGTACTTGAGCAATAGTAAGTGGTGAGGATAAGGCATATTTTAATGTGAAATAGCTTGGATGACTTAGCTCTAGTTTTTGCAATAAAGCGTAATAAGAAGACTTAGCATCATTCAAGCGATCTTGAAGAATAGTTTTTCGAGGGTCATCATTATTTTCCGCTGTTTGAAGATCGTATTCTAGCTTAAGGAATGTCTGACGCAGCTTTTCTTCTTCAAGCATTACAGAAATTGGTAGGTCAGCATATTTTAAGGCCTCAGACGCTTGAATATCTTCTATTAAGAGAATAGCTTTATTCTTCGCAATAAAGTAGTACGTCTTTTCACAAAAGGAAGTATTTTCCTTGCACTGAGATTGGCATAAGTCGATGGCTCCTTCATACATTCTTCGAGTAATTCTGAGCAGTGTGGATCGGTCTGTTTGTAATAGGGCCTTTTTCCTTATTTGATCGACTAAGGCATCAGCAAGCATGTAGGTGCTGTATGCTAATGTGAATTTTTGCTGAGCTTTGTATACTGATGCTTTTCCATTCAATACTTCTAGTAGCTGTAGACGATCAAAGATGACTATATTTTCTATACTTTCAGTCTCTAATGGTAGCATTGGTTCAAGCAAGAGGATACTGAATGCATCTTGAAAGCATGCGAGACTTTTATCATATATTCCTAAAGCTAAGAAGGCATTGCCCTTAGCAGTAATTAGTTCTGCCTTAATGGGGTGTTTATTTTTCCCAAATCCTTTGTCTGCATAAGTTAATCCATCTGGAACAAACTGATTTATAACACTAGCATGATCTCCCTGTTGATTAGCTAGCTTAGCAAGATTTGCTTGCACAGCTGCAAGTTCTTGTAAAAAAAATGGCGTAGGGGATGCCTTGTAGCAAGCTTTATAAGTAGTTGTGGCTTCTCGGTAAAGACTATCAGCTTGGGCATACTCACCAGTATTTGCTTTAGTAAAACCAAGATTATTTTGACTGCTCGCTTTTAAAGGAGTAGGCTCGTCAATAGTGTGAGCAAGCTCCAGCGCTCGACGAAAGCTTCGGGATGCTTTTTCTCTATTACCTTGATCGCTGTAAGCTGCTCCTTCTACTTCTAGGATAGCGATCTGGCGGCTTACAGAAAAGGTTTGTAGCGATTGATAAGCTCTTTTAGCCTTATGAGCATAAAGCAGAGAAAGATCAAAGTTTCCTAACTTTTTGTGTATACGTGCGGCTTCCAGATACATGTTGGGGAGACGACTAACTGCTCCTTCTTCTTCCTGGTTTTTTTCTAATAAAGTGATAGCATAAGTCAAATCTTGAATAGCTGCAAATAAATGACTGTATGCTCGTTTGGCAGCTGCCCTCACAAATAGAGAGCGTGCACGATTCACACTTGTCTTCTGTGTAGCCGTTCGAAAATCTAAAGCCTTAGTTGCATGGAAAATAGCAGAATCAAGCACACCTGCCCGATAGTAAGATATTGATAAAGTATGATAAATTTCAGCTCGTTCAAGCGAGTCGTCCTCTAGTTGTAACAGCAATCTATGCAGAAAAAAAACGCCTTCTTTTTGTTGCTCACTGCTTAGTAGTCTTTTTGCTTTACTTATAGAATCCTGAACAGATATTTGAGAAGTCGCCATGAGAGGGAATAGAACAAATAAGACAGTCAAGATGGATATGCAAAGAAAAAGTACGGGCGGAAGACATTTGTTTATAGTAAAGTTTCGCATAAGCTGGAAGTGAAAACGGGCACTGCCACTATGATAATCAATAGAAGTATACTACCCGTTTTGTTATTTCCAGCTAATTTAGCGTTTTATTAATTTATATGACAATATCTGGTTTCCCATTCTTACTTTCGCGATATAAACTCCTGGAGACCATCTTTCAATGGATGGAATATTTAATGAAATAATGTCGCTACCTGCATCAAATAGCTGGTCTACAGATAAAATTAAGCTGCCCGAAAGGTCATAAAAGTTTATCTGCGCGACCACTTCTCTTTCTATATCGATAAGCAAGGACAAATCATTATTATAGAATGGGTTAGGATATATCCGAGTAGCTGAAGTCTCATTGCTTTGAGCTAGGGCTGTATTTGACTGAGCAAGTAAGCTATTCGTCTGGGTTGAATTAGTGCAATCCATTGGAGCAATACCGTCGACATAGTTCAGGGTATTTCCATTCATTACGAAATCGGTTAAGTATTCCTCGCTTGTGGCAGAATTCTTTAACATGCAAGCAACATCACTAGCGTCGAAAAAAGAAAGATGACTTCCATATACGGCAGCAAGACTTACCACAAGTGGAACCGCGTAAGAAGTACCTGTGCAAAGAGTTAATTCTCCATTCGGAGCGAGTCCGACGATGTTTTGACCAGGAGCTGATAGTTCGACTAAATCTGGGCTGTAGTTACTAAAAGAGGTATATCCAGAATTACAATTCAATGCTCCCACTGTTAAAACGCAATCTGCATTGCTTAAGGAGGCAGGGTAGTATTTATCTTGACTAATATCTATACCATTATTTCCTGCTGAGGTAACCATTAGCATTTCACTATTTTGTAATTCCTTAATCTTTTTAACTAGTAAGTTAGAATAGATATCTTCAGGATGGGGGGCATATCCAAAAGACATATTTACAATATTGGCATTAAGTTGTTCAAGTTTATCTATTGCTTCAAATAATTTGAAAATATTAGTACTGCCGGTGTTATCAAATGCTTTTACAGAAACAAGAGACGCAGAAGTTACCCCCATGTAGCTTAGCATATCCACAATAATACTTGCTACTTTTGTGCCATGCCCATTACCATCATCTCCGTCAAGACCATCGTCAACTAAATCGATTGTTTCTTCAATCCACTCACCAAAATGAGAAGCGATCACATCAGTAGCTACACCAGTATCAATAATACCAATCTTTAAGCTAGCGGTTCCCCCGATATTAGGTAAAAAATGGCCTAAATAATTTTGACAATGCATCAGAGACATGGGCAAAAAAGTGCTGAGGTTCATATCTGTATCATATGCTTCAGGTATGTTGATCTCGTAGTTCAAAGAACCCCCATCTACTTCGGCTTGCTGTAAGGTATGCCCTAAAAGATCGATCGTATTATGGATGGTTACAGAGCCATTAACAGGATCATCAATAATCATTGGGAAATCGCCAACACGATAACGAATCATATTTTCAGCGGCGATATGCTCTTGTGGTACTGCATCAATTTGATTCAGGTAATCTTCGATACTAGATGGTTCAGTTCCTACTTTATACCGTATAATTATTTCGTTAGCTACATAGTTATTTTGGCAAAAAGTATGTATTGGTACAAGTAAAATCAAAAAGGCAAGTAAGCGTAATTTTTTTCCATGGTCGTTTTATCTTATAAGAATCGTGAAATTGAAATGTGACTAAAACGCAAAATTTTTTATCCATTTTAGTCACGTTTGGTGAAATATAATCTTATAAGATAAAAAAGGTGCCAAATTATGTCAATTTCACCATCTTCAAATGATCTTAGCGGAGCGCTTCGGCCTCCCCACGAGCCAAAGGAACGTACGTTAATGCACCCATTAGTGAAATGGGTAAGGCAGTCGCCGCTTATTTCGCAGCAAGAAGAAATGGAGGTACCTTCGAGGGAGTGTACTGAAAAAGTTGCTAGGTTTGAATTATTAAAGCAACCAAAACGAATGAGCCAAAATTTTGGATTGACTGAAACTGCTTTCGAACAGCTTGTAGCAGAGCTACAGGCCGGTAATGATCAATTATTTGAGCGTATTTTCCTAAAACACTTTGAGGACTGCGTCAAATTTATAACGAATCAATATCGGGCTAGCTGGGAGGATGCGTACGATGCGAGCATGGAATGCCTGATAGAATTTCAGCACCGCTTGAAAGCTGGAAAAATCCACTATGGCAATCTAAGGTTTCTGTTTACTCGTATGGCGGGGCAGATTTACCTCAAATGGATAAAAAAAGAACAGCTGAAAGATACAATGGAAGAAACCTTTGATGTCGCAGAACCACCCGAGCAATTGGATCCTGAACTACTGGAAGTGCTTAATATGGCTTGGGAAAAAATGTGTGCAGATTGTAAAAATATACTCAAGGCATTCTACTATAATGGAATGCCCTTAAATGAACTAGCAGAAAAACTCCAAAAAAAACCAGCAGCCGTTAGGAAACAAAAACAAAGGTGTCTCGACAAGCTGCGCCATTTTTTTCACCATATTCAATAAGGAAGTTATGTTGAGCAAGAACACTTTTTTTCAAGACGGCCAACGACCAGAAGAGCAAGAACAGCAGGCCAAAGCGTTTCTGCGAGCAAAGTTTGATGCAGAAAAAAGAAAGCGCTGGGCAAAACAGTTAGAGCAGGAGCATGGCGTGCAGCGTACCCCCTCTGCCAGACTTGCCAAACGTAGGCGATTGGTCGTGTGGATGGCCAGTGCTGCTGCTGCCATCTTACTATTATTAATCTTTTTTCAGGACGGTATCTATACCACAGCAAGCACGCCACAACAACTAGCTGCTAACTACCTAGCCGAAGCCCCCTTCGCACACCAGGGGCAACGAAAAAGCTCTGAGCAAATCGAAGCGCTTCGAGCGACAGCCATTGAGCAATATATGCGCAAAGAGTACCAAGCAGCTAGTGAGAGCTGGGCGGCCCTCCAACAACATACAGGAGCTAATGAAGAAGATCTCTTTTATTTGGGGCTCTCTTATCTATACAGCGGCAACTATGCTAGTGCTATCGATCAACTTTCTTCCGCCACGGCAGCGCCTGATCGCTTTGCACAAGAGCGCCGCTGGTTTTTAGCACTAGCCTATATTCAAGCGGGGCGGACTGGTCAAGGGGAGCAACTGCTAAAAGCCATTGCACCAGCACATTTCAACCACAAAAAAGCACAGCACTTACTGCAGCAAATAGACCAGACCAACTGATGATTGTTTAGGGGAATAAACTGTCTTACCTTTGCCGCGTTTTAAAGGACAAAGAAACGTATGGCAGATACCAAAAATAAACGAACCAATGTTGGCGAGTTGGGAGAATTTGGCTTGATAGAGCATCTTACGAAATCCTTCTCGCCAGTGCATACTAATACGATCAAAGCAGTGGGAGATGATGCGGCGGTCATTGACCAAGGGCCACACTGCACGGTGATTTCTACTGATATGTTGGTAGAAGGCATTCATTTTGATTTGATGTACTCTCCGCTGAAGCACCTAGGCTATAAGGCAGTGGTGGTCAACCTATCCGACATCTATGCAATGAATGCGATACCGCAGCAGGTGACGGTTTCCCTGGCCTTATCTAACCGCTTTTCGGTAGAGGCGCTTGAAGAGTTGTATGCGGGTATTCACAAAGCTTGCGAGCTATATAATGTCGATCTTATCGGTGGCGATACTACTTCTTCGTTAAAGGGAATGATTATCAGCGTAACGGCTATCGGAAAGGGGCAAAAAGATAAACTGACGTATCGCCATACAGCCAAGGTGGGCGATCTGATTTGCGTGACCGGTAACTTGGGTGCGGCATATCTGGGCCTCCAAATACTGGAGCGGGAGAAACAAATCTACCTAGCCAATCCTGGCGTTCAACCCGAAATGGACGACCAACCTTACCTGCTAGAGCGGCAGTTGAAGCCGGAGGCGCGCCGCGATATGATTTCCGCTTTCGCTAAAAACCAGCTGGTACCGACTTCCATGATTGATATATCCGATGGATTAGCCTCTGAGCTATTTCATATTTGTAAACAATCGGGTGTAGGGGCGCTGATTGAAGAGAGTGGCGTGCCGATTCATCCCGATGCTGAGATGCAGGCGATTAAGTTTAAGCTCGATCCGATTACTTGTGCGTTGAGCGGAGGGGAGGATTATGAGCTGCTCTTTACGATTGATCCGAGTGATGTAGAAAAGATCAAGTACTTGCCAGACATTTATATTATGGGAGAGATCGTAGAAGACAGTGAAGGTGTTCTGTTGAATACTAAAGGAGGTAACTTACACCCCATTACCGCCCAAGGCTGGCAACACTTTAATCCTAATTCAACCAATAAATAAGCGCTATTATGATGTTCCGACTATTGGTACGCACTACTGCCGTATGTTTACTGCTTACTGCTGTCACCGCTTGTGGCGGAGAAGCTGCTGAGGCTCCTGCTGATAAGGCAGCACCTTCGATTAAGAAATATGCTGTCCCTAAATTTGATCGCGACTCTGCTTATCAATTTGTGGCTAAGCAGGTGGCTTTTGGCCCACGGGTACCCAATTCTGAGGCTCATCAAGCCTGCAAGGTCTGGCTGGTGGATCAGTTTAAGCGATTTGGAGCGACTGTGATAGAGCAAGATTTTAAAGCAGAGGCCTATACGGGAGAACTACTCAATGGCACGAATATTATTGCACAATATAACCCAGCGGTGAGGAAGCGTATCCTGCTAGCTGCACACTGGGATAGCCGACATATCGCGGATTCTCCACTCTCTACCGAGCAACGTGACCAGCCTATCTTGGGAGCTGATGACGGGGGTAGTGGTGTAGGAGTATTATTAGAAATCGCCCGTCAGCTACAAGAAAATCCCATTGATATGGGGGTAGATTTGATCCTTTTCGATCTAGAGGACTATGGGGAAAGTAAGGAACAGTATGCTAATCAAGAAGAGCAATTGGCGAGTGTAACGACCTGGGCGCTGGGCTCTCAACACTGGGCACAAAATTTACACGTCAGTGGGTATCGCCCCAAATACGGCATCTTGCTCGACATGGTGGGGGCAGAGGGTGCGCGTTTCCCAAAAGAAGAGTGGTCGATGCGCTTCGCACCTTCTGTAGTGAATAAAGTATGGACACTAGCAGGTAATATGGGTTATGGCAGTTACTTCGCTGATGTGAAGAGTGGTGGCGTAACAGATGACCACTATTTTGTCAATACCTTAGCTAAGATTCCAATGATCGATATTATCAACCTACCACCTAATTCTGACAACAAGGGTTTTGGAAGTCACTGGCACACTCAAAATGATAATTTGGAAGTGATCAATGCGCGTACTTTGCGTGCAGTGGGGCAGGTGGTGCTGGCGGTAATATATCGCGAAGCGAGTGGGACGTTTTAAAAAAAATTAAAATTTCTTTGCCTCCCGTTATGGAATTTGCGCACTCTCGCGTCTTTATCTTATAAGAATCGCTTTTCATTTAATTTTTAAAAGCTATAACTTTGAAGAGTAAAGACCCACTTATGCGCATTGCCAACCCGCTATATGACCATGCCTTTAAGTATTTGATGGCTAATAAAAAGTTAGCCATTAAGGTGATTTCCACTATCCTCGATGAAGAAATAGTCGATTTAGAACTGCATCAGCAAGAAATGGTGGTTAGTAAAGAGGAAGCACAATTCACGCTTTTTCGATTAGATTTTAAAGCCATTATAAAATATAAAGATGGCAAGGAGGAGAAGGTGTTGATTGAGCTACAAAAATCAAAGCTGCCTACCAATATGCTTCGCTTCCGCTCCTATCTAGGAAATACCTATGCACAAAACGATTTTGCTTCACCGCAGCAGGTCGTAGAGCAGCCGCCCTATCCAATCATTGCGATCTATATTTTGGGTTATAATCTCGTGGATATAGAGGTAATGGCTGCGGTGGTAGACCGAAAAATTATAGATGCTTCTACCAACGAAGAGCTACATATCGATAGCGATTTTATCAATCTGCTGACGCATAAATGCCATATCGTCCAGGTGCGTCGTTTGCCAGAAAAACGTCGTACCCGCTTAGAAAAGTTTATGACCCTATTTAATCAAGCCTGGGTTAGCGAGCAAAATTTCATCATAGACCTAGAAGAAGTACCTGAAGAGTTTAAAGATATAGCTACTTACCTTCAAGCACCCCTACTAGATAGCGAGAGCCGGCGCCGATTAGCGGGGGAGCAAGAAGCAAACTTGGTATTTGGAGTACAAGAAGCTAGGGTTAAGCAAGCGGAATCAGAAAGGGATCAAGTTAAAGAGGAATTGAGGGAAGAACGCCTTGCTAATCAGCAGCTGATCGAGCAAGAGCGCCTTACCAAAGAAAAACTCATTCGCAAACTATTTGCTCTGGGTATGCCGATCAATGAAATTGCTGTGACAACGGAATTGAGCGAAGAACAAATTAAAGAAATACTCGGGCAGTAATCGTTAAATCCATACAAGTCTGGAAAACCACACAGGTTTTTACTATTTTCATTGCATAAGAAAAACCAATCTTTATGCAGAAATGGCTATGGTGAAATAATGAGCCCTGACAAGTACATCAAAAACTACATCGACGGCGCGCTGGTGCCTGCCAGCACGGGTAAGTATATCGATAACATCAATCCTGCTACAGGGAAGGTCTATTCGTATTTACCCAATTCGGAGGCAGAAGATGTGCAGCGAGCGGTAGAAGCCGCAGAGCGGGCATTCCCTAAATGGTCGACCTGTGGAGTAAAAAAACGCTTTCGGATACTCATGCGCATTGCTGATATTATTGAGCAAGAGCTAGAAGCGTTCAGTCGAGCTGAATCAGTAGATTCGGGTAAGCCCATTGCCATGTCGAGCAGTGTAGATATACCGCGCTCACAGTCCAACTTTCGGTTTTTTGCAACAGCAATCCTACACTTTAGCTCTGAGTCGCACCATATGGAGGGAGCGGCGATAAACTTCACTTTGCGACAACCAATTGGGGTAGTGGGGTGTATTTCGCCCTGGAATTTGCCACTTTATTTATTTACTTGGAAAATTGCCCCAGCCCTAGCCGCTGGTAACTGCGTAGTGGCAAAACCTTCAGAGCTGACTCCTATGACGGCTTATATGCTCTCCAAAGCTTGCATCGAGGCTGGTCTACCCGAAGGAGTGCTTAATATCGTGCACGGGCATGGCGGTAAGGCAGGCGAAGCCATTGTGAAGCATCCCAAAGTAAAGGCCATCTCGTTCACAGGGGGAACAAATACGGGCAAGCGTATTGCCGCTATTGCCGCGCCAGAGTTTAAGAAGCTTTCGCTAGAATTGGGGGGCAAAAATCCCAACATTATCTTTGCCGACTGCGATTTTGATCAAATGATGGTGGATACGTTGCGATCTTCTTTTTCTAATAATGGTCAAATTTGTTTGTGCGGCTCTCGTATTTACATTGAGCGGCCCATTTATGAAAAATTTAAAGAAGAGTTAGTCAAGCGTACTTCCTTTTTGAAAATAGGGGATCCCTTTTCTTCTGTTACGGAC
>JBCCRH010000070.1:0-17751 GCA_039208045.1 Bacteroidota bacterium
GTTACTTGATCCCCAAACGAACCAGGCCCCATATTGAGCAGGTCGCCAAACGAACTGTTACAAACCATTACAGCAATAGCGCCAGCTTCCTGAGCTGCTAATACTCTAAAGGCATCCTGACAACCATCTCTTCGGAACACTAGCGCAATATTTCCATCTAATTCCTCTGCATTGAGGAGTGGCTCACAACCATCAAAGGGTTCACCTACTCCATCGTCCATCAGCACTACTTTACCAGTTATTGCCTCCTCTACCGGAGGAAGCGGATCGCCAAAAGTAGCCGCTGCAAATGGATAGCTTCCAGCAAGTGAATCTGGTGTAGTAACATTGAATGTATTGGTTGGGCCAATGCCCTCTAGATTAATATTGTTTCCCCAAACAAACATTTGCATTCTCACCGAATCCCCTTCATCTCGCGTAAGAAAATTGGCATTATTTACACCTCTCCCATCCAAGGCCTGTGCACGTACATGATCACCACCTAGGCCTTCGCCAGTATAGTTCGTCTCTTGAAAATTCCCTGCTGCCTCATCAAAACCATATTGATACCATACATCGTGCATAATATTATTCCAATAGAATAGGTTCGTAATCAAAGGCTCTTGCTGGGTGTAAGGCTTATTGGTGGATAAATCCAATGGAAAATCGAAAACTAGCGAATCACCTCCATCTGGCTCATCACCTGAAGAGTTGTCGATATCAAAAATATCATGATAGGCGTGCACATTATTCCCTCGCGTGATGGTGTATTCTGCCCCTTCAAAACCATCCGTATCGTGCCATCCAAAAGGAGAAGAGATCGTATCGGCTGGATTGATCACCAAGGCGCGATCTCCATGATTTGGGCTTTCTACAGGGACTGGATATACATTGTAAGCAGCTTCGCCTGCTGTAGTAATAGCCAATATGGGATTCGCCCAAGGCGTTTCCGGTGCGAGTCCTGTATTATCGTACGTACGATTATGCTGCAAATGGGAAGCATGTATTCCTGCAAAATACTTGGGAGTCCCACCAAAACTACAGTGCAGCACCATATCATAAGTATCCAGCAACTCACCCGTCAAGGCATCCACCTGCACACTCCAAGCATGATTACCATTCAGCTCTTCCACCATCACCTGCCATGCCAAGCGCACCTCCTTGTTGGGTAATGGCTGATAGCGTAAGCGTACCTTGATGGGTGTCAGGGCCACTTCGCTGGGATCGAAGGTAGCCTCTTGAGCATTTTTCTGTTCTACAAGTGCCGGTATTGTGGTATAGGGTATCTTAAAATGATCCAGCGTAGCGACTATGGCATCTTGCATAGATAGCTGTGGCCGGGTAGCATTCACTCGCTCCGCGAGCTTTGCTTCAAAGCGATTCCCAAAACTTACTACCTGGCCATCTGCTGTGATATTTAGATTAAAAATGGCGTTTTGCACTGGAATGCCTGCATGCTGCTGCCGCAAATAGACATGCGTTAGCTTATTATGCTTCGACACCACTACACTGCGTACTTCGTAGTCCTCGATGTCGCTCTCCGTCAACTGCAACTGTTGGTGCTGCGTAGCTAGATATTGCTTGGCTACTGCCGTTGGAGCCTTCACTTGGCTTTGCAAGAAATTGCTAAAAAGAAAGAAAAGAATAACTAAAAGGGTAGATGGATGCTTCATACTATTGGCTTAATTTTAAGTAGACAAAGGTTAAATTTAGCTAAACTCACTTTAGTTCAAGACTTTGCGCATTAAAATGAAAATTCTACGACAATACGCTATCAAAGGCGGCCCGACTATTCCTGCCATCTTTTTTACCTATTTTTGGCCCAACCAACAATAACATGGCACCACAACCATTACATACTTACCTGCGGAGCGCTTTACAGATCGGCCTATTTTGGGGTATTTTGGGCACCCTCCAAATGTTGTATGAATACAATGTGCTAGTCAATTACAAAGTGCTTCCTGATTATTATTCTTTTCCGATTATCTTCCAGTCTATCGTCATTCCTATCTTTATTTCTGGATTATTGGTAGGCTTTTTTCTGATGCATCGCGTGAATGTTTGGCTACGAAAATATCCCTATGGCATAGCTCTTTTTTATGTCTTATTGAGCTTCTCTATTTTATACATCTTCATTAATATTTGTGCGGCGGCTGTATACAACATCCTTTACCTAGAAGTAGAACCGAATGCACGTATCGTCTGGCAAAATGTTTGGCTCTACTTCACCAGTTGGGAAAACTTCAAGAACTATGTTTTTTGGACGTCTATCAACCTCGTCACTATCCTAGCCCTCCAAATCAACGATAAGTATGGCCCTGGCAATTTTAGGGCTTTCCTTCGCGGAAAATATTTCCAGCCCCAAATGGAGGAACGTATCTTTATGTTTTTAGATCTCCGCGCTTCCACCCATATTGCAGAGTCACTCGACGAACTAGAATACTTCGAATTTGTAAAAGACTTCTACAAAGACGCTACTGATGGCATCCTGGCCAACCGTGGTGAAATCGAAAAGTACATCGGCGACGAAATACTCATAGGCTGGCCGGTAGCGGAAGGGCTTCGCTACAATCGCTGCATCCACGCCTTTTTCGATATCAAAGCCACCTTCGAAAAGCGCAAACAGGCCTATTTAAAAAAGTATAATGTAGTACCTGATTTTAAGGCTGGGTTGCATGTAGGAAAAGCCATTGTTGGCGAAATCGGAGTCATCAAAAAGGATATTGCTTTTTCGGGGGATGTACTGAATACCGCTTCACGCATCCAGTCCGCTTGCAATGAATTGGGGGTGGATTTGTTGTTTTCGGAAGAGTTGGCTGAGCAGTTAGACTGGGAGGGAGATTTGGAATTGCTTCCGATGGGGCAGGTCAATCTAAAGGGGAAGCAGGAGGAAGTGGCGTTGTTTTCGGCGGTGTCTAGAAAAGTTTCATTTTTTTCGTTCGATCAGCTCTAAATCAACAAAAACATCTTCTAAATGCAGAAAATCTTGATCTGCAGTCAATAACTTTACATCGAGAACTGATGCTGTCGCAGCAATCCAAAGATCATTTTTACCCATATTCCTTGAAGTAAAATTACTAGAGTATAGTGGATGCTTAGCTTGACTAAAAGCATCGATCACAGCATATCTTTCAATGATACTCCGTACATTAATATCAGCAATAATGAATTGGTTAAGTAATTCTTTGAGTTTCCTCCGCCTTCGAACTCCCCACTTATTTTGGATAGCTAGGGATTCAATCTCTCCAATAGATACCACCGAGATGATAGGCCTAGCTTGTGGGGCTAATAGCTCATACTGCTGTTTGATAGATGTAGAAAGATCGCTTTTTTGAAGGAGAATAAGTAGGATATTGGTGTCTAGTAGGTAATTCATGAGCTTAGCTGATCGAGAAGCTCCTGTATGGGTTCTTGAATATCTAACTGTTCAACCAATTGATTGAATTGAGCTTCATCCATACCCTTGAAATTTTGCTCTTCTACTAGTTTGTCTAGTGAAATGGTATCTTTCATATCTTTAAAGATAGCCCCGTGCTCTTTCAACCACCTTACCTCTTTCAAGAATTGTGAAACAGCTTCTAGTTCATGCTCTGAAACCAGCTCATTAATCTCTTTTATAATTTGATGTCGTTTCTGATCTATATTCTTCGTCATTTGTGACCTTTTTTATAGTACAATAAAATTAAGGCTTTTTAGCTGAAGCTGCAATTGTAGTAGGGTCTAGTTGAACTCTCCTCCCCGCACCCCCTCCACCTCCAAATCATGATCAAACGTGTACAACTCAACCTTCTGCCGCTTGCCCTTCAGCTCAATATTGCCCACCCGAAACGCATCAAAATCGCTAGGGGGCAACTGCAATTGATCCAGCAAATACTTCGAAAGTAGAATCTTTACGCCATACTGATTGCAGAGGGTCTGGATGCGGTGCGTGGTGTTAAGCACATCGCCGGAGTAGACGATGTCTTTTTTGATCACGCCAATTTCGCCGGTGGTCACTAAGCCGCAGTGCAGGCCTGCTTTGAATTCGGGCACTAGATCGTACTTTTCTTGGTAGCGCTCCGATCGCTTGTTAATAGCTTCCTGCATGGCATAGAAGCACTGTACACAGCGGCCTTTGGGCAGGCCATTTTTCATCGTCCAAGAGATCACAATCTCATCGCCTACATATTGATAGATTTCGCCGTACGAATAGATAATGGAGTTGGTAATATCGCGGAAAAAATCATTGAGCAAATCAAAGAAGCGGATATGCCCTAGTTTTTCCGCAATAGCGGTCGACGACTTTATATCTACGAACATAAAAATACGCTCTTCCTCACGAGGTCGGTAATAATAGCCCAACAGCATCTTGGCAAAGCCTCCGCGCCCATATTTATCAATGACATTAATTAGGATAACCGTAATCAAAGAAACAATGTATAGCAAAATGAGGGTACGCAAATAGTAGGGCCGCGCCAGCAAAGCTGCTGGATTTTCCCAAGGAGCTAAGAGGTTAAACGATTCGTTCTTCAGCTTTAAGAAATAAGTGAAGGCTAATCCGCTGATGGAAAAGTTGATAACGGTAAGTACTAGGCTATTCACCAAAATAGCCATCCCAAACGAGCGCGTACGCAGCCGCTCGCGCAAGTAGAATGTGAGGGCGAAGCCTGCCACCAAGCCCGCTACTGACCACGTCAGGGTATTCACCCAAAAGTAGCGCCAGGCATCAAAATGCGCAGCAGGCTCTACAAATGTGCTACTGAATAGTGCCTGTGTACTCCACGCTTCCAGCGCTCCTACCAGCCCCCACCATAGCATGATCCAAAGCACACGTATGACTTTGATCCGTCGACGGCTGGCTGGTAAAAGCTGCATGCCTTTACTACCGCTTATTTTCTTTGCCTAGTGCAATCAAATTCGCAAAAATGCGAAACGCTCCCGGCACCCCTGGTGGTAATTCCCGAAACCAAGAGTAACCCGTATACACATAATGGCCCTTGCCATACTGCGCCACTAAAAGTCCACCATCTTTTGGTGTTTCACCAGGATCATTAGCTGAAAAGATGGGCGTATAACGGTCGTCCCACTCATTGGGAAAGTACAAACCGCGCTCCTGCTTCCACCCCTCAAAATCTTTGGAAGTGATCTTATTCGGATAGTTCAGCACCGGATGCTCCGGCTGCAAAAAGCGCACCTCAGCTTCTTCTACCGTCACCCGATCGCGCGACAATTTGAGCGGATAGGGACCAATTTCATCCATTGGTACTTTTAAGCGAAAGCTGGTGTTATATTGCACAATCATAGTGCCTCCATTTTCTACATATTGCATCAATTTAGGCTGGTGAAACTTCAGTCGATCCACTGTATTATAAGCTCGTACGCCCAAAATGATCGCGTCGAACGTAGCTAAATTTTCAGGATTAATGTCCTTATCATCCAGAAGCGTTACTTCATAGCCAATTTGCTCCAAGCTCTCCGGAATGGCATCCCCCGCTCCCATGATGTAACCAATCTTACGGCCTGCCGTCAGCAAGTCTACTTTCACCACTTTGGCCTTACTTTCCAACATGACTGTCTGGGTAGGAATGTGGTCATATTCTATTACCACTACTTCTTTGTTGTAGGTGTTTTCACCAACGGTCACCTCTGGACTAATCATCCCTTCCGATTGCCCTTTGGGCGGAAATAGCTCAAACTGTACTTGCTGTTCTTCTCCTTTTAGCTTTAGCTCAAATGGAATGCGCGCTGGGCTTACCTTCCAGCCTTTGGCTACTTTTAGCGCTGCTTCCCCCGATACATTTGGTGCACCCGCTTTTAGCAGTACGTTGATCGTTTGGGGTGCATTGTCTGCAAATACAAATACAGATTCTTCTAAGTTAGCAAAGATTGGCGGCGTCACTTCAAAAGGACGATATACTTCACCATCCACTGGATCATTGCGCTTGAAAACCACATCGGTCGTGTAACTAATGGGCACCCCATCAATGACTAAGTCGAACCCGACTTGCATCGCTCTAGGCGTTTCGGGCAAGCCACGCATGGTTTGCTCTTCTACGGTATACATGCCCAAGCGCCAGTCTTGGTTAAGCCAATATGGATTAGTGTAGGCCAAATCTTCAGGGAGGTTTACCGTGCGGAAAAACTGGTACTTCTGATTGTTATCTAAAGTCAAGTTATAGCTCGTATCAATCCCCATAGGACGATAGTGTACTTCTTTTAGCTCCGCTGCAATTGCCGATCGGTTGATCACTTCTATACTCAACTCTATTTCTTCACCTGGCGTAGCCGAGTAATCATCCGCCACCGCTTCCAAGTATAGCGCCATACACGCCTTAATGATGTCCTTCACTTCTGCCATTTTCACCCGTTTCCAGTAGCCATCTTCTAGCTGCTCCATTAGTTGGTAGGCTTTCGCCAAATCTGATACGCTCGCTGCGGGATAGCTAAAATCAAACTCCTGGATCACCTTATCTAGCAATTTCCCAATCGGTGCACCCCCTTTTAAGCGACTCCAAGTCGTATTGATCCCTTCAAATAGGTCCAACTTCTCACCTGGCATATCGCCCTTGATCAACTCCAAAAACTCCTGCTGGCTCCCCCGCGTACCTGTAGAACCAAAGCCCTGGCATTTGTGCATACTGCGCGCCTCTGCTGCGATCTCTGAGTTTGACTTCCCTTGCATGGGGTAATACACGCCTATATCCACACTCAGCATAGTGGACTTATCTGCTTTCGCAAATTTTTCTCTACTTCCGTAAAACCACCAAGATGTGTTGAAAAACAATCGACGCGGTTGCCACGTATCTACATATTCTAGTTGCTCTGGAAAAACTGAGGCATCACCCGTCATATCAAAAGCTTCCACAGACAACATCGCGGAGCCTGTATGATGCCCATGCGTACGCCCTGGCGAACGATGATCAAAGCGATTCACAATCACGTCTGGCTGCCACTTACGAATCGCCCATACTACGTCCGACAAGACCTCCTCCTTATCCCAAATTTTAAACGTCTCATCCGGATGCTTCGAATAGCCAAAGTCATTCGCCCGCGAAAAGAGCTGGTTCCCTCCATCTACAGAGCGTGCGCCCAGCAGCTCTTGCGTCCGAATCACGCCCAGTTGTTCCCGAATTTCTGGCCCAATCAGATTTTGTCCTCCATCTCCGCGTGTCAACGAGAGGTAAGCGGTATTGGCTTTCACTTCGTTCGCCAAATAGGCAATCAAGCGGGTATTTTCATCATCAGGATGCGCCGCCACATACAAGGCAGAACCCAGAAAATTTAGCTTTTGAATAGCCTCATGAATATCCGTTGCAGTGTACCGCTCTGGCTTTTGGCCCTGAGCCACTCCCAACAGGAGCAAACCAGCAAATAGTAGTGAGTATTTCTTTAGCATAAGTGAGTCGTTGTCTGTAATAAAATGTAAAGTTGAGAATTGTCCGCCTAAAAAAGAAGCCAATTCCACAATTACTAAAATCCCGTGTTCGGTAGAAAGGTTTAATTTATACTTGCATTTCCCAACCCTTTCGCCCTCCTACACCGTCTAGCTAAAAAAATCAATCTGAATGAAAAATCTTATCCTCTTTATTTCAGCGCTCTTCCTGGCTACCGCTTTTCTCGCTTGTGAGAAGGATGATACATCTCCTTCTTTTCCTGACGAGTTTGATGCCATCCCTACTGACAGATACAGCTCTACTGATCCTTTTGCTGGAGTAGATGTGTATGGTACCTGGGAGGTAGCTAGCACGTTCGGTGGCTTTGCTGGGCAGGGCTACTCCCCCAATTTTGATCTTTTATTGCTTAAAGCAAATGGCATCTTTGGCCTCGTACGAAATGATTCTTTAATTGCCAATGGCGAGCTGCGACGAGCGCCTAATGAATGGGCAGAAGACCGGGTGTTATTTCTTGCCGAAGAACAACCAGACGAATTCATAGAATTGCTGTTTGACAACGAAAAAGAATTACTTGTTGCACCTGATACAATACATTTCCGTTCGTTCTGCTGTGATCGCTTTGATACGATATTGACTAGGGTTGCACCCTAGCAAAAAAAAGGCGGCACGGCATTACTTTTTAATGTAACTTTATCCTGCTTGAAATGCGTGCTGACTTCGAACGTTTTTGTTTTACGATCCAATTTTTGTCTTAGTGCATTATGTTTGAATGATTTTTTGTGTTTTTGAATCAAGCCCAACTGGATAAAGTCCGGTTTATTATTTTGTTTATTTATTAGCTTTTTATTCATATAACATTTTTTCTAATGAACATTTTTGTAGCAAAACTTAATTTTGACACTACTGCTGAAGACTTACGGACCCTCTTTGAAGGTTATGGAGAGGTAGAATCCGCTAAAGTTATTATGGATCACGCAACTGGGAAATCCAAAGGGTATGGCTTCATAGAAATGCCCAATGATGATGAAGGCTATGCAGCCGTTGAAGATTTAAATGAATCTGATTTTATGGACAACACCATTGTGGTGAAAAAGTCTGAACCAAGAAAACCAAGAGGTGGCGGCTATGGCGGCGGCGGCGGATACGGCGGTGGCCGTGATCGTGGTGGCTATGGTGGCGGCGGTGGATACGGCGGCGGTGGTGGTCGTAGAGGTGGTGGCTATGGCGGCGGCGGCGGATACGGCGGTGGTCGTGACCGCGGTGGCTATGGCGGCGGTGGCCGTGATCGTGGCGGATACGGTGGCGGCGGTGGTCGTGATCGTGGTGGCTATGGCGGTGGCGGCGGATACGGCGGTGGCCGTGATCGTGGCGGCTATGGCGGCGGCGGTGGTGGATACCGTGATAGAAACGATCGCAATGATCGCTACGACAAGGACGATCGTTACAACAGAAAGAGAAATGATGACTACAACGACAGAAAAGATGATGACTACAATGATGATCAGTGGTCATAGATCGTTTGTCTAACAGATAAGCAATCAGGCACTACTCTATACTTGGGGTGGTGCCTGATGTGTTTTGGTACCTTCCTGACCTTTTTTCCATTCTTTCGAAATATTACGCCTCTTCATCCTACCATTTTCATTAGGCTTTGGTAAATTTGTTCCACGTTGCCCTTCTATGCCATAGTTATAGAAAGCGTGTTTACTTTGGCATACTATCTATCCATTTACACACTTCATTAAATGATGATTTATGCTCCGATTTTTACATTTGAGTGTGGTAGTCCTTTTAAGCACTACGATGCTCTATGGTCAATTAATTACTACTGATCCTATTTTCCCAAGAGTAACAGATGAAGTTACCATTACTTTTGATGCGACCCAGGGGACTGGTGGCTTAGCCGATTGTAATTGTGATGTCTATGTGCACACCGGTATTATTACCAACCAGAGCACTTCGCCCAGTGACTGGAAAAATGTCCAGACTTCTTGGGGGGTGGCCAATGCAAGCTGGCGGATGACGCCTGTTCCAGGTGAACCGAATAAGTATACGTATACTATTTCACCATCTATTCAGTCATACTATAATGTAGGTACTGGCGTTACGGTCGAAGAAATGGCTTTTGTATTCCGCAATGCAACAGGTAGCTTAGAGGGTAAGGGGGCCAATGGCTCTGATATTTACACTCCTGTTTTTCCAGCTGATCTGCCTTTCAGTTTAGTCCTACTTAACCCCAATCAAAGCTCTATTGTAACCAATATTGGTAGTACCATACCAGTGGACGTAGCTACTTCTGAACCGGCTTCTATTTCTATCTTACTCAATGGCACGGAAGTGGCAAGTGCAGACAATGCACTGAGTTTAAGCCATTCGATCTTGGTGAATGCCACTGGCGCCCAACAAGTGGAAGTGATTGCTGACAATGGACAAGAGATGCAGACTATTGAACTGAGTTTTGCAGCGGCATCCACTCCCATTACTGCCGATCCACCTGCTGGTGCCAAAGATGGGATAACAGAACTGGACGACACTAGCGTTCACCTGCAACTATTTGCACCCAATAAAGACTTCGTCTACGTAATCGGAAGTTTTAACAACTACCAATTAGACGATAATTTCCTCATGAAACGTAGCACCGACGGTGATACGCACTGGATCGAAATTGAAGGCTTGGTTCCTGGGCAGGACTATACCTTCCAATACTGGGTAGAAGGACAAATAAAAATAGCTGACCCTTACAGTGAATTGGTACTCGATCCCAATCATGATCAATTTATCCCAGAAGTAACCTGGCCCAACTTGCCTGCTTATCCCGGAGACAAAACGGATGGTATTGTTACGCTCCTTCAATTTGGTGCAGAAGAATACGAATGGCAAGTCAATGACTTTGAGCGCCCTTCTAAAAAAGACCTAGTAGTATACGAGCTTTTGCTTCGCGATTTTATCGCTCGCCACGACTACAAGACGCTCATTGACACCCTGGACTACCTGGATCGTTTGGGTATCAATGCCATTGAGCTGATGCCCATCAACGAATTTGAAGGAAATAACAGTTGGGGATACAATCCCTCTTTCCATGGGGCGCTAGATAAGTATTACGGCACACCGAACGACTTTAAGCGCTTTGTAGATGCTTGCCATGAGCGAGGTATTGCGGTGATTGTGGATGTGGTATACAACCATGCCTTTAGTCAAAGCCCACTAGCTCAGCTCTACTGGAATGCTGCACAGTTTCGCCCAACTCCCGACAACCCCTGGTTGAACGAATTCGCCACCCACCCCTTCAACGTGGGCTACGACTTCAATCACGAAAAGCAGGCAACCGTTGACTTCACCAACCAGATTATGGAATACTGGCTCACCGAGTACCGCCTAGATGGCTTCCGCTTTGATCTTTCTAAAGGATTTACGCAAGTCAATTCTGGTAGTAATGTAGGCCTGTGGAGCAATTACGATGCGTCACGTATTGAAATCCTAAAAGTATATGCAGATAAAGTCTGGGAAACCACTCCCGGCGCATACGTTATATTGGAACATTTTGGTCAAAACCAAGAAGAAAAAGAGCTAGCCGAATACGGCGAAGGAATGATGCTTTGGGGCAATTTCAACTTTGCCTACAACCAAGCTACGATGGGTTATGATGGCTCCAATATTGCTGGCATGTGGCATTTAGACCCTTCCAAAGGATGGGGCGAGCCTGGATTGATTGGCTATATGGAAAGCCATGATGAAGAGCGCATCATGTATAAAAATATCGCTTTCGGAAATAGCAATGGCGATTACGATGTACAAGAGCTCCCCACTGCACTAGAGCGCATGGCTTTGGGTGAGGTCTTCATGTTTGCTATCCCGGGTCCGAAAATGATGTGGCAGTTTGCTGAGCTAGGCTACGACCGCTCCATTTTTACCTGCCCTAACGGTACCGTCAATGATGGTGACGATGGCTGTAAGCTTTCGCCAAAACCGATACTTTGGGAGTACCAAGATGAGCCTGACCGTCAGCGCCTTTACGATATTACACGTGGATTGATCCACCTAAAAACAACCTACGATGTATTTGAAACCGATGATGTATTCCTTAATGTGGCTCAAAGCAAATGGAAAGTGATCCATCTCAATGGAGATGACATGCGGGTGGCTGCACAAGGTAACTTCGATGTAGTACCTGCTACTCTGAGCTTCCCCTTCCCTACAGGTGGCTGGTGGTACGAGTACTTCACTGGGGATAGTACTTTCGTAAATAGCCCTGGCGATCAGGTAACGCTAGGCCCTGGAGAATACCGCTTGTATACTGATGTGCGATTAGAAGAACCACCTGGTGGCTTCGTAACAAGTACGCTCGACTTGGTAGACGATTACTTTGAGTTATTCGTAGCGCCTAACCCTGCTAATGGGCCTGTCAGAATTGGTTACAGTTTGCCCAGTACCACAGACGTGCAACTAGATTTGTTTAATATTGCAGGCACACCAGTCAGACAATTGGTGCGAGAGCGGCAAGCTGCTGGCCAGTATGCAGTAGATGAGCAACTAGAACTGCCCCCAGGCACCTATATCCTACGGATGGTAGCCGAAGGGAAAGTAGAAACCCAAAAGATTATTATTACCAGATAAGAGCGTTTTAATCCTAATCATGCAGCCCAGGCAAGTTTTTGCTTGGGCTTTTTTAGCTCATTCAAAATCTTTAATCTTATTAAGCTATCAACAAGTCATATCGCCTATTTGCACCAGCATGATCCAGTCTTTCGATGGAAAGAAAAGGATGGAATCGTCCATTCTCTGCTCAACGATTTTGAAAAACAAAACACAGATTCTGGTTTGTCCATAAAAATGGTAGTTAATGGGGCAGAACACTACGAACTTGGCTCACACCACTACTGCTTAACCCCTTCCACCTATCTTGTTGTCAACCGACACCAGCAAGTCAGCTGTTCCGTGCGATCTCCCAAACTAGTAGAAGCCTTTTGTTTTTACCTCCGCCCAGAAATGGTACAGGAAGTATGGCAACAATATACTACTACACTTGAGCAACAGTTAAAAAGGGTGGATAGTACCAATATATCCTTACGCTTTCATGAAAAGGCCTACCACTTACAAGAAAATGTATTAGGCAAATACCTCGCCACACTCCGCCCCAAGCTCCTACACATCGCACATACGCAACAGAACTATCAAAAAGAAGCACTACTCTATCAGCTTTCTGAGCAGTTAATTGGTATGCACCTTTCGGTAAACGGCCAACTCCAGGCTCTCCCTGCCACCCGACATACCACTAAAGAAGAACTTAGTCGCCGCCTTTCCATCGCCTACGCCTATATCGCCGATCACTTCCAAACGACTATTACATTAGAAGAAGTAGCTAAGGCAGCCATGCTTTCTAAATACCACTTACTCCGTTCTTACAAATCCTTTTACGGCATCACCCCCTACCAGCACGCCCTACAATGCCGTTTAGCGAAAGCGAAAAACCAGCTCCTACAAACCCCCAGCAAATCCATCACCACCATCGCCCTTGATGCCGGCTACGCCGACCGCCGCACTTTCTCCAAAGCGTTCAAACAAGCCTTCGGCATCGCTCCTACTACCTACAGAAAATAAAAAACCCACTGCAACACAGCGGGCCCTTGGTTTTTTACTGGAGTAAAGCTTTTCCCAATTAGGAGGCTTCACTGACAATTTTGAAGTTAAAAAACACAAGAATCAGTACTAGAATGCTAAGAATGATCATGGGATGGGATTTATAAATGAAAAAAAGGGATTAATCGCTTTTCAATAGTTCCTAAAGATAAGTTTTTTTGACCTCAAGTTCAACTAGTGCGCACTTGCTTTAGGGAACGTCACTTTCTGAAACGGGAAAAGCCCATTCACAAGTACGAACGGGCTTTTCTTAAAAAGTAGTCAAATTTTTATCTACAAGTTAGAAGCACCTTCATTTGCATCATTGAAGCGCTTCGTTACTGCATGCCAGTTGATCACATTAAAGAATGCATTGATGTAATCGGGGCGGCGATTTTGGTAGTTTAAGTAATAGGCATGCTCCCAAACATCGATGCCCAGTATAGGAGTCGCATCTACGTCTACTACATCCATCAATGGATTATCTTGATTTGGAGTACCTACAATATGCAGTTCATCAGCTTTATCTACACACAACCAAGCCCAGCCAGAACCAAACTGCGTGGCTGCTGTCTTGGCAAATGCGGCCTTGAAGTTCTCGTAAGAACCGTACTTCTTCTCAATTGCTTTATGGATGTTCATTTTTGAAGAAGGCTCTCCGCCCCCATCTGGTGACATCACTGACCAGAATAAGCTATGGTTATAAAAGCCACCTCCATTATTGCGTACGCCAGCAGAATGCTTTGATACGTTCGCTAAAATATCTTCAATTTTATGTCCTGCTAAATCAGTTCCTTCAATTGCTGCATTTAATTTCTTGGTGTAGCCAGCGTGGTGCTTGCTGTGGTGGATTTCCATCGTACGTGCGTCGATGTGGGGCTCTAGTGCGTCGTAGGCATATGGTAACTCTGGAAGTTGAAAAGCCATAATCTCTTAATTGTTTTTATGTTAGTTAATGATGTAAATCTTGCTTATACTCTCATTGGAACAGCTCTAAAAAGGGTTTGTTTAGTACGACCCATTTTTTTACGCTTTCCAAGAACTAGGCTCAAATCTACATAGTTTATCAAGTGGTGAGTCATTTTTATTTACATTTGCGTACACAAAATTTTCCACCACTTATGGCTTTCAGACAAGAAAAAGATAGTATCGGCTTCATCGATGTACCTGCCGATAAATACTGGGCAGCACAGACCCAGCGCTCTTCCCAGAACTTCAAAATTGGCGGCCAGCATATGCCTAAAGAAGTGATCCAAGCATTTGCTATTCTTAAAAAAGCAGCCGCACAAACCAATGCAGCAGCAGGCGTACTCGCTTCTGAAAAAGCAGAACTGATTGGCAAAGTCTGTGATGAAATTTTAGCAGGCCACTTAGACGATCAGTTTCCATTAGTCGTTTGGCAAACAGGCTCTGGTACACAGTCCAACATGAACGTCAACGAAGTGGTAGCCAACCGAGGCCATGTGCTCCATGGAGGCCAATTAACTGATAGCGACAAATTTCTGCATCCTAATGATGATGTAAACAAGTCGCAATCGTCTAATGATACCTTCCCCACAGCCATGCACATTGCTGCTTACAAAAAGTTAGTAGAAGCTACCATCCCAGCACTAGAGGCACTCCGCGATACCTTCAAGGCAAAGTCCGAAGCCTTTATGGATGTAGTAAAAATTGGCCGCACCCACTTTATGGATGCCACCCCCTTGACCGTCGGTCAAGAATTCTCTGGCTATGTTTCCCAGCTCAACCACGGCATCAAAGCCATCCACCACACGCTCGACCATTTATCCGAGCTAGCCCTTGGCGGTACTGCTGTAGGCACTGGCCTCAACACGCCTCCCGGCTATGCCGAAAATGTTGCTAAAAAAATTGCAGCCCTAACTGGTCTTCCATTCAGAACCGCAGAAAATAAATTCGAAGCCCTCGCAGCGCACGACGCCATTGTGGAAGCGCATGGTGCCCTCAAAACGGTAGCCTGCTCGCTTATGAAGATTGGCAATGACATCCGTATGCTTTCTTCAGGCCCGCGCTCTGGTATCGGCGAGCTCATCATCCCTGCCAATGAGCCAGGCTCTTCTATCATGCCCGGTAAGGTCAACCCCACCCAAGCCGAAGCCCTCACCATGGCCATGGCCCAAGTAGTGGGCAACGACGTAGCCATCAACGTAGGCGGTATGACCGGCCATTTCGAACTGAACGTCTTCAAACCCATGATGATCTTCAACTTCCTCATGTCTGCCCAGCTCATCGCCGACGCCTGCCACAGCCTCAACGACAACTGCGCCAAAGGCATCGAACCAAACCGCAAGCGCATCACCGAACACCTTAATAATTCCTTGATGCTAGTGACTGCCTTAAATACCAAAATTGGCTACGACAAAGCAGCAACTATCGCTAAGAAAGCTTACAAAGAGGATACTACGCTCAAAGCTGCCGCTCTAGCGTTGGGCTACCTGACGGCTGAGGAGTTTGATGCCTGGGTACGCCCGGAGGAGATGACGAAGGGTGGTGGGTAGTGGGCAGTGGGCAGTGGGCAGTGGGCAGTGGGCAGTGGGCAGTGGGCAGTGGGCAGTGGGCAGTGGGCAGTGGGAATTATTAATTTCGATTGAATTATACAACATCCACAGAAAAAATAGAACTGCTAGCACTATCCAGCGAAACCTCAAGACTAATCGTAGGACTAATAAAATCAATAAGGCCCCATTAATACCTGACCACTGACAACCGACAACTGACTACTGACTACTGACCACTAAAAAAAACCTCACATGAACCTCCTCCTCGTACACGGCAATGGCGGCGCCAACGCTCGCTTCCAGCTCTTCACAGCGAAAGCGGAAGCCCAGAACGCCCCTTACACCATCCATCTCCCAAAGCTACCTGGCTTCGAAGGACGCCCTTTGCCAGAGACGGGGGAGCCGTGGAGCTGGTTCTTAGAGGCATTGGCGGAAGCTGTAGAGGGCGTAGCTGGCGAATGGGTGTACTATGGACATGGCATTGGCGGCTCGATCTTGCTAGAGTGGGCGAAGCGGGGGTGGCGAAATCAGGCAGGGGAAGCTTTTGTGCCAAAAGAAGTCATCTTACATGGTATTATTGGGGCATCCTTGCAGTATCGCTTTTTCCCCAAGTTGATGAAGCCCAAGCTGATGCGCAATTTGATTCACTATTTGATCAGTGCGCCTTTTTTGCAGCAGCGGTGGGAGAAGAAACTCTTTTTGTATCCGGAGCGCATTCCGGCGGACTTGCGGCAGCAGTTTTTTGCAGATTACAAACGCTGTGCGGCATTCCCTGTGTTTTTTGACTTGATTACGCCCGCATGGTATAGCGAGGTGCAGGCTGCTATTGGTAATCAGCCATTCCATTTTCTATGGGGAAGTCGGGAACGCGTCATAGCTTCTAAATTTTTAGCCTATTGGAAGAACGATTTTCCAAATGCACGCTTTACCATTATAGAGGGTTGGGATCATTTCCCGATGCTCGAACAGGTAGATGAGTTTTATACCGAACTCACAACATTGATCGAAACTACTACGACTTAGAGACGAATGAGTAAACTGACGCAACTGGAACAATTACAGGCATTAGGGGCACCTACAGCTCCTTTCAGAGGTATTTCTTATGCCGACTTTCAAGCTGGTACCTATCAGTTGGATGGGCTTGCCTTTCCGGTAGCGGTACGTTCTACTTTTAGTGAAGAAGATGGAGCTACGCAAAGCTTTGCGGGGCATTTCACCACCAAACTGCAAGTGGAGCAGAATGAAGTGGAAGATGCTATAAGCGAAGTATTTGCCTCCTACCCTACGCCTGAGCAGCAGGAGGTTATCGTACAGCAAATGGTGCAGCCCGATTATAGTGGGGTACTCTTTGCCTACCGAGGAGGGGTCTGGCAGTTGGAAATGGTGGAAGGCTTGGGCGAACAGCTAGTAGGTGGGCAGCAAACGCCAGAGCAGCTGTTGCTACCTAAATTTGCGCTGATGGATGCTTGGATGCAGCAGTACATGAGGGTGTGGGATAGTAGTTTGCCCGATCGGGCATCGGAAAAGGCTGTCATGCAGCTTTCGTATTGGGCAGGCCGTCTAAATGAAGAGCTAGACGCTCCACATGGCCTTGATATTGAGTTTGCGATTACTAATAACCAGCTCTATCTGCTCCAAGCACGTCCGATTACGACGCCAGCGGAAAAAGAGGAAGTGCTTACTTCTGCTAACCATAAAGAAATTCTCCCCCCCTACCCTTCTCGCCTGATGACGGATGTAATTAGCGAAAGCGGTACAGCTCTTTTTGAATACTACCAAGATTTAGACCCCAGCCTTGGCGATCGCGCCTTCATTAAAATGGCAGCAGGCATGCCGTGGATCAATCTTTCGGCGCTGCTCGATACGATGGTGCACTGGGGGCTGCCTACACAGCTAGTGTGTGACTCGGTAGGTGCGGAGGATTTCTATCGGGTGGGGTTGCGGCCTTATCGGGCACTGCGCAAGTTTGGGGTATTCTGGAAAGTATTGCAGCAGCAGCTAGGTGTTCGCAAAAGTGTGAAGCAGTGGATTGCTACGCAAAACCGTGGGCAACAGTGGGAGCAGCGGCAGCGGGAGGCATTGTGGGAATCGGCTCCGGCAGAAGCTTTTAAGCAGTGGTATGCTGCTTTCCAAAAATTATATGTAGGCTTAGTTACCAATATGCAGGTGCTTACTGGGGCGATGTCTGGTCCGGTTGGCACCTTAAATAAGCTGGGCCTTTTGACGAAAGTCAGTGATGCTGCCAAGATCAAAAGTGCGAGTACGGA